>JAFTMH010000004.1 GCA_017452445.1 Clostridia bacterium
AACCCGCAAGGGAGGCAGCCGTCTAAGGTAAAGCCAGCGACTGGGGTGAAGTCATAACAAGGTAGCGGTATCGGAAGGTGCCGCTGGATCACCTCCTTTTAAAGAGAAGACAGTCGATGAGATGAGATTAACTCGTCTTAAAACGAACAAGATAACTAAACCGTTTGATTGTTTAAGAACATATTTAATTAGATAAAAGAAGAACGACTTAGCGTCGTTCTTTTTTTATTGCTTTTTTGGGGAAAGAGAGTTTTTTCTTTTGAAAAAAGGCAAACTAATACAACTTCTTTGGGACGAAGTTTTAACGATATTTTTAACAAAAATTTATAAAATTTTTTATGTCGTTATATAATTGCTACATCTTCGTATTTTAGGGGTGTGTAGCGATTTGGAAGTGTTGGTTTTAAGGTGAGTTTCTTGACTTTTTGAGGTGAATATGGTATAATATTTATGTCACTTGGAGGAGGGGACAAAATGGGAAATACACAAAAAACAAGCATCATTGAT
Organism: Clostridia bacterium; assembly: GCA_017452445.1. GTDB lineage: Bacteria > Bacillota > Clostridia > Christensenellales > UBA1242 > Caccovivens. The sequence goes on from JAFTMH010000004.1 coordinate 508, forward strand.
GAACTTTTGTTGGAGTCGGCAAAGGTTTCTGAAAAGAAGGCCGGAGGTCGTTATCACTCGTTGATGATCGAAGATCTTGAATTTGGTGCTAATGGTTATGTTGTGGTTGATTATGAAAAAAACTTTACTACAATCAACTATGATTATTGGACTGAAAAGTCTGTGCAATATCCTTTGACTGCAGATGAGATGGACAAAGATAAATTGTATCAGACAACAAGTCTTTCAACTTTGCTTAGACAAGCAATTGAAAGTGCATCTTGGGAAGAAGCAAATGTCATTGCTGAAGCAATTTTTAAAGGTGTTATGGACGCATACTTTGCAAGTTGTTGTGACAAAGAAGTTGCTTTTGATGCTTTGAGAGAATTGAAAGATATTTGCGACAACACTGTTTATAAAATCCCTTTTGAGTTTTATGATGAAGAAGACGATTTTATTGAAAAGACAAACAATGTAAATTTGGAAAGACTTACGAGAAAAAATGCACCTATGGCAGAAGCGATCATTGCTGGCGATCTTCAACTTATCAAATTTTTGGTTGAAGAAATTGGGCTTGATGTAAGCAATTTTGAGAAGGTGCGTGGCAAGATGAGAAACTCTTTGGATATTGTCGCAGAAAACGACGGTTATGTAAGCAAAGAAATTGTTGATTATCTTGTAGCACAAGGGGCGCAACCCACACAATATGCTCTTAGAAGGGCTGTAAAATGGGGCAATGTTGAGCTTGCAAAATTGTTTATTGAATTGGGCGCAGATGCCAACAGAGTTGTTGAAGGAGAAACTGCTTTGGACATTTGCCTTAGAATTGCAACAAAGAAAAAATCTATGATTGACACTCTTGTGGCTGTCCAAATGATGATGCCTGGTGCTCAAATGCCTAGAAAAGAAGTTGAAGTTTGCAAAAATGTTGACAAAATGCTCACGCTCTTGATTGAAAATGGTGCAAAAACTGCAGAAGAAATCAAGACAGCAAAAATCCCTGTTGTGAGAAAAGTTGCGACATTGAAAAAGAATGTTAAAGCAAAGTTGGCTAGAAAGCAAGCCGCAAAGCGACAAGCAAAAACAGAAGATACAGTAAAAACTGTTTAATAAAAAAACCGGAATTTTTCCGGTTTTTTTTGTTTGTGGTGGTGTCAAGTGGTATTGACAAGGGGGCTATGTTTTGTTATAATATATTTATAATTGTTAAGGAGGAAGAAAAATGTTGGGATTTGATAAAATTATCGCTCAAATTGCTGAAAAGTCAGGAATTGAAAGAAGAAGTAATAATAAAGAGTGTTATATTGATTTAGATGTTCCAGTTGAATATACAAAGGCAAACCCTTATGACAGAAGAAAAATGTATGTTGAAACAGTTGATGGAAAACTTTCTGTAATCGCTATGCAAAAGTTTGCTGAATCAAGAAGATTTGTGTTTGCAACTGATTCTACTATGATTCAATTTTTTGACAAACTTGCAACAGATTACACTTCTGTTTCTGATGCTGAAAGACTTTCAAGAGTGCACGGTTGTGCAACATTTATTTTTAGAACTTTGCTTGAAGGTTTTAAGGGTAAGTATGATATAGACAAAGAAGTTTTGTTTGATGCAATGCTTAGATTGAAAAATAAATGCGACAATGTTAAGGGCTACGAATTTTCAAATGTTATCAATGGAAAAAACAGTTTGAACTATTTGGTAGAAGCAATGAAATATGGCGGAGACGATGTTGTTAGATTTATGGTTGAAAAGTTGGGTGCAAATGTAAATCGCAAGGCTGTTGATGCCGATAATAGCGAACTTCCTCTTTACTATGCTTGCGACAGAGGAAATATGGAACTTGTTGCATACCTTATTTCTAAAGGTGCAAAACCAACACCAGAATGTGGGCTTTATGCTGCAAAAACTTTGAATGTAAGAATGATGTCTCAACTTGTTAGAGGTGGCTTGGATGTAAACAATCCTGCACTTTTGGATGTTGTTTTGGACATTGCTAAAAAGCAAAAGAAGAATGTTCAATCAATTGGAGCAAATGTTGGTGAAATGCTTGACTTTCTTGTTGAAGCAGGTGCAAAAACTGAAAAAGAAGTTGCTGCAGAAGGCAAACCTGTAAGAAAGAAAGTTGCAATTTTGAAGAAAAATGTGCTTGTAAAAATGACACATAATTATATCAAAAAGAGCGAAGAAAGAGAAAGAAGACAATTGGAAGAAAGATATAAATAATCTTCTATATAAGAGAAGTCAGAAAAATCTGGCTTCTTTTTTTGATTATTGACTGTAAGATTTAATTTTGTTATAATATATCTATGGAGAGAGGTATGTATTTTATGAGCCACGAGGAAAGACTTTTTTATGATATGTATGACAGGTTGTGCAAGGCGATAAGTTTGAGTGCAGATGGCAATTTGACTGCATTGAAAAACCTTATTGAAGACCAAAACTTTGATTTGGCTTTCTGTTATCAAGAATACAGACTTTCTGCTGTCACTATTGCTTCGATGCAAGGTGGCAAGGGTGCAGAAATTATGGTTGACTATTTGCTTAGAAAAGGAGCAAAACCAACTTTTGAAGCACTTTGCAGATTTGCTGAAGAAGGAAATGTTTCGGCAATGCGAAAACTGATTGCTTGGGGTTTGCCAATCAACACAAGCAAAGAAAAACAAACGATTTTGGATTTCTGTTTGCAGTTGGCAAAAGAACAAAAGGAAAGCAAAGGTGGGGTTGATCCTAGATTGGAAGCCGTTTTTGATTTTCTTATTGACAGAGGAGCAAAAACTACTGCAGAATTGAAGGCAGAAGGAAATTTTGCCAGAAGAAGAGCAATAGTTAAAAAAGAAGCACAAGTCAAAATGGCAAGAAAATCCATAAAAAAACAACAAAGAAAGGCAAAACAAACTGTTAGAGAAAGATAGTTCGTTTGAAAAATAGAAGTCGAAAAACGGCTTCTTTTTTTGTGTTATTGACTGTATGTCCGATTTTTGGTATAATATATTTATAGGTGTTGGGGAGGAAAAATGGCAAAACTTGATTTGTTGTTGGACAAAATTTTTGAAGAGAGAGATGATGTGTTTTTCTCTACCTTTTGTGGTGCAAGAAATGTGTATCTCAACGGAGATATTACATACAATCATCCATTGAAAGTGTTGACGATAGACGGTCGTGTTGAAAAGGAAGAACCTAATCAAGATAAAGACACTTATGGACAAATGATTTCTTATTACAGCAAGGGCAAACTTTTTAGTCAGGCCTGGGAAGAAATCCGAGAGTGTCGCAAAGGAGTGACAGATATATCAAATCTTTCAGTTTATGATTTGGATAGAAAGTTTGGGGCAGATTTGAGTTGTGCAAAGTTTATTTTTGCTTTGGCTATGGATTCTTTCAAAAAGGGCTATGCAAAAGAAGAATGTTTGCAACTTCTTAAAGAGTGGCGAAAGTGTTGCGAGGGCAGTCCTTCTTATACAATTGATGAAATGCTTGAAAACGGATTGATGGAAGCATTTTTTGCTGAAGATGAAAGATTGCTTCAACTTTTCGTGGAAGAAGGTTTTGTAAAGGATATGTCTGTTTTTGGATCGTGTTTCACTCGTGCCAGAAGAGGAAAGGTTTTTGATGTTGTGATTGACAGAGTAGGATATTTGATCGACCACGGTTATGTGCCAACTCCAAGCGATTTTAGAACTTTTGTTAGAAAAGGTAATGTTGCAATGGTGAAGAAGGCAATTGAAAATGGTTATGTTGAAAAACGAGCAGATGCATTGGAAGATCTTTTGATGATTGTCGAGGAAAGAAAAAAACAAAAACAACCAGCAAAGGCCACAGACAAAGAAATTTTGGATTTGTTGTTGCTTGCCGGTGCAAAAACAGAAGATGAACTTGATGCAGAGAGTGCTGTTGCAAAAGGCTTTGCAATTTTGAAGAAAAATGTTGTGGTTGCAATGGCAAAAACCTATATCAAAAAATCAATTAAAAAAGATGTTGCAAAGATGCAAAAGAAGGTTAAGGAAAAATAATTTATAATTTTTAAGCAGCACTAATTAAAGTGCTGTTTTTTTGTGACAAAATTTTCTGGTATTTGCGGTGGTTTGGGTATTGACATTGAAAATGGTGGGTGTTATAATTTTTGCGTTGAGGAGTTTGTTATGAAAATTAGACCAATGGACAATGAAAAAGCAGTAAAAATGCTTCAATGTTTGTATGTAGACAAAGATAGAGAATATGTTGAAATTGGAATGGCTGTTAAACCATTTGCAAATGGCGTTTTTTCTTTTTCGCCAGAATTTGTTGATGGAAGAAGAGTGTATGGGCTTATCACTGAAGAAGGCTTTTTGGTGGTGCCACCATATTATCACTCAATTGTGAGAGTTGATGACAATTTGGCTGCAACTTATGATGCCTCTGCAAAAACTTGGGGGCTTTTTGAATTGAAACAAGGCAACAAAATTGTGCCACAAGCATATCAATATGTTGAAATTGAAAAGCATGGCGAAGATGCAAGATTTGTTCACTTTTATAAAGGGGTAAACTGCTTTACTTTGGATTGTGAAAATGTTGAAGCAGGGCTTAAAATCAACCCTTACATTTCAGAAAGAATGCTCAAAATTTTGAAGGAAGATCCAAGTCAATTTTTCGCTTTGGACACAGTATACTTCATTGATCCTGCAACAAGAAGTTATTCGACTGCAAACGAAACATTGTTGGTCCTTGCAGCAAGAGCTGGTCATGCTGAAATGATGAAAGAAGCAAAAAGAAACGAATTGCTCCCTTTTGGAAGTATGAAAATGGACAAAGAATTTCAAAAGAGAATGAGTGCAAAAATTGCTATTGAAAGAGCAAAATTGGGTTGCGATTTGAAAGAAGAAGAAATCTTTAAAGTCGGCAGAACAAAATAATCAAAGAGGCATTGCCTCTTTTTTTTATGCCATGTTTGCAATTTTTAGAAACTTTGATTTGTTTTTTAGGATATGGGAGATGTTTTTTTGATGAAAAGCATCTTCTTTTTTTGTGCCATCTGTTTTTGAGTTTTTAAAGTGCATGCAATAGTGGTTTTGATAACCGTGTTGGTAAGAATAGATGCTTGCAGGCAAAAAAGTTTGCTCGTTTATTTTTGCAAGTGCGGGAAGTTTTTGTGTGAGCATAAGTTGATCAAGTTTGGTTTGATTTTCTGCATCAATGGCGACAAAATCAACATGATTTGTGCCACCAATTCGTTTGACAGCGATAATTGATTGGTTGTGTGGAACAATGATTTCAAAAACTTGGCTTGGTGTAAATAGGTTGTTGATGCCATCTGTCCAACTTATTGTCAAAATTTTGGAAGAAGTGCTGTTTGTTGGGGCAACTTCGCTTTCGTGATAGTCGTTTATTTTGCTTGCCTGTGAGTTTGTGATGTTTGTTTGCTCCGAAAACAAAGGCATTGGCAAGATTGCCGAAAGCAAAAAGATTGAGAGTGTTGCAGAAAACAAAAATAAAGTCTTTTTCATTTTGTTATTGTGAGAAAAAATATCATTTTAATGCGTTGTGACAAATAAGTTTATTTTATGAAGCAGGTTTTTTCGGTGGTTTTGCTTATCTTTGGCACGGTTGTAGGGTCGGGGTTTTCAAGTGGCAGTGAGATTGTTGTGTTTTTCAGCAGATTTGGCAGGTTGTCTTATCTGTTTGTCGTGCTTGCTGTTGTGCTGTTTTGTTTGCTGTTTTACTTCTTTTTGCGAGCAGGAGAGAAAATGGTTGCCTTGATGGAAAACAACAAACTTATAAAAGGGATTTCGCTTTTTGTTTCGATTGTGTTTGCTTCGTCTATGTTTGCTGGCACAAACAGTTTGTTTGCTCATTTTTCAATTTCAGCAAGTTGGATTTTGACAGGTATGTTGATTGTGATTTGTTTGTATGTTGTGTGCAAAGGGGTGAGTGGACTTGAAAGGGCAAATGCGTTGATTATGCCTTTGGCTGGGGTGATGTTTGTTGTGGTGCTAGGGTTTGGGTGTTTGTCAAAAGGTGGGGTTATGCCAGTTGCCAGTGAGATTGCTGGGTGGTGGTATTGTCCATTGTATGTGGCACTCAACACCTCGACAAGTGGTTTGGTTTTTGCCAAAGCCGGAAGCAAATTGACAAAAAAACAAGCACTTTTGACATGCTTGTTTTCTTCGCTTTTGCTGGCAGTTTTTTTGCTTTTTGGCAACTTTGTGATAAGAAATAATCCCGATTGTTATGCAAGTGAAATGCCGTTTTTGACTGTTGCTAGATCAAACAAATTTGTGTTTGTTTTTGCGTTTGTTTTGATTTTGCTTGGGTGTGCAACAACCCTGTTGTCGCTTTGTTTTACTATCAAAAACTTGGCTAAGCAGACAATCAAAAATGATTGGATTTGCAATTTGACGGCTGTGTTTTTGCCGTTTGTTTTGAGTGGTTTTGGGTTTGCAAAAATTGTGGCAATTGTTTATCCGTTGTGCAGTGTTTTGGGCGTTTTTGTGCTATTATTTTCGATATTTTCGTTCTATCAGACTTACAAGGTAATACATCAAAAAAGCAAGAATGCACAAAATGGTCGTTGATGCCATAACCAGGTCAATTTTGAAGATTTGACCACCATAGACAATTAAATAACCAAGTCCGGCTTTGCTTGTGAGATATTCGCCCATAATGCTTCCGACCCAGCTCATGCCAACATTGATTTTGAGCACAGAGACAAACTCACACATTGCGCTTGGCAAAACAAGCTTTGTCAGGATTTGCCATTTGTTTGCATTCATGGATTTAAGCAGAAGAATTTTGCTTTCGTCAACGCTTAAAAATGCAGACAGCATGCTCATTGTTGTGATGATTATGCAGATAAGCACACACATCAAAATGATTGCACTTGTGCCAGCGCCAACCCAAAGGATAATGACAGGGCCGAGTGCGATTTTTGGAAGGGAATTTAGCACTACAATATATGGCTCAAAGATTTTTCTTGCCTTTTCGTTGCACCACAAAAGCACTGCAATCAAATATCCCAAAACTGTGGCAATCGCAAAACCTGCCAAAGTTTCGCCGAGGGTGATAAGGCTGTGGGTGAAAATGCTTCCGTTTTTTGCAAGTGTGATGATTTGATTGATTATGCGTGAGGGCGAACTTACAAAAAATGGATCAATAATGGAAAAGTGTGTAAAAAGTTCCCACAAGCCAAGAAAGGCAATCAGCACAAAAATCCTGAAAAAGATGACAACAAATTTGTCTTTTTTAAGTTTTTTGATATAGGTTTGATGTGCCTTTGAAAAGTCTGTTTGCTTATGCTTTTTTGGTTGTTTTTTCATTTGTTAGTTCTCTCCATATCTTGTCAAACAAACCTGCAAACTGACTGTCTTCTCTTTTCTTTAGGGGAGTGGTGCCGTTTAGATTTGGAAAGATTGTGTCTTTGACAGTTGCAGGGCGCGATGTAAGGACAATGATTTTGTCTGACATTGAAATCGCTTCGGATATGTCGTGGGTCACTAGCAAGGCAGTTTTTTGTTCGCTTTTGATGATTTGATAGACATCGTCACACACGGATATTCTTGTTTGATAGTCCAGCGCAGAAAAAGGTTCGTCGAGAAGTAAAAGTTGTGGTTCGAGTGCAAGAGTGCGAATAAGTGCAACTCTTTGTCTCATGCCACCACTTAACGAGCGAGGTTTTGTGTCTTTAAAAGAATATAAATCATATTTTTTTAACAAATCTTCTGCAAGTTTGAGTTTTTGATCAAGATTTTTAGGCTTTTGAATTTCCAAGCCCAAGGTTATGTTTTTCCAGACAGTTCGCCACTCGAAAAGGTGATCTCGCTGGAACATATAACCTATTTTTTTTGTGTCTATTTTGCTTTCGCCATCAAGCAGAATTGTGCCTGTAGAGGGCTTTAAAAGTCCTGCCGACAGAGAAAGAATGGTTGTTTTGCCACAACCACTTGGGCCAACCAAAGAGACAAAATGCTGTTTCTCTATCTCAAAATTTACCGAATTGAGTGCAAAAATTTCTGCAGTTTTGGTTTGGTAAAAATAATTTACATTTTCAAAAGTGAGCAAGTTGTTTGTTTTTGTCATTTGTGTTTTGTCCTTACAATAACATTCTATTTTGAACGACATTTTTTGTTAAAAATTTTTGGCACATTATGTTGAAGTTGCCTATTTTTGCCCCTAAAATGATGGCAAAGTTGCAAAGGAGAGTTTATGAATGAGGAAGAAATCAAGCAGGCATTGTTGAAGCGAGCAATGGGGTGCGAGTGCGATGAGATTGTTGAAGAATATGTTGCAGACGAAAACGGAAAATCGGTGCTTTCCAAGCGCAAGATAACAAAAAAATACAATCCACCTGACATCAATGCGCTCAGGTTTTTGCTTGAAAGAGCATCGCTTGGCAATGATGAGATTTCAAAAATGACAGACTCTCAGCTGCTGAAGGAAAAAGAAAGATTGCTGCAACTTTTGAAGGAGAGAGAAAATGAAAATGGAAATGTGTAGACACCAGTTGATGTGCGACTTTTATGGTTGCAAAAACATGGCAAAATACAGTTTCAGCACAAAGGGGTTTATCAGACGAGATATCGTTTTTTGTGAGGACTGCATGAAGAAGATGTTTGAATGTTTTTCAAAAAACTGTGTGCCAAAAGGAGTTGACGCTCCTTACAAAAGCAAAAGAAGAAAGGAGAATGTATGAAAAAAGTTGGTTATGCAGAAAAATTGGCAAAAGAAACTTTGGCTGATTTTGAAGAAAGAGCAATGGCACGAAAACCATTTGAAAGTCAATGGCAACTTAATATGAATTTTTATATAGGAAATCAATACAGTGATGTTGGCTTTGGTGGTCAAGTGAGAGAAGTTGACAAGCAATATTTTTGGCAAGAGAGAGAAATTTTCAATCATATCGCACCGATTGTTGATATAAGATTGTCAAAATTGTCAAAAATCAAGCCAAAAATAACCGTTTTTCCGGCAACAAGCGAAGAAGTGGATATTTATTCGGCAAAGGTTGGCAAAAGGGTTTTGGAGTCTGTTTCTAGCAAAATGAATTTTGCTTCAAAAATCAATCAAGCGTTGAAGTGGAGTGAAATTTGTGGAACAAGTTTTTACAAAATTTCGTGGAATGCTGATTTGGGACAAATTGTGGCCTTGGAAGACAATGGCAAAAAGATTAAGTCGGGAGAAGTGGACATCAGTGTTTGCTCGCCATTTGAGATTTATCCTGACAGTGCAACGCATGAAAATCTTGTCGACTGTCAAAGCATCATTCATGCCAAAGCATACACAGTGCAACAAATCAAACAGATGTATGGTGTTGATGTAGAGGGCAAAGAAGTCAATGTTTATACGCTGGGTGCAACGACAAACAATCTTGGTGGATTGGGCATTGGTGGCATTGCAAAAAGAGTTTGCGAAACAACAAGAAAAAACAGTGCGTTGGTCATCGAAAAATATGTCAAACCTACCGAAAAATATCCAAATGGCAGATTGATTGTGGTCGCTGGCGAAAAACTTGTGTTTGATGGTGATTTGCCATACATAAATGGAGTTGATGGAAAGAGAGAATTTCCGTTTGTTAAGCAAATCTGTCATGAAGAAGTGGGCAGTTTTTGGGGCGTGAGTGTGATTGGAAGATTGATCCCAATTCAAAGAGCTTACAATGCAGTCAAAAATAGAAAGCACGAATATCTCAACAGATTGACAATGGGCGTGCTTGCTGTTGAAGATGGCAGTGTTGATATCGACAATTTGGAAGAAGAAGGCCTTGCACCGGGCAAGATTTTGGTTTACAGACAAGGGGCGAGCGCGCCTAAGTTTTTGGGTGGAGAAACTTTGCCAGCTGATTTTGAAAAAGAAGAAGAAAAATTGATTAAAGAGTTTTCGACATTGAGTGGCACAAGCGAAATGGGAAGTATGGAACATGTTTCGACAAGCTTGAGTGGGGTTGCTCTCGAACTTTTGATAGACGAAAACGAAACAAGATTGAAGTTTACAACGGACAGTGTTAAAGATGCGATCAAAACCATTTCTAAGCACATTTTGAGATTGTATAAGCAATTTGCAACAATGCCACGACTTGTGAAGATTGTTGGCGAAAATGGCAAACTTGATGTGTTTTATTTCAAAGGCAACGATCTTTCGAGCGATGATGTGCAATTTGATGCTGACAATGAAAGCAACGACACGATTTCGCAACGAAGAACAATGATTTTTTCGCTTTTGGACAAAGGTTTGTTGTTTGATGAGAATGGAAAACTTTCGTCTTCTATGAAGGCTAAAGTGCTTGAAAATATAGGGTTTGGCACTTGGGATAATGCAATTGATTTGACGGACTTGCATATGAAAAATGCCGATCAAGAAAACTTTAGAATAAGCGAAGGCGAAGTGGTTGAAGTGAAGAAGATTGACGATGACAATTTGCATCTTACACAGCACATTTCGTTTATGCTTAAAGAACTTTACAGCAAACAATTTGCTCCAGAGATTGAACAACAATTTTTGGCGCATATTGAAATGCACAAACAAAGAATTTCAACAGGAGAATAATTATGAATTTTGAAAATGAAACATTTGAGGAACAACCACAAGCAGTTGAACCTTTGCAAGAAGACAACGGCTGTGACTCCTCAAAAGAAACTGCAATGTCGCAAGTTGAGAGCATGCCAGAAGAAAGTGAAGCAGAAAGGGGCGTTCCCGTAGGTAAATTTAAAAATGTAGATGACTTATATCAGGCATACAACAATTTGCAAGCAGAGTTTACACGAAAAAGCCAAAGACTTGCCGAGTTGGAAAAAGACAAAATTGCTCAAACCCAACAGTTTGAAAAAACAGAAGAAGAGTTTAAGCAATTCCTTGCAGACAATCAGGAGGCATTTTCGTATGCAGCCGAAATTAAAAAGCGTGTTGCAGAAAACACAAGTCTTAAAAATGCAGAAAGGCCTTTTGAAAAGGCGTGGGCAGAAATCTTGACAGAAAAGTTGCGTCAAGAAAACAAAATGTCCTTTTTTGAAAACTTAATAAACAATGACGAAAATTTGAAAAATTTGATAATTGAAAACTATATAAAACAACTTCAATCACAACAGAAATCTCCTGTGGTGATTTCTTCAGGTTCTGGCGAGAGGGCGACAAAAGTTGCCCCTGTCAAGCCGGACAGTTTTGAAGAAGCAAAAAAGATTGTTTTTGATTTGTTTTCATGATGAAAGGAGAATTGAATGGTAACATTATCAAGTGCTGAAAATGTGCTTAAAGATGTGTATTTGGGTGTGGTAGCAGATCAAATCAACACAAAAACAAATCCACTTTTCAGCAGAATTAAAAGAAGTTCTAGAAACATTGTGGGCAAAGAAGTAAGAGTTGTTGCACCAATCGGAATCAATGGTGGCATTATGGCAGGAAGCGAAACAAGCGATCTTCCAGCAGGAGTTGACACACCTTATCTTTCTTTTGTGGCTCCACTTAAAAACCTTTATGGAAGATTTGAAATCAGCGACAAGGCAATCAAATGTTCTTCAAGTGATGTAAACTCTTTTGTAAATCTTCTTCAAGATGGAATGGATTCGTTGGTTAAAGCCAGCGCTTTCAATCTTTCAAGAATGATTTATGGAGATGGAAGCGGTTGTTTGGCAACAGTGACAGTTTCTGAAAACACAATTTCAGCAGACAATGTAGGTGCAGTTGCGCCAGGAATGTATGTTGATGTTTATTCTGCTTCAGATGTGGCAGTCGCAACAAATATTCTTGTTGTTGATGTAAACAAAGCAGCAAAAACTATCACTCTTGCAAAAGATGCAAACCAACTTGGCATTACAACAGGTGCAAAACTTTATTTGCACAACTCTAAGGGTGGTGACATTATCGGTCTTAAAGGTATTGTCGAAAACAAAACTTTGTATGGCGTAGACAAAGATGCTTATCCAATCATCAATGCTCGCACATACACAGCATCTCAAACAGATGCTTTTGATGAAGATTTTGTGCAAAAGATTATTGATGACCTTGAAATGGGTGGAACAGAAGTAAACTTTATCAATACTTCTTATGAGCTTAAGAGAGTATATCAAAGATATATGACTTTGTATAAGAAGAACATTGAATATACAACTTTGGAAGATGGAATGAAAGTGTTGACTCACTTTGGAACTCCAATTGTGCCAACAGCTCAACTTGCACAAGATGAATGCTATTTCCTTAATACAAACGATTTTGCATTCTACGAACTTGGCGATTGGAAATGGTTGGAAGATGAAGCTGGAAGAGTGCTTAAACAACATCCAAGCAAACCAGCATTTGCTGCAACATTGGTTAAGTATACCGAACTTTTGTGTCATAAACCAAATGGTGTTGGTTTTTGCAAGGGTATTTCAACAACAATTGCAGAATAAAAGGTGAATTATGAAAAGATTGTTTGAGATTTGCGATGATTGTCTTGGTGTAATTGAAAGATTGAAGCAGATAGACAAAGATTATGTTTTGATGAGAAATGTAGACAGGGGAGTGTTTGAACTTCACAACTTGTCGCAGAGAGGAAATAGTTATTGTTTAAGTTTTGCTTATGAGCAAATAGACGAACGAATGATAGTTGATGTCCTCAAGACCAGAGTGGAAAACAGTGAGGCTTTGTTTAGAGAAATGGAAGCGGAAAATCAAAAAAACAGACAAAGGCAAATCAAGCAAATCTTAAATGACTTTGAGGAGAAGATATATGACAGTTAGAGATATCTTGAAATTGGTTTGTGAATTTGTTGGAGAAAGAGAACTTGCGCAAAAACTTGCCACAAGTCAACAGTTGCAAGAGAGAGAACAACAAAAGATAGAGATTATGACAAATTGTTTCAATTTGGTCAATCAAGAAATCGCAAGCGACTATTTGCCATTTTTGCATAAAGAAGAAGTTGACATTGAAGATGGAGTGCTCAACTTTTCGAGTTTGAAAAACAAAGTGATCAACATCTACGAAATCAAAAATCGTTTTGGTTTCAATTTGAAATTTAGAAATTACCCAAACTTTGTTGAGGTGTTTGGCAAAGGAAAGTGGGTGACTTACAGCTTCTTGCCTGCCGACAAAGCCCTTGATGATGAAGTTGAAATGTTTTGTGGCTTGAGTGCGAGGGTTTATGCTTATGGTGTGGCCAGCGAATTTTTGCTTGTTGACGGCGTGAGCGAAGATGCAGAAATTTGGGAAGAGAGATTTAAGGAAAGTTTGTTTGTTTTGTCTAGAAAGCGTGGCGAACACAAACTGCCTGCAAGGAGTTGGTTTTGATGTTTTATAAAAATTTAAAGAAACATAAAAAGACCAAACAGAAAAATCTTGTTTTTGATATTTTTGCAAACGGACTATCAAACGGAAAAGATGATTTGTTGCAAAAAGCAAATCAATGCAAAATGTTTTACAACTTTTCGCTTTCAAACGGGGCGTTGCAATCCGGTTTAGGGTTTAAGGACTTTGAGGCGATTGCAAGTTTTGATGATTTGAAAACAGGACACACTTTTGACATTGCAAGCAAGGTTGATCAAATTTGTGGGATTTGGCTTGATCGTTGGTTTAGCGAAGAGCTTGATAAATATGTTTATCAAATTTTGATGCTTGACTCAGCAAACAAACTTTGGAGCGTGCCACTTGTCGATGAATATGATGGCTATGTTTGGACATCATCAGACAAGATGACAGCAAAACCATTGTTTTCGTGCGCTTATCGAATTGACAACAAAGATGCGATTTTGTTTTTTACAAAAAACGGAATGCTTCATATGAATACGAGTGCAGATGGATTTTATGAATCTGTCCCACCAATCATTTCGTGTGTAGTGCATTATGACAAACTGTTTGCAATCACAAACACAAATCGCAACACTTTGATCTATAAGACAAACTTAAATCTTATACAATGGACAGAAGAAGAAAATGAAGTCGTAGAATTTTTAGACGACAGAGGTTCGTTTACAAAATTGGTCGCTTTTGATGATTATGTATATTTATTCAGAGAAAATGGCATAACAAAGATTTCGATTTATACAGCAAAAGGCAATTTTGCCTTTACGCATTTGTATACTTCACCGTCAAAAATCTACGAAAATTCGATTTGCGTTTGTGGCGAAAAGGTTTTGTTTGTCACAAGAGATGGGTTGTATAGTTTCAATGGCAACTCTGTTGCAAAAGTGACTGAGGATTTTGATCAGATTTTGCAAAATTGTGACCACGCAAATTGTTGTTGTGAGTGTTTAAACGGAAAGTATTATTTGGCGACAAATTGCACTTTTGATGATGACAAACAGGTGGGGTGTGAGCAAGCAGATTATATAAACAATCTGTTGCTTGAAATTGATTTGAATGAATTTTCTTACAACATTTTGAGAGGAGTTGATATAAGAAGTTTGCTTGCTGTTGACAATGAGTTTATGAGCAAGATTTGCGCTTGCTTTTACAATCAAAACAGTCAGCATTTGGCCGAACTTGTTTGCAGTGGACAGATGTTTGGATCTTCAACCGAAAAAGTTTGGCAGTCGGTGCAATCTGACCTTGCCTGTCAGGGGAAACGAAAGAAAATCAAACAAATTGTTTTGACAACCGTGAGTGATTGTCAAATTGAAGTTGTTTCTGATGAAGAAACAAAGGTGTTTGATGTTTGTTGCAGTGAAAACGAACAGTCAATTTTTGCTTGTGTGCACGGATCTGTCTTTAGTTTTGCATTTAAGACAAACAATGCAAACTGCAAAATTTGCAAACCTATGGTTGTGTATGATGTTGTTGAGTGAAGCAAAAGCAAGGCAGAAAATTAAATTTTTCAACAAGTCAATTTTATATAAAAACGGAGATTTTGAAATCTCTAAACTTTTGTTGAAAAAGGAGTGGGGGTATGAGCATTTGGAATGAAATTGTCAGCATTGTGATAAGCAATGGGGTTTTTGCAATTTTGTTTGTTTGCTTGTTTTGTTATCAACTCAAAGACAGTGCAAAACGAGAGATGAAATATCAACAAACAATCGAGCAGTTGAGTGCAAGTTTGCAAACTCTTGATGAGGTGAAAAGTGATTTGGCTGAGATTAAAGACTATTTGAAAAGTGAGAACGGCAATGAAGAATTTTTTTAAGAGAATTGGCGATTATGGTTTTTGGGTAAGTTTGTCTGCGGCAGTTGTGATTTTGCTTAATGCGTTTGGCAAAGCGTTTGGTTTTGAAATTGAAAATCAAGTGGTTGAAGATTGCATTATGGCAGTGGCAGGGCTTTTGGTTGTGCTTGGTTTTGTGTCTATGAATGTGTCTGCTTCTGACAAAAAAACAGGAAGAGACAACGAAAGTTTTGACAATTTGCAAGTTGGCGAAATTGAAGAAGAAAATCAAACTGATGATGACAAAGAAAATGGTAAAAAACAAAAATAAAAATGCAATATAATGTATAAATATGCAAAAAGTAAAAAGATCACGAAAATTTCGTGGTCTTTTTTTGTCAAAATTATGTCAAAAATTGCAATTTTTGTCTTGTTATGCTTGATATAGTCAAATGGTTTGTGTTAGAATATATGCAAGAAGGAGGTCTTGTGATGAAAAAAGTTATGTATACAATTTTGTCTGTTTTGTCAATCATCTACATCGTGTTTTTGGCATTGCATGTTATCAGATCACAAACAGCATGGAATCCAAACATGGGTTGGTTTGCAAAATGGTTTGATTTGATTGTAAACTTTGGTGGTATCGCAATTATTTTCTGCTTTGCGCTTGTCAACTTTGCAGGAAGCCCACTCAAAACAGTTTTCTTCATTCTTTTGATTGCAGCAATTGTTTTGTATGTAATTGTTTTGGCTACACCAGATTCAATCTACAAACTTTTCACAGATGTAACACCACCAGTTTTGGTATAGTGTAACCTGTGATTGGAAACAATTTTAGGGGAAATTGTGGAAAAATTTATTATTATAGACGGAAATAGTTTGGCAAATAGGGCATTTTACGCAATGCCTTATTTGTCTAATAGACAGCATCAGCCTTCTGGTGCTGTTTTTGGTTTTGCAAACCTTTTGGTTAAACTTATCGTAGAGCAAAAACCAGATTATGTTGCTGTGGCTTTTGACCATGCAAGAAAAACATTTAGAAATGACATTTTTGCAGAATACAAGGGGACTAGAAAACAAACTCCCCCAGATTTGTCATGTCAATTTCCGGTCATCAAGCAAATGTTGGGCGAACTTGGCATCAAATTTTTTGAAAGTGGTGGTATTGAAGCAGATGACATCATTGGCACATTGTCTAGAAAATCTGACAAGCAAAATTTTTTGGTGTCTGGGGATAGAGATTTGTTGCAACTTGTAAATGACAACACTCAAGTTTGGCTCACAAGAAAGGGTGTGACTGACCTTGAAAAGTTTGACGAACAATATTTGCTTCAAACTTGGGGTGTTTGCCCTAGTGGTGTGATAGAACTTAAAGCATTGATGGGTGATACTTCGGACAATATCCCTGGTGTGCCTGGTGTTGGCGAAAAAACGGCACAAAACCTGATTGCGTCTTATGGCGATGTTGATGGAATTTATCAAAACATTGACAAAATTTCGGGCAAACTTAAAGAAAAGCTTGTTGAAAACAAAGATTTGGCATATATGTCAAAAGAGCTTGCCACAATCAAAGTCGATTGCGATGTTGATTTTGACATTGAGGAATGCAGATTTAAGTTTCCTTTTGCACAAAATGTGAGAGATTTTTTTGAGAGTTGGGACTTTAGAAGTTTGACTGCAAGAAAAGATATCTTCGAAGAAGGGGTAAAATCAAGCAAAATCGAAGTCAAAAGGGTTGCATTTGAAAGTGTTGAACAAGTAAAAGAATATGCAAAAAATGTGACAAAAACTTTGTGTTACGACTTTGAAAATCTTGAGTTTTTTGACGGCAAAGAGACTGTTTATTATTTGAAAAAAGAGATAGATTTGTTTTCGCCGATGATTGATCTTTCTGATATTGTTTTGGCACTGAAAGAGAAGTTTGAAGACGAATCAATTGAAAAAATAACAAATTCTTCAAAAAACGATCTCAAATATTTGAAAAAATATGGAATTGGGTTGAAGAATTATTTCGACATCGAAATTGCTAGATATGTGCTTTATGCTGGGTTGCCAAAGTTGGAGCCAGCTTCGGTTGAAGAGTTTGCAGAAGCAAGAAAAGAGCTTCAGGAGAAAATGGAAGCAGAAGAAGTGCTTCATTTGTATCAAGAAGTTGAAATGCCTTTGGTTGAAGTTTTGGCTGATATGGAAGATGTTGGGTTTAAGGTTGATGCTGAAGAACTTGACAATTTAGACAAAAAATATAGCGAAGAACTTGAACGAGTGAGAAAAGAAATTTGGGCATTGGCAGGCGAAGAATTTAACATCAATTCGCCAAAGCAAGTGGCACATATTTTGTTCGAAAAACTTGGCTTGACATCATTCAACAACAAAAAGCAATCAACAAGTTTTGCAATCTTGGACGAAATGCGAGGGCAACACGAGATTGTTGAAAAGCTTATTGAATTTAGAAAAATTGGAAAGTTGGTGAGCACATACATTTTGGTTTATAAAGAAATTTGCAAAACTAGTGGTGACATTATTCATACAACTTTCAATCAAACTTTGACTGCGACAGGCAGATTGTCGAGTTCGGAGCCAAACATGCAAAACATCCCTGCTAGAAACGAAGAAGGCAAAAATTTGAGAAAGATTTTTGTGTCAAGGTTTGAAAATGGAAAGATTATTTCGGCAGATTATAGCCAAATCGAACTTAGGTTGCTTGCAAATTTGGCAAACGAAGAAACAATGATTGAGGCATACAACAATGGTGTTGACATTCACACCAAAACGGCAAGCGAAATTTTTAGAGTGCCGGTGGAAGCTGTAACTTCTGATCTTAGAAGAGATGCAAAAGCTGTGAACTTTGGCATCATTTATGGCATAAGTGACTATGGTTTGTCGCAAAATATAAAAACCTCTGTCGCAAAGGCAAAGGAATATATTGAAAAGTATTTTGAAAGATATCCAAAAATCAAAGAGTTTATGGATTTGAATGTTGAATATGCTCGCAAAAACGGCTTTATTAAGTCGTATTTGGGCAGAATTAGGCATATCCCAGATGTCAAGTCGTCAAATGCAAATGTGCGTAAATTTGGCGAAAGGGTGGCTATGAATATGCCTTTGCAAGGTACTGCATCAGATATTATTAAAATGGCCATGATCAAGGTTTGGGGAATGCTTAAAAACTTTAGATGCAATCTTATTTTGCAGGTGCATGACGAATTGATTGTTGACTGTGCAAATGAAGATGTTGAAAAGGTTGAAAAAGTTTTGGCAGATTGTATGCAAAATATATGCGATTTTGCTGTGCCACTTACTGTTTCGGTTTCAAGTGGAAGCAATTTGTGTGAATGCAAATAGTTTTGTTTGCATTTTGATTGACTATTTTTGATAATTTGGTTAAAATAACAATGGTGATATATGCAATATTTTAGAAAAATGGGTTTAGATTATGGAAAGGCGAGAATAGGGGTTGCATTTACTGATTTGACAGCAACTATTGCAAGCGCTGACCATATTTACAAAGCTCAAGGCGAAGCACAAGATTTGGCGTATCTTGCAACACTTGTCAAAGACAAACAAGTTGACTTGGTTGTGTTTGGTTTGCCTCTCAATGCTGATGGCACTGAAAGCGAAATGTCACAAGTTGTGAAAGATTTTGCTGGAAAGTTGGCAGAAAAAGCAGGTGTTGAGGTTGCTTTTCAAGACGAAAGGTATACTTCATACGAAGCAGAGGAGTTGCTCAAAGAAGCTGGTATCAAGTGGGAAAAACGAAAAGAACTGCTTGACAAGGTGTCTGCGCAGATTATATTGCAAAATTATCTTGATGAAAATCCAAAAAAATAAAGGAGTATATTATTATGGATAAGAAAAAATTGGAAAAAATTGAAGAAGCTTCAAGACAAGCTGAAATGGAACAAGATCGTCCAAACATTATTGACATTCTTTTGGATGAAGTTAACAAAGATCCAATCGTTCTTGTTGATGAAAACGGCAAAAAATTGACATTCGAACAAATTGCTGTTATTCCATACAACGATGTTCTTTACTGCGTATTGAAGCCAATTGAACATATTGACAATGTTGCTGATGATGAAGCAATTGTTTTCTATGTTGACGAAAGTGGAGAAGAACCAGTTTTGCGTGTTGAAACAAACGAACAAATCGCAATCAATGTATTCGATGAATACTACAATCTTCTTGACGAACAAGCAGCAAACGGAAATAAATAATTGTTGTGCAAAAATTAAAGACGGGTTATTCCTGTCTTTTTTTTTGTTTTTTTGAATAAATTTATGCCGACTTGACACAATACTTATACAAGGCTAAATGTCTTGAAAAAGGGAGGTAAACTATGTTTGGTAAAAAGAAATCTGCAAGCAGAGCAAATGCAAGTGCAGAAACTGCCAAAGAAGCAACATCGTCTTCTCAAGGTCAAAGATGTTCTTCAAAAAAGGCAAATTCTACAAAGGCTTGCAAATAGTTGAACCTAACCAATAAAAGACTTGTCAAAGGGCAAGTCTTTTATTGTTGAATGTTGATTTTGTCATTCCAAATGCTTGGATAAGGTACTTCAAGTGAAATTGTTTTGTGTGTGCGAAAATGGACAAAAGTAATCTTTTTTAAAATCAAATACGAATTTGTACTTTGTCCCTCAAAGTCGCTATTGTAGATTGTGTCGCCAAGAAGTGGGTGGTTTATGCTTGAAAGGTGAACTCTTATCTGATGTGTTCTGCCGGTTTCAAGTGTGGCTTGAATGAGCGAATAATTGTTAAAATTGGCAAGTGGCAAAACATTTGTGATTGATTGTTTGCCTTCGCTTGAGATAATACGCTTCATTTGATTGATGCCATTTGTGTTTACGGTATGTATTGGTTTGTTTATTGTGAATGGCAAAAGGGAGTCGAAGTTGTTTTTGCATAAAGCGTGATAAACTTTGTTGATGGAAGAGATGTTGTTTCTTGCAATAACATTTTTTGCAACAACGACAATGCCAGCAGTGTCTTTGTCAAGGCGATTGACAATTCTTAAAACAAAATCTGGTTGTTTTGTTTGCATATAATTTACGATTTGCCCACCAAGGTTGTTTGAATAATGCGATTGTGTAGGCATGCAAGATAGGTTGTGGGGTTTGTTTACAATCAAAAAATCTTCATCTTCAAACAAAATGTCCAAATTGCCTTCGCAGGGTTGTATGTTGCTGGCAGAATAAGGGTTGTTTGAAATGCTTACTTTGTCGCCAACTTTGATTTGTGCATTGATTGTAGAGGGGGTGTCATTGAGCAAAATGGCATTAGGAGTGTTTCTTAAATGTTTGATATAATGCTCTGAAAAGCCGTTGTTTTTAAGGAAAAAATAGATTGTTGGCTTTTTTAAATTTGAACAATTTTCTGTTGTATATGTTTCAAAATTTTTCATAGTCATATTTTAACACAATAAGGTGTCAAAACAAAATAATTCTGCTAAAAGGTTGACTTTGTTTTTGACTGTGTGGTATTATTGTTGCATAGCAAAAGCGATGATAAAAGACTAGTAGGCAGTTGATGTTTCTTACAGAGAACCCTGTTGGCTGAGAAAGGGGAGAAAATAGATTGTTGAATTCACTTTTTAGCTGTTTCTTGAACATTTTTCGAAATAAGTAGAGATAACCGTTTGGCAATGCGTAAATTTGCAAACAAGGCGCTTACATGCGTGAAGTTAGGTGGTACCACGACTTTAGATCGTCCTAATATTAGGGCGATTTTTTTATTGAAAGGAGAGATTATGAAAGAAAAGCTTCAACAAATTGTCGAAATTGGCGTAAACGAAATTGCTGCCGCTGACGACTTGAAAAAATTGGATGAAATCAGAGTTAAGTATTTGGGCAAGGCTGGCGAATTGACTCAAATTTTGCGTGGAATGAAAGATGTTCCTGCAGAAGACAGAAGAGAAGTTGGTGCACTTGCAAACACAGTAAGAGAAAGCATTGAAAAAGCGCTTACTGAAAAATTGTGTGTGCTTGAAAATGCAAAACTTGCTGCTGACATGGAAAAGGAGAGGGTTGACATTACCGAACCTAGCCAAGGTGTAAAGAAAGGTGCATTGCATCCTTTGACTCGTTTCAACAACAAGTTTATGGATATTTGTGTTGCTATGGGATTTACAGTTGTGCAAGGACCAGAAGTTGAAACAGATTATTACAACTTCGAGGCGCTCAATGTGCCAAAAAATCACCCAGCAAGAGATATGCAAGATACATTCTTTATTACAGACAACATTTTGCTTAGATCGCAAACTTCAAATATGCAAGTAAGATGTATGGAAACAATGAAGCCACCATTCAAAATTGTTTGTCCTGGTAGAGTATACAGAAATGATAGCGACAGTTCGCATTCTCCAATCTTCAATCAATTTGAAGCATTGGTTGTTGATGAAAACATTGGGCTTAAAGATTTGATGTTGATGATTAAAGAAATTTTGAAGAGATTGTTTGGCGAAGATGTTAAGATGAGAGTTAGACCATCATACTTCCCATTTACAGAACCAAGCATTGAAATTGATGCAACTTGTCAAATGTGTCAAGGCAAGGGTTGCTCACTTTGCAAAGGTTCTGGTTTCTCAGAAGTGTTTGGGGCAGGGGTTGTAAATCCAAAGGTTTTGGAAATGTCAGGAATTGACAGCACAAAATATAGTGGTTTTGCTTTTGGACCTGGAATTGATAGAAGTGTTATGGTTACAAACAAGATCCCAAACATTAAATATTTGTTTAGAAATGATTTGAGATTCTTGAAGCAGATGAGATAATCAACGCAATATAAAGTGTATTATGTTTGCATAACACAACTAGATATTGTATTATGCAATAAAAAATAAAGGAGTTTATAAAAATGAAAGTTTCTTACAATTGGCTTAAAGATTTTGTTGATTTGAGCGACATTTCTGCAGAAGAAATTGCCGAAAGATTGACAGTTTCCGGCTTTGAAGTAGAAGAAGTTGAATATGCCAACAAGTATCTTCATGATGTTTATGTTGGAAAAATTTTGAAAATTGAAAGACATCCTGCAGCAGACAAACTTGTTGTTTGTCAAGTTGATGTTGGTTTTAAACAAGTGCAAATTATTACATCTGCAACAAATGTGTTTGAAGGGGCGCATGTGCCTGTTTCTTTGGACGGGGCTGACCTTGCAAACGGCGTAAAAATCAAACCAACTGCAATGAGAGGCGTTGCGAGTGATGGTATGTTCTGTTCTGGCGAAGAATTGGGCGTTGATGACAACTATATTGAAGGTGGTTCGCTTTATGGCATTTTGATTTTGCCTGAAGATATGAAACCTGGCACAAAGATCGAAGATGCTTTGATGCTTAATGATGTTGTTTTTGACATCAATGTTACTCCAAACCGTCCAGATTGCAACAGTGTTGTGGGTATTGCAAGAGAAATCTGTGCGATTTATGGAAAAGAATTTAAAGAAGCAGATGTTTCTTACAAGACTGTTGGCGAAAATGTGAAAGATTATGTTTCTGTTGAAGTAAAAACAAAAAATTGTCCAAGATATACTGCAAGTTATGTAAAAAACATCAAACTTGAAAGATCTCCACTTTGGCTTAGAAGCAGACTTTGGAATGTAGGCATCAAGCCAATCAACAATATGGTTGATATTACAAACTATATTTTGATTGAACAAGGTCAACCAATGCATGCTTTCGACTATAAATATATTGATGGAAAGAAAATTGTTGTAAGACAAGCATCTGCTGGTGAAGAAATTGCTGTTTTGAATGGAAATTCTTACAAACTTGACTCTGATGTTATGGTTATTGCAGATGCAAACAAACCGGTTGTTATTGCTGGGGTTATTGGTGGTGTAAATTCTTGTATTGGTGACGACACAACAGAATCTGTGTTTGAATGTGCAGTTTTCGATTTGAAGAGTGTGCGTTTGACAGCGAAGAAATTTGGTGTAAGAACTGACTCTTCTGCAAGATATGAAAAGGGTGTCAATGTAAACCTTCCAACAACAGCACTCAAAAGGGCGTTGCACTTGGTTGATCAATTGGGTTGTGGCGAAATTGTTGATGGTGTGGTTGATGTTTGCAGCAAACAGTTGCAACAAACAGAAGAATTGAAGATTTCTTATTCAAAGGTTTGCAAAATCCTTGGTATTGATGTTGCCAAAGAAAAAATGTTGCAAATTTTGAATGGTTTGGGCATTGTTTCTTCGATTGAAGGCGATGTTATCACTTGTGTAACTCCATACACTCGTGAAGATATCAAAAACGAAAATGATATCGCTGAAGAAGTTATCAGAATTTATGGATATGATGTTTACAACAATGTTGAAGGCGTTATGTTTGAAAATTCTTCAATCACAATCGGTCAATACGAACCAAGATTGGTGCTTGAAAACAACTTGAAAAACTTGCTTGTAGGTGGGGGATTCTATGAAACTCTCAACTATTCGCTCTATACTGCTTCTGCTTGTGACAAATTGTTGCTTGCTGAAGATGATGAAAGAAGAAATGTTATCAAAATTGCAAATCCAATCAGCGAAGATATGTCTACAATCAGAACTGTTATGGCTCATGCTTTGCTTGTTGATGTTGCATACAACCTTTCTGTTGGAAACAAAGATTTGAGATTGTTTGAGGCAGGTAGAGTTTATCAGCCAAAGGCGTTGCCATTGACGGAATTGCCGGTTGAAAACAATCGTTTGTCTATTGCAGTTTGTGAAAATGGATACAACTTCTTTATGCTTAAAGGTGTGATTGAAAACTTGCTTTTGAATGTTGATCTTCAATATAAACTTGAAAGATCAAAACAATCATATCTCCACTCAGGTGTAAGTGCTGATGTTGTGACTGCAGATGGCAAAGTTGTTGGTTGGTTTGGAAAAGTTCACCCAACAGTTTTGAAAAATTATGATATCAATCAAGATGTTTGGTATGCAGAATTGGATACTGATTATTTGGCTGCACTTGCAGAGAAGAAGTATGCAACTAAAGAAATTTCAAAATATCCAGTTGTTGAAAGAGATATTGCTGTTGTTGTTGATGAAAAGGTGACAAATGGAGAACTTGTTGCAGCAATCAAATCTGCATGTGGTAAGATTTTCTATGACGTGAACTTGTTTGATGTTTACAGAAGTGATGCTCTTGGCGAAGCTAAAAAGAGCATGGCTTACAAAATTATGTTTATGTCTGAAGACAAGACTTTGACAGGAGAAGAAATCAATTCTGCTGTAAACAAAGTGTTGAAGAGTCTTGAATTTAGATATGGTGCAAAACTTCGTTAATGCAAAATCTGGTGTGGTATGCTGTCGTTGATGGCATACCACATACAATATATTGAAGGGAGTGTTTATGATTTTTTTAGACAATGCTGGCACAACTAAAATGTTTGAAGAATGCGTTGAAGTCCACAAGAAATATTCTTGTGAAGATTTTTTCAATCCATCTGCATTGTCTGTTGAATCTATGAACATGGCAAAATTGCTTAATGAAACTGAAAAATTTTTCTTGAAAACGCTTGATGCGACACAAGGGAATGTGATTTTTACGGGCTGTGCAACAGAAAGCAACAACTTGGCAATCAAAGGAAGTTTGCGTTCGGGTGATTGGGAATATGTTTTTTCCGAAGGTGAACATCCATCGGTTTATAATGTTGCCCAAAAATTGAAGCTTGATGGTGCAAAAGTGCATTTTGTGCCTTTGACAAGTGCTGGTGTTGTTGATTTGGGTGTTTTGAAAACGGTGCTCAATGAAAAAACTCGTTTGATAAGCATTATGCATGTAAGCAACGAAACTGGCGCAATAAATGATCTTGTTGAAATTTCAAAATTGAAAGACAAACTTGCGCCAAGAGCTGTTTTGCATGTAGATGGCGTGCAAGGTTTTATGAAAATTCCATTTTCAATGAGAAAAACATCGATTGATTTGTATTCTTTCAGTGCTCACAAAATTCATGGACCAAAAGGTGTTGCTGGATTGTATGTAAAAAACAAATCAGCCTTGAAAGAGTTGTTTCAAGGTGGTGGCCAGCAATATGGTGTAAGATCTGGCACGGAAAGTGTTTCGTCAATTATGCAATTTAGAAAGTGTGTTGAAATTTTAAATCCTGCCGTAAACCATGAAAGAGTTTCAAAAATCAAGGTATTGTTCAACGAAATTGTTGAAAAGGTTGACGGTGTGAAGGTTTTAGATTTTAAGGGATCTCCTTATATTGAAAGTTTGATTTTTGCTGGTGTTAAAGGAGAAACTATGCTTCATGCCTTAAATCAAAGGGGTGTGATTGTTGGGCTTGGCAGTGCTTGCTCGGCAAAAAAGGCAGGAAACAGAATTTTAGAGGCGATTGGTGTGGCTCAAGAAGATATTATTTCGAGCGTCAGGGTGAGTTTTAATGCTTATCAGACAGATGAAGAAATTGTTGAAGCTGCAAAAATCGTAGCCGAAGTTTATAAAGATATAAAAGAAAGGGTGTCATAATGAATAAAGTTTTGTTATTGAAATTTGGCGAATTGTTTTTGAAAGGTAAAAATAGACGAGAGTTTATGAAACTTTTGATGAACAATATTAGAAAAAAACTCTCTTCTTATCAATTTAAATTGGTGGAAACTCAAGGAAGATTGATTTTGTGTGACTATAATCTCGATCAAGAAGATGAAATTGTTGAAAAGATTCAACATATTTTTGGTTTGATTGGTGTTGCTGTTGCAGTTGAATTTGATACAACACTTGAAAATATTGAAGACGAAATTAAAAAAGTTGATTTTGGCTCTGCTAAAACATTTAAGGTTGAAGTTAAGCGTGCAGACAAAACTTTTGAGATGAATTCTATGCAACTCGAAAAACATTTGGGCGGGGTAGTGCTTGATGCATATCCAGAAATGAAGGTTGATTTGTATCATCCGGAAGTTGTTTTGAATGTTGAATTGCGAGTTAATCAAAAAACATACATATATAGCAATTTGCTTTCATGTGCCGGAGGTCTTCCTCTTGGCAGTGCTGGCAAAGGTTTGCTTTTGCTCTCTGGTGGAATTGACAGTCCTGTGGCTGGCTATTTGATGGCAAAAAGAGGTCTTAAATTTGAGGCTGTGCATTTTCATTCTTATCCATACACAAGTGTTCAAGCAAAAGAAAAGGTTGTTGAATTGGCAAACCAAATTGCTGAATATTGTGATGATTTCAAGCTTCATGTCGTTTCGTTTACTGAAATTCAAGAACAAATTCATAAGCATTGTGATGAAGAATATATGATCACAATCATGAGAAGAATTATGATGCGAATTGCTCAACGTCTTTGCAAAGAAAATGGATTGGGTGCAATTATAACAGGTGAAAGTTTGGGGCAGGTTGCAAGTCAAACAATGCAAAGTATGACTGTTACAAACGATGTTGTAAAGCTTCCTGTGTTTAGACCTGTGCTTGCATATGACAAAGAAGAGATTATGTCTGTTGCCAAAAAGATTGGCACATATGAAACTTCTATTCTTCCTTATGAAGATTGTTGCACGGTGTTTCTTCCAAAAAATCCAGTAATCAAACCAACTGTGAAGAGGGCTGAATATAACGAACAGGCACTTGATATTGAAGGGTTGATTGAGAGAGCGATGGCTGAGATTGAAGTAATTGAAATTAAAAATTTTTAATGTAAAATCTAAAAATAAAACAGTTGGCATATCTTGTTGATATGTCAACTTTTATGTTGTTTAATAGGTGTGTTGTGGGCGGGCGACGGGCGATAGGTCAAAATGGCGAATGTATACCCGTTTATATTTATAAATTTTGTTTTTATATTTTTGCAACAGACAAAATTTTTATAAAAAATCGTTGAATAAATATGCACAAAACGCTTGCATATTTATAAATTTTAATGTATAATAATTAAAATTGCTTGCATAAACATAGATTTATATTTATGCATAACCCACACATCGCCCTAAAATAGGGCTGTGTAGAGATTGAGGAGGAAATGATGGCAAGAAGTGCTAGACAGTCAAAAATCTTGGAATTGATTTCAACTAAGGAAATTGAGACTCAAGAAGAGTTGGCAAGAGAATTGAAAAATGCGGGTTTTGATATCACCCAAGCAACAATTTCTCGTGACATCAAAGAGTTGGCATTGACAAAAATTTTGTCATCAACCGGAAAATATAAGTATGCAATTTTGGGATCAGAACAACAAGTTGTCTCAAACAAATACATAGCTATTTTCAAAGAATGTGTTATCTCTGTAAAACCTGCTCTCAATCTTACTGTTGTGAGAACAATCAAAGGCATGGGACAAAGTGTTTGTTCGTTTATTGACAAATTGAATTTGACAGAATTGATGGGTGCAACTTATGGAGATGATGCTGTGATGTTGGTTTTCCCTTCAACAACTTTTGCAAGTGAAGCAGTGGCTACATTGAGTCAACTTTTGTCATAGTTTTGAAATAGGAGATTGAAATGCTTACTTCTCTTTCACTCAACAATGTTGCTTTGATCAAAAAGCAAGAAATTGAATTTGAATCTGGATTCAACTGTCTTTTGGGGCAGTCTGGTGCTGGTAAGAGCATTATTATTGATGCTCTTAATTTTTCATTGGGGGCGAAGGCAGAAAAAGGTCTTATTAGATCTGGCGAAACATCTTTAAGAGTTGATGCTGTGTTTGACAACCTTTCGCAAGAAGAAAAGGCGTTTTTGGAAGAACAAGAGTTTGATGTTGAAGATGAAGTTATTGTGACAAGAACTTTGAATGTTGACGGAAAATCATCAGTCAAAATCAATGGTTATCCAACAACACTTAAAACGCTTCAATCTTTTGCAAGCATGCTTGTTGATTTTTGTGGTCAACATGACAGTGTTGGACTTTTGAATGCAAACAATCATTTGTCAATTTTGGACAAGTTTGCAGGAGAAGAGTTGAACGAACTTAAAGTTGCTATCTCTGAAAAATGTGATTTGTTGAAGAACATTGAAAAACAAATTTCTTCGTTGGGTGGCAGTGAGGCAGAAAGGGCAAGAACTAAAGAATTGCTCGAATATCAAATCAACGAAATTGAAAATGCAAATCTTGTTGTTGGCGAAGATAAAGAATTGAAAGAAAAGTTTGACTTTATTTCATCTGCCGAAAACATTTTTGAAAAAGTTTCGATTGCTGTGACAAAATTGTCTGATCAAACTTCAAATGCAACTGGTTTGGTTTATGAAGCAAAGTCAGCGTTGAATGGCGTTTCAGAATTTAAAGATATTGATGAGTGTCGACAAAGATTGGAAGATGCTTATTACGAAATCAAAGACATTGTTGAAACTCTTGAAGATATCAAAGCAAAAACTGAATTTGATCCAAGAGAACTTGATCGCATTGACTCGAGATTGGATTTGATTAAAAAACTTTCCAAAAAGTATGGTGCTGGAGTTGAAGAGATTTTGCAATATTTGGAAAAATGCAAAACTCAACTTGAAGATTTGGAAAACAGCGAGTTTATGCTTGAAAAATTGAATAGACAAAAGCAAGAACTTGAAACTGCTTTAAAACAAGATTGTTTGAAGTTGAGTGACAAAAGAAAGGTTGCTGCAAAGCAACTTGAAAAACAACTTATGTCGCAACTTGAAGATTTGGATATGAAAGGCACTTTCTTTAAGGTTGATTTTGAAGAAGTTGCCTGCTCTAAAAAAGGTTGCGATCTTGTGAAGTTTATGTTTTCTGCAAACAAGGGGCAAGAAGTCAAAGATTTGCATAAAACCGCATCAGGTGGCGAACTTTCGAGATTGTTGCTTGCGTTTAAAAATGTTATGTTGGATAAAGAAAAAGTGCAAACGGTAGTGTTTGATGAAATCGATGCTGGCATCAGTGGTCACACGGCAGGAAGATTGGCTGACAAACTTGCAAACATTTCAAAATATACTCAAGTGATTTGCATTACACATACGCCAGTAGTTGCTGCAAAGGCAAACGCATTTTTGCTTGTATCAAAAAATGTGGTTGATGACAACACGGTGTCAGTGGTTGAAAGCTTGACCGACGAAAAAGCTGTGATTGAAGTTGCTCGTTTGATTGATGGCAAGAAAGATGTGTCGCAAACTGCAATTGATCATGCTAAAAAATTGTTTGAATAAAAGCGAGAAAATTATTCTCGCTTTATTTTTTTCATATCATCTTTTGTTTGGAAATACAATTTAATATCAGGAGTTGATATTATGTTGGATTTTTGTGCAGACAATTTTTCGAGTTGTGTGTGGCTTGCTGTCTTTTTGGTTTCGATGGTCCCCATGCTTGAAAGCAAAGTTGCAATTCCTTTTGCTATGTCGACCGAAATTTGGGGAGATAAAATTTTGTCGCCAACAGTAGCGTGTGTGATTTCGCTTGCTGGAAGTATGGTGCCGGCGATTTGCTTGCTTTTGATTGGAAAACTACTTAAAAACAGAGTGGCGGGATTTGTTGTTGCAAGAAAAGACAACAAGCAAGAAAACAAATTTTTTGAACGGCTTAAAACTTTGTCACAAAAAACAAGTGCTCTGCAAAAATGCGTTTATCTTGCAGGATTTGTTGCGTTTCCGATGCCGTTTACAGGGCTTTATACCGGAAGTTTGATTGCTGGCTTTTCAAATCTCTGTTGGTGGCAAGGGCTGATTTCGTTGCTGGTGGGCGCTTTGGTGTCGTGTGTTGGAATTGTTTTGATTTGTTGTTTGTTTCAAAATTCCGTTTTTTACATTTTCTTGTTTGCAGTTGCTGTAGCAATTTTGTTTTGTTTGGCAAATGGACTGATTTGGCTGTTTAAGACAATAAAAAAGAAAAGAGATGCATAAATCGTTTTCACAAACTAAAAGCGTCTCTTTTCGTTTTAAGTTGGGCAACTGAGATTGATATTGATGCTCAACTTATTTCTATTATTAACCCATTAAAAAGTTTTATACATTGAAATTGGATTATTTTGCATATTTTTTGTAAAGGAATTTTTTGATATGGTAGTTGATTGGGAAGGCGAACAAAAGTCCGATTGATGGCAAAATCAAAGAAGTGAGATAAAGAACCATATTTTCAGCTTGCATTCCACAAATAACATTGATGATCAAAATTACGATTGTTCCCAAAACAAAGATTGCCCAATTTGCAAGTGCGTTGTAAAGAAGCACTGCTTTTTTGCTTTTAAAACACTTCCATTTTAAAAGCATAAACAAAGTTACGACTGCAAAAATTGCAGGCAAGGCGTAAAACATGAAAGATGTTTTATCAAAAATGTTTCCGGTTGTGGCAATAATTGCGTAAAGTATTGCACTTGAAATGCCTACAAAAAGCAACAAAAATGCTGAAGTGATAAATTGAAGCAAGTTTGTGTTGTGATGTCTTTCGACAGTAGATTTTTTGTGTTCCTTAAATTCAATTCCGTAGTTTTGATAGTGTTGTTTAAGGTGTTCGTAATTTGAAAAACTTCCCGCAATAGGTTGTGCTTCAAAAGTTTCAACAACAGGTGACTGTGGTTGATCTTCTTTGATTTGTTTTTCTCTTTTGCGTTCGAAAAGTTTTGCCATCATATCTTTGTATGTTGGCTCGAGATTTGAATTTCTGTTTGGTGCAGGCAAGTTGTCGTCATAAATGTTGACTTCGATGTTGGTTGGTGCAATCTTTTTTTGCACAGGCACATCATGTGCATCTATTCTGCCTGTGATAAGCACTGCATCATCTTTTTCTTCCTCCATTTCTGCTTGTGTTGGTTGAATCTGTTGTGCAGGTTCTTCAACAAACTCTTCTGGTTTGGCAGGTTGAAATGGTTGTTGGAAATTGTTGTTTTTTGCTTCCAACAATGAGCGTTTAAGTTCGGCTATGCGATCCTTTTGAAGTTGTTCGTCTTCTTCAGTTTCGTAAGCGACAGCCATTTCGATTTGGTTTTCTGAAAAACTCTTTTTCTTTCTATATTTCTTGAAATCATTTGAAGAGTTGTAAAGGATTTGATTTTGTTCGGTTTGATATTGTGAAAGTTCTACCTTTTCATCATCTCCAAGAAGTTTTGCATCATCTTTGATTTCGTCTGCAACAATTTCTGCAGGCTCTTCAATTGTTTCGATTTGCTCAAAAGTTTCTTCGGCTTGTTGTTTTTGAGCTTCTTCAAGCGATTCTAATGTGTTTTCTGGGGCAATAGGAGCCATGTTGAAAATGTCTATTTGATTTTCTGCAACATCATTTTCGTCTTCTTCATCATCAAAGTCGACTTGCGCTGGTTGTTTTGTCATATCAAACAAATTGCCTTGTTGCAAGAAGACTGTTTGGTCTTCTTCTGCAGGGGTTTGAGAAGGTTGTTCTGCTTTTTCAAGCAAAGCGGCATTTGTGTATTGCACTTTTTCGGCCGGCTTTTCTTCATCTTCTTCTGCTTCGTAAGTCATATTTTCAAATTCAGGTGCAAGGGTTGCAAGGGTTTGCTTTCCGGCATCAGTGATTGAATAATAGTGTCTTTTGCCACCAAGTTCGCTTTCTCCCCAAAAAGAAGACGAAACGAGGCCTTTCTTTTCCATTCTTGTAAGGCAAGAATAGAGTGATGGCTTTTTCATAATGTATGTGCCATTGGTTTTTTGAGAAATGTATTCGATAATTTCCAAGCCATATTTGGATCCAGAAGTAAGACTGTCCAAAACAAAATAGGTGATTTGACCATTAGAATTGAATGCCATAATTTTTCTCCTATACAATAAAATTATATATATAACGAAAAACTTTGTCAAATAAAATTGGGGTATTATGCAAAAAGTTTGCGCTTGCATAATATGTCCAAATGGGTGGTGGTATGCAGAGATAATACACAATATATAGTGGTGTTTCATAAAAATTGGCAACTTGTCTAAATTGCTTTGAAGATTGAACAAAAAGTGGTATCATAAAGATATGAATCACGAAATCAAAATAAAAATCACCAAAGAGAAAAGAAAAACGATGGTGCTTAAGCTTGTTGATGCTGAAAATGCGATTGTTAAAGCACCACTTTCTGTCAGCGACAAAAGAATTGGTGAGTTTGTCAAATCAAAAGAGCAGTGGCTTGCCAAGATGTCGAAGAGAATGATAGATTATAAATCTTTTTCGCAAACCTTTGATTTGTTGAAAAATGTGTATGTTGATGGACTTGTTGCAATGAAAGCAGAAGAAGTTGCGATTGGTTTTTCAAAATTGCCAGAAGACGCTCAAAAAAAATTGTTGAGAAAACACTATTTGACTTTGTTTTCTTCGCTTGAAAACCTTGCTAGAGAACTTTCTGAAAAAACTGGTCTGCCAGTCAAAGAAATTAAACCACTTGATTCTGTCAGAGTTTGGGGGTGTTATAGCAACAAAAAGCAAATGAAACTCAATTGGAAGTTGATTTTGGTGCCAAAAGAGTTGAAAGAATATATTATATATCACGAACTTAGTCACAGTGTTTATATGAATCACAAGCCACAATTTTGGGCTTTGGTTGAAAAATGGTGCCCAAACTATAAAGAGCTTAAAAAGAAGCTTAATCAGTATGATTTTGTGCTTAAAACTACATTCTAAAATAAAAAGCTTGCGTTTGCAGGCTTTTTTTGTTGAATCGGTTGAATTTCGCATATTTGGACAATGATTGCACAATCTAACAGCATGAAAAAGGTGTTTGTTTCTCTTGTTTGCTGTTTTTTTGTTTATGTTTTTTGCTGTTCGGTCTTGGTGTCGTTTGGCAGAATAAATCAACTTGGAAGTGGCTTTTTGGTTGATTATAAAGATATAGAAATTGCAAATCAAAACAACACATTTGGTCGTTTAATCAATTTGAGCTTAAACAAAAAGCAATCGGAAGTCGGCAATCCAGATGAACAGTCGGCAGAAATTGTTTTTAAGCTGTTTGGGATTATACCTATCAAAAAAGTTTCGGTCGAAATGGTTGATGATGCCGAATATTATGTTGGTGGCGTGCCTATTGGCATCGAAATTGATGCAAAAGGGGCGATTGTTGTAGGAAAAAGTGAAGGGTCGCAGTTTAATGCAGGGGATATTATTACGCAAATTGATGAAAAAGTAATAACAAATCTTGATGATTTGGAAAATGCTGTGCAGGAGTGCGACAGAGATGCAGAAGTTAAGTTTTTGCGAAAAAACAAAGAATTTAAAAAGATTGTAAAAACGCAAAAGGACGAAAATGGTAGATTGAAACTTGGCTTATGGGTCAAAGATGATGTTTCTGGAGTGGGAACTTTGACCTATGTAAGCAAGAAAGATGGCAGTTATGGGGCGCTTGGGCATGCCATTGTTGATGCAAATGGTGGCAATGTTGTGCCGGTTTCAAATGGGAAGGTTTATAAGTGTAGTTTGATGGGGATTAAAAAAGGTCAAAGAAATGAACCTGGTGAACTTAGATGTGCATTTTCTTCGCAAAAAGAGGACAAGGGTTCAATCACAAACAACACAAAATTTGGTATTTCAGGCGTTTTGGATAACGCTGATGATTTGATTGATCAAAATCGTGTTGCAAAAATGGGTGGCAGATTGGGTGTCAAAATGGGCAAAGCTGTCATTGTTTCGAGTGTTAGTGGCATAAGAGAAGAATATGATATTGAGATCATTAAGGCTAATTTTCAAAAATCTGCTGATGACAAAAGTATTGTTTTTAGGGTGAAAGACAAACGGCTGATTGATCTTACTGGTGGCATTGTGCAAGGTATGAGTGGGTCGCCAATTTTGCAAGATGGAAAAATTGTTGGTGCTGTGACACATGTTTTTGTCAACGATCCAACCAAGGGATATGGGGTTTATGTTGATTGGATGAAAAGATAAAAAAATACTAGATATCGGGTAGTATGCTGTTGCATATCACACAATATCTAGTATTATGCAGTATTATTCAATCTATCTGTTGTCGTCGTAAATTTTGACAACATTTGCCACTGATTTGCGCATATCTTCGTTGATTGCTGCATAGTGTTTTTTGGTAGTGTTGACATCTTTGTGACCTAAAACATCGGCGACAATGTAAATGTCTTTTGTTTCTCTATACAAATTTGTGCCAAAAGTTGAGCGAAGTTTGTGTGGAGATATTTTTTTGAGAGGTGATCCCTCTTTTGCAAACTTTTTGACAAGATTTTCGACTGCTCTGGTGCAAATTCTTCTGTTTTGAAGGGAAACAAACATAGCATTTTCGTTTGGATCAAGGTCAAGAGTTTCTCTTTTTTTAAGCCAAAGTTGCATCGCATCATAAACTTCTCGTGAATAATACAAAATTGCTTGATTTCCACCTTTTCTTGTCACTTTGAAGGCATTTTGCGAAAAGTCAAAATCTTCGACATTGAGGCCAACAAGCTCTGAAATTCTTATGCCTGTGCCAAGAAAGAGTGTCACAATGGCATTGTCTCTTTCAAAAGTGTTTTTGTTATACTTCTTTTGTCTTTCACTGAAAGTGGTCGGATCAACGACAGCATCGAGCATTCGTGACACTTCGTCTTTTTCAAGGCGAATGATTTCTTTGGTGTGCAATTTTGGTGTTTGAATCTTGCTTGCAACATTTGAAGAAAGCATATCGTGGTTGAAAAGATATTTAAAAAAACTCCTCACGCTTGCGAGTTTTCGAGCCTTGCCTCTTTCGCTGTTTTTGATCATTTTGTCATCGTTTTGATAGTATGACAAATAAGAAAGAAAACTTTCGATGTTTCGTGCTTGAAGTCCGTCAAGGTCGGCAAGTGTGATTTGATCTTTTGGTTTTTTGATGACAAATTTTTCTAAGTATTCGAAAAATACGCACAAATCCATTGCATAATTGACCCTTGTAAGGGTGGAAGTGTTGTTTTCGATGCCTGTGAAATAGTCGTAACAAAACTCAGGAAGTGTTGAAAGGTAACTTCCTATTTTTTCGATGTTTTTTAAATCTCGAGTTTCGTAATACGACAATGTCTTCATAGTTGTATTATAGCAAGTGGCAAACAAAAATCAAACTTTTTAGACAAAATAAATCACAAATTGTGTGTCATTATTGTTGCTTTTTATTTTTTATTATGCTAAAATCTCATAGTTAAACTATGGAGGTACAAAATGTTTAATTTGAAGAAAGAAAATACAAAAGTTGAAATCGAATTGACGATTGATGGCGCTGAATGGGAAAAAGGCGTTCAAAAAATTTATGAATCATCAAAATCAAAATTCAATGTAGAAGGATTTAGAAAGGGAAAAGCACCAAGAAAAGTTATCGAAAAAACTTATGGTGGCAATGTTTTCTTTGAAGACACTGTTGAATATTTCGTAAACGAAACACTCAATGAAGTAATCAGCAAAAATCCAGAACTTGAACCAGTTGCTATGCCAACAACAAGATTTGAAAGCTTTACAGTTGAAGCTGGTCTTAAAATGAAGATTATGTTTGAAATCGTGCCAGAATTTAAGTTGTGCGAATATAAAGGACAAACTTTCAAAGTTCATGAAGCAAAGGTTACTGACCATGATATCGAACACACAATCCACCACTTGCTTGAAGACAACGCAAAATTTGAAGTTGTTGAAAGAGAAATCAAAGATGGCGATGTTGCTGTGATTGACTTTACAGGTTATGTAGACGGAGTTGCTTTTGAAGGCGGCGCTGCTGAAGAATATCCACTTGAAATCGGATCTCACTCATTTATCGACACATTTGAAGACCAACTTGTTGGCAAGAAAGCTGGAGATGAAGTTGATGTCAATGTAACATTCCCAGAAAACTACCAAGCAGAAAACTTGGCAGGAAAACCAGCAGTTTTCAAAGTTGTTGTTAAAGAAGTAAAAGAAAAGGTTTTGCCAGAATTCAATGACAAATTTGTTGCCGATACGACAGAATTTGAAACAGTTGAAGAGTATAAAAAAGACTTGACTGCTCATATTCAAGATATGAAGAACAAACAACAAGACAACGAAGTTGAATATGTTATTCGTGAATACCTTTTGAACAACACAAATGTTGAAATCCCAGAATCAATGGTTGAAAATGAAGTTAATGAAGATGTAGAAAGAATGCGTCACGCATTGAGCCACTATGGTGTTACTCTTGAAGATTATCTTGCACAAACAGGATCAAACATTGATGACTATTTGAAAAATGCAAATGAAAGAACATTGAAGATGATCAAAACTCGTTATGTTTACAGACAACTTCTTGCAGAAAACAACATTGATCTTACTGCAGAAGAAATCAAAGATGCAACAAAAGGCATCTCTGACAGAAACGAAGTTTTGAAGATTGAAAACGAACTTATCCTTGCAAAACTTCACAAGTTCTTGAGAGAAAACAATACAATCGAAATCATTAAAGAATAATTTGCAAAGTTTGCATGATGCAGATTTTGAAGGAGGTTTATTATGTTGATACCTATGGTTGTTGACCAAACTGGTGCAAACGAAAGATCTTACGACATTTATTCAAGACTTTTGGAAGACAGAATTGTCTTCCTTTCGGGCGAGGTTAATGACAGCACAGCAAATGTTGTCATTGCCCAACTCATTTATTTGGAAGGAAAAAATCCTGACAAAGATATCTATTTGTATATCAACAGTCCTGGTGGATCTGTGAGTGCCGGTATGGCAATTTATGACACTATGAATTACATTAAGTGCGATGTTTCGACAATCTGTGTTGGGCTTGCTGCTTCTATGGGGGCATTTTTGCTTTCAAGTGGCACAAAAGGCAAGAGATTTGCTTTGCCAAACAGCGAAATTATGATTCATCAACCACTTGGTGGAGCTCAAGGTCAAGCGAGCGATATCGAAATTCAAGCAAATCACATGAAACACATCAAAGAAAAACTCAATCGCATTTTGAGCGAAAACACAGGAAAAGATATTTCTGTGATTGAAAAGGATACAGACAGAGACAACTATATGACAGCTGCACAAGCACAAGAATATGGTTTGATTGATGAAGTGTTTGTTTCAAGAAAAGTTAAAAAAGATTAAGGGGCTTAGATGAAAGAAATTGATATGTGTGCTTGCAGTTTTTGTGGCAAACCACAAAAGGCAGCAAAAAAACTTATTGCAAGTCCAAACGGCGACAGCTTTATCTGCGATGATTGCGTGAGAATTTGTGCAGACATCATCAAAGAAGAAAGCATGAAAGTCAAAGTGTTTAAGGATTTGATCATTCCATCTCCAAAAGAAATCAAAAACAGTTTGGATCACTATGTGATTGGTCAAGAACAAGCAAAAAAAGTGCTTTCTGTAGCAGTTTTTAATCACTATAAGAGAATCAATTACAACTATCACAACAAGATTGATGGAAAGAAAAACAAAGACGAACAAAACAAAAATGTTTTGGAACTTGAAAAAAGCAATGTTTTGATGATTGGACCAACAGGTTCGGGAAAAACTTTGCTTGTAAAAACTTTGGCAAGAGTTTTAGATGTCCCATTTGCCATTGCTGATGCAACAACATTGACCGAAGCAGGTTATGTTGGTGAAGATGTCGAAAATGTGCTTTTGAAACTTATTCAAAATGCAGATTATGACATCGAAAAGGCGCAAAGAGGCATCATTTATATTGACGAAATCGACAAACTTGCAAGAAAGGGCGAAAATCGTTCGCTTACAAGAGATGTTGGTGGTGAAGGTGTGCAACAAGCACTTCTCAAAATCATTGAAAGCACAGTTGCAAGTGTTCCACCTCAAGGTGGCAGAAAACACCCTCAACAAGAAATGCTTCAAATCGACACAACAAACATTTTGTTTATTTGTGGAGGTGCTTTTGTTGGACTTGAAGATGTTGTAAACAAGAGATTGTCTACTGCTTCGCTTGGATTTAACGCAAACATCAAAAACTCTAGCGAAAAGAAGAAAATCAACTTCAACACTGATGTTCAACCAGACGATTTGATCAAGTTTGGGTTGATCCCAGAATTTGTTGGCAGATTGCCGATTGTGACAGGACTTGATGACCTTGATCAAAAAGCATTGCAACGCATTTTGGTTGAACCAAGAAATTCGCTTATCAAACAATATAAGCAAATGTTTAAGATTGATGGGTTTGATCTTGAATTTGAAGATGATGCAATTGCATTTATCTCTCAACAAGCAATTGACCTTAAAACAGGCGCAAGAGGCATCAGAACAATTATGGAAAACAAGATGCTCGAACTTATGTTTGATTTGCCAGATCCAAAAGTTTATGGAAAAATCATTGTGACTCGTGATTTCTTTGCAAATGGTGGCGAACCTATCTTGATAAAGAAAGAAGACGAGGTGCAAGCAGTTTAGAAATTTGTCGATTTATGAAAATTGAAGACAAAAAGTCCGGGTATATATAAAATATATATTTCAAAAAGTTGACAAAGAAAATTGAAATAAGGTAAACTATTTTTGTAATGGTTTGCCTTATTTTTTTCGTCAAATGGCAAAACATTCACTAAAAAAGGGGAAATAGCAATGGGAAATATGATTTTGAGTGTCTCTCCTGCTATCGTATCTGTTATATCAGTCGTTTTGTTCATTGTTGGACTTGGCGCTGGATTTTTGATATTTAAGGTTTATACAAGCAAAAAACTCGACAAAAACAAATCAAATGCTATCAAAATTATTGAAGATGCGTATGCAGAAGCAAAGACAATAAAGAAAGAAGCAATTATCGAAAGCAAAGAAGAAGCGCAAAAACTTAAAGAAGCTGTTGAGCAAGAAGTTAAAGAGCGCAGAAACGAAGCAGTAAAAATTGAAGAAAGATTGAACCAAAGAGAAGAATACATCGAGAAAAAAGAGCAAGCTGTTGACAAAAAGAGTGAGCAACTTGATGAAGAAAAGAAAGGCATTGCCGAACTTAAAGAATCTTTGGAAAAAGTTAAGCACGAACAAGAAGAAGTTAAGCAACAAATTTTGGCAGAACTCGAAAAAACTGCTCAACTTTCAAAGCAAGAAGCAAAAGATTTGCTTGTTGCAAACATGAGAAATGAAGCTTGCAAAGAAGCTGCATCTATCGTGAAAAAGATTGAAGATGATGCACGAGAAGAAGGCGAAAAGAAAGCTCGTGAAATCATTGGACAAGCACTTCAAAGATGTGCAACAGAAACTGTAAGCGAAATGACCGTTTCAGTTGTTTCTCTTCCAAATGACGAAATGAAGGGAAGAATTATCGGTCGTGAAGGCAGAAACATCAGAGCGATTGAAGCAGCAACTGGTGTAGAACTTATTGTTGACGACACACCAGAAACAATCACTGTGTCTGGATTTGATCCAATAAGAAGAGAAGTTGCAAGAAGATCACTCGAAAAATTGATTTCTGATGGAAGAATTCATCCAACAAGAATTGAAGAAATTGTAGAAAAAATGCAAACAGAAGTTGAAAAAATCTGCAAAGAGGCAGGGGACAACGCTTGCAGCGAAACAGGTATTTTCAATTTGAACGCCGAACTTGTAAGAACTTTGGGCAAATTGAAGTTTAGAACAAGTTATGGTCAAAATGTTTTGAAACATTCTATCGAAACATCAATTATCGCTGGACTTTTGGCTAGCGAAATGGGAGCAAATGTTAAAATCGCAAAAAGAGGTGGTTTGCTCCACGACATCGGCAAGGCTCTTGACCACGAATTGGAAGGCACTCATGTGCAAATTGGTGTCGAACTTGCTAAGAAGTGTGGCGAAAGCGAAGCAGTGATCCACTGTATTGAAGCTCACCACTTTAATGTAGAATTTAAAACTATTGAAGCTGTGATTGTTCAGGTTGCCGATGCGATTTCAAGCTCTAGACCTGGTGCAAGAAGAGACTCGTTTGAAAACTATATCAAGAGATTGCAACAACTTGAAGAAATTGCAAACGGATTTAAGGGTGTTGACAAGTCTTTTGCTGTGCAAGCAGGAAGAGAAGTGAGAATTATTGTTAGACCTGATCAAATTTCTGACAGCGAAGCAATGTTTATGGCAAAGGAAATTGCATCAAAGATTGAAAACGAAATGCAATATCCTGGTCAAATCAAAGTTAATGTAATCAGAGAAAGCAGATATACTGAAACTGCTAAATAAGGAGAGATTAAATGCCTCAAAAGAAAAAATCTACAACAACAAAAACAACCAGGACTTGGTCTCAGACAAAGATTTTGGACTGTTTGGCTTATTTTGCAATTGTGTTTATCGCAATCGCACTTATTTTAAGATTGGCTCTCAAACAATATGCTCCAAGTGTTTCTAGTGCCTTTGGTGCAATCGGCGAATGTTTGGCTTATTGCATCTGCATTTGGCTTGGTTTTTATTGGGCAAGAAGAAAACAAAACATCTGGTGGACAGTCGGTTGGATTGTTGCAACAGTTGTGATTGTTGTTGTTTACATTTTCAATGTAATTTAATTGGGAGAATAGATGTCTTATATTGTTTCAATTGTTGCCGTTGTTTTGGCGGCATTGTTTGCTGTGCTTGGCAAATGGTGGGGTGGCTTTGCATACTTTGTGCTTGCCATTCTCCTTTTGTTGTCTATTTTCTGGTCGGTTTGGCTTATTTTGAAGTATCGCACAGATTTCAAGAAAGAAACTGAAGAAAAATATCGACTTTACAAAGCAAGACAAATCAACAAGTTGCAAATCAGCGAAGCTATGTATATGCAAAACGAAGCAACTTATAAAAAAGACTTCAAAAGAAAAACTTTCAAAGACAGATTTATCAAGTGGTCATGCATTGCTTTTGCAATTGCATGTGCAATTTTGTTTTTGCTTGGAATCATTCTTTACAAATAAACAGGTTGAAACACCTGTTTTTTTGTTGCAAAGTGCCAAATTGGTTGTGATTTTTGGCTGGGTTTGGTATACTTTTTGATATATTGTTTTAGGAGAAAAGTTATGTTGTCAAAGGTGAAAAGTTTTGGGCTTAACGGCATTGAAGGTTTTTTGACTGAAATAGAAACCGACATTGTTGGTGGCGTGCCACACTTTGAGATTGTTGGACTTGGGGACACTGCTGTCAAAGAATCGAAAGAAAGAGTCAAAAGTGCAATCAGAAACTCTGGATTTGATTATCCATCAAAGCATTATACAATCAATCTTGCACCAGCAGATGTCAAAAAAGAAGGGCCATTGTATGATTTGGGCATTGCTGTTGGCATTTTGGCTGCAACCGAACAATTGGCAACAAAAACTTACAAAGATTTTGTGTTTGTTGGCGAACTTTCTCTTGATGGAAGCATCAAAAAGGTAAAAGGTGTTTTGCCAATCCTTATCAGTGCTAGAAGTATGGGTTACACCAAATTTGTTTTGCCTGAAGAAAACGCCGAAGAGGCCAAGTTTATTGCTGGCATGGAAATATATTCGTTTTCGCATCTTGCAGCCGTTGTAGGGTTCTTAAATGGCGAAGAAGAGACAAAATCTTTGCCACTTGAAGCAAAAACTTTTGAAGAAGTTGCAAAAGAAAACCAAAACAAACTTGATTTTGAAAATGTTAAAGGTCAAGCGATGGCAAAAAGAGCCCTTGAAATCGCTGCGGCAGGGGGACATAATGTGCTCATGATTGGCCCTCCGGGTAGTGGCAAGAGCATGCTTGCAAAGTGTTTTTCTGGCATTTTGCCTGATTTGACTTTTGAAGAAGCATTGGAAGTGACAAAAATCCATTCTGTGGCAGGCGAACTTGACCTTAAACAAGGCATCATCACAAACAGGCCTTTCAGAACACCACATCACACAGCCACAGTTGTCAGTTTGACAGGTGGTGGCAGTCACAGCAAACCTGGTGAAGTGAGTTTGGCACACAATGGGGTGCTTTATTTGGACGAATTTCCTGAATATTCTCGCAACATGATCGAAACTTTGCGACAACCACTTGAAGATGGAAGCATAACAGTTGCCAGAGCCATGCAAACTGTGACATATCCATCATCATTTACACTTATTGCAAGCATGAATCCATGTCCTTGTGGTAATTATGGTGCCAAAGACAGAGAGTGCAAGTGTTCGCCAGCGCAAATTCACAAATATTTGTCAAAGATTTCTGGTCCTATTATGGATAGAATTGACATTCATGTCGAAGTTGACAATATTGCTTACAGCGATTTGCACAAGGACAGCAAAGAAGAAAGCAGTGCTTCAATAAAACAAAGGGTTGATAAGGCAAGAAAGGTGCAACTTGAGAGATTTAAAAATTCAAAAACTTTCTCAAACTCAAAAATGACTGTGCCACAAACAAAGAAGTTTTGTGTTTTGTCAAATGAGTGTCAGTCGTTGATGGAACAAGCGTTTTCAAACCTCAAACTTTCGGCAAGAGCACATGATCGCATTTTGAAGGTGGCACGCACGATTGCCGATTTGGAAGGAGAGGAAGAAATTTTGCCTCAACATTTGGCAGAAGCAATCTCTTACAGGGGATTGGACAGAAAATATTGGAGCATTTGATAGGAGAAAAACAAATTGTTGACTAGAAAAGAAAAGATTTTGGTTTTGTTGTCTATGTTTGAAGTTTCAAACAAAAAACAAGAAACCATTTTGGAGTTGATGGAAGATGTTTCGCCAGAAAAGATTTTTGAAAATCAAAAAGTGGTAGAACTTTTGTCAAACGAAGAATATCATAAATTGGTTGGATTTGATGAATTGACCCTTGATCGTTGCATCGAAAATATGCAAAAGTCAGGAATAACAATTTTGACTGTGTTGTCAGAAGATTATCCAAAATCGCTTGTCGATTTGCCGGACAGACCTTTGATTTTGTATGCAAAAGGCGATTTGTCTTTGCTTGGACGAAAGTCTGTAGCAGTTGTTGGGACGAGAAGTCCAAGCAATTATGGCAAAATTGTGACAGAAAAGTTTGTTGACAAACTTGCTCGTGCCGGCATTGTGATTGTCAGTGGGCTTTGTTATGGTGTTGATGCGATTGCGCACAAGAAAACTCTTGATGTCAAAGGCAAAACGATTGCTGTTGTAGGAAGTGGTTTCAACAACATTTATCCTTCAACAAATACAAATTTGGCAAACGAAATCGCCGAAAATGGGTTGTTGCTTTCAGAGTATTACCCATCTTTTGTGGCAAAGAGATATACATTTCCAAGAAGAAATCGCATTGTTGCAGGGCTTAGTGATGGAGTTTTGATCACAGAAGCTGGCATCAAAAGTGGCACCGTGCATACCAAAGAGTTTGCACTCGAATATGGCAAAGATATGTTTGCTGTGCCGGGAAATATAGGAAGTGAAAAGAGCGAACTTCCAAATTATCTGATCAAAACAGCACAAGCAGAATGTGTGCTTGATGGTGATGATATTTTGTCGTATTATGGCATTGACAAGGTGGCCAAAAAGCAGGTTGTCGCACTCAATTTTGACGAAAAGTTGATTGTTGATTTGCTTGCAGAAGGCGACAAAAATTTTGATGATTTGGCAGAAAAATCAAAAATTCCTGTCAATATTTTGAATAGTTGTTTGACAACTTTGGAAATTCGTGGTTTAATAAGGAAGTTGCCGGCGCAAACTTTTGCACTTTTGTAGGCAACAGGGGATAAAAGAAAAAATAAGGAGTTTAGTTTTGAAACTTGTAGTTATCGAAGCCCCAGCTAAAAGGGAAACACTTAAAAAATATTTGGGCAATGGATATGAAGTTTTTGCGACAAAAGGTCACATTAGAGACTTGCCTGTAAAATCTTTCGCTATTGACTTAAACAACAACTATGAGCCACATTACGAAATCAATCCTGACAAAAAAGAGTTGATTGCAGATCTTAGACGCAAGGCAGACAAGGCCGACGAAGTCTTGATCGCAACTGACCCGGATAGAGAAGGGGAAGCAATTTCGTGGCATGTTGCTCATGTTTTGGGTTTGGACCCAAGCACAAAATGTCGTATTCAATTTAATGAAATTTCAAAAAAGGCAGTTGAAAAAGCACTCAAAGAGCCTCGTGCCATTGACTTGAATCTTGTTGATGCTCAACAAGCAAGAAGAGTTATGGACAGAATGGTGGGCTACAAAGTGTCACCAATCATTTCAAAAAAGATTGCACCAAAATTGTCTGCAGGCAGAGTTCAATCAGTTGCTCTCAAACTTGTTGTTGACAGAGAAGTTGAAATTGAAAACTTTAAGCCTGAAGAATATTGGAATGTTTCTGCCATTCACAGCAAAAACGAAATTTCGTTTAAGTCGGCATTGGCAAACTATAAAAACAAAAAAATTAAAGTTGAAAACAAAGAGCAAGTTGACAAGGTGTTGTCAGACATCAAAGGTCAAGATTTTGTTGTTGAAGCAATCAAAAAAACAAAAACAAAATCTCACGCACCAGCACCATTTACAACCAGCACTATGCAACAAGATGCTGGAAACAAACTTAAAATGAGTTTGAAAAAAATCACTTCTTGTGCACAAGAGTTGTATGAAGGTGTCGAAATTAAGGGCGAAGGCAAGATGGCTCTTATCACTTACATCAGAACTGACTCTACCAGAGTTTCTGCTGATGCTCAAGCAGCATGCCGTGACTATGTTGCGCAAAAATATGGCAAAGAATTTGTGCCTGAAAAGCCAAACATCTATGCATCAAAGGGCAATGCTCAAGATGCGCACGAAGCGATCAGACCTATTTCGATGCAAATGACACCAGATATGGTGAAAGATTCGCTCACA
The DNA here is from genome assembly GCA_017452445.1 of Clostridia bacterium. Taxonomy (GTDB): domain Bacteria; phylum Bacillota; class Clostridia; order Christensenellales; family UBA1242; genus Caccovivens. The sequence goes on from JAFTMH010000004.1 coordinate 44,948, forward strand.
AAAGAAAACTATCGTCTTTACAAATTGATTTATGAAAGATTTATGGCCAGTCAAATGACCGAAGCAGAATATTCAAATGTCAATGTTTCGTTTAAGGTTGGAGATTATACTTTTAAAGCAGTTGGAAAGACTTTGGAATTTGAAGGTTTTACAAAAGCTTACAAAGAATATACCGAAGAAGACAAAGAAAAAGAAGATGGCAAACTTCCAAAAATGGAAGAAGGCGAAGTTGTAAAGGTAAACGAAATCAAGACCGAACAAAAATTTACAAAGCCACCAGCAAGATACACCGAAACAAGTTTGGTTAAGGCAATGGAAGAAAAGGGAATTGGCCGTCCTGCAACTTATGCTGCAACAATCACAATTTTGACAGCAAGAGCATATTGCGACAAAGAAGCAAGATTTTTGGTGCCAACAGACCTTGGAAGACGCATAACTGAATATCTCGACAAATTCTTCAGCAAGGTTATCAATGTCAAATTTACGGCATATATGGAAGGCAGGCTTGATGACATCGCCGAAGACAAAGACGAATGGGTTGATGTTGTTGACAGTTTCTGGACAGGATTTAAAGGACTTTTGACAAATGCTGATTCAAGCAGTTTGACAATGAAGGCACAACCAGTCGAAACTGACATCAAGTGTGAAAAGTGTGGACACAACATGCTTATCAGAGAAGGCAGATTTGGCAAATTTTTGGGTTGCTCAAACTTCCCTAAGTGCAAAAATGTCAAACCTTATGAAACAGAAGAGAAAAAACCTGTTGGCAAGTGTCCAGAATGTGGTAAAAGTGTTTATGCTTTCAAAACTAAGAAAGGTAAAAACTTTTATGCGTGCGAAGATAAAGAAAATTGCCATTTTATGAGTTGGGATATTCCAACGGGTGAAAAATGCCCAAATTGTGGCAAGCCAATCATTAGAAAAGGCAAGTTTGAAAAGTGTTCGGGTTGTGATTTTAGACCAGAACCAAAAAAATAAAAATTGAAATGGATTGTTTTTCGACAATCCATTTTTATTTGTCTAAAAATCGGCAAAATAATGTGTTAAAATTTTAGGTTATTCAAAAATAAATGTGATATAATGAAACTGTAGAAGTCTGCCGCGCAGACAAAAGAAGGAGAATTTATGGAACCAATGTTTAGAGGCACAACCATTTGTGCTGTAAAAAGAAATGGAAAAATTGCAGTTGCAGGTGATGGACAAGTTACTTTGCAACAAAGCATTATCTTTAAGGGTAATGCAAAAAAAGTTAGAAGAATCTACAACAACAATGTTGTGGTAGGTTTTGCCGGCTCAGTTGCTGATGCGTTTTCGTTGATTGAAAGATTTGAAGGCATTTTAAACAAATATGCCGGCAATCTTATGAGAAGCGCTGTCGAACTTGCTCAAATGTGGAGAGAAGACAAGTTTGCAAGACAACTCGAAGCAATGATGATTGTCGCTGACAAAGAAAACATTTTGGTGCTTGACGGAACTGGAAATGTTATCGAACCTCAAGATGGCATTTGTGCAATCGGTTCGGGTGGCAACTATGCTTTGGCTGCTGCAAGAGCACTTGTGCAAAACACAGATTATGAAGCAAAGGACATTGCATACAAAGCACTTAAGGTTGCAAGTGAAATTTGTGTTTACACAAATGACAACATTGTTGTTGAAGAAATGTAATAATCAAGGAGAGCTAAAATGAATTTTACACCAAAACAAATCGTAAACGAATTGGATAAATATATTGTAGGTCAAGCAAAGGCGAAAAGAGCTGTTGCCGTTGCACTTCGCAACAGATATAGAAGAAGTCAGTTGCCTGCAGAAGTCAGAGAAGAAATCACACCTAAAAACATTGTTATGAGTGGTCCAACAGGGGTTGGTAAGACAGAAATTGCAAGAAGACTTGCAAAACTTGTAGGTGCACCATTTGTAAAGGTAGAAGCGACAAAATATACCGAAGTTGGTTATGTTGGCCGTGATGTTGAAAGCATGGTTAGAGATTTGGTCGAAGTTGCAATCAGAATGGTAAAAGACAAGAAGAAAAAAGAAGTTGAAAAGAAGGTTATGCCGGTTGTTGAAGACAAACTTGTTGATGCTCTTTTTCAAAACAGAAGAGTTACAACAGTTGAAGTCAACAGAGATGCTTTGCTTGAAGAATTGAGATCAGGCAAATGTGATGATGAAACAATTGAAATTGTTGTTCTCGAACAACCAAAACCACTTATGGCACTTTCTGGCAGCGAAATCAACCTTGGATCTATGTTTGAAGGGCTCAATCCACCAAAACATAAGAAAAAGAAGTTGACCGTAAGACACGCAAGAGAAGCGTTGTTGCAAGAGGAATCTGACAAAGTGATTGACATGGACAATGTCAATGAAGAAGCAATTGCTTTGGCAGAAGAACAAGGAATTATCTTTATTGACGAAATTGACAAGATTATCGGCAAAAGTCAGGCTACAAACAGTGCTGATGTTTCAAGAGAAGGCGTGCAAAGAGACATTTTGCCTATTGTTGAAGGCAGCACAGTGCCAACAAAATATGGCAATGTAAAGACAGACTTTATTTTGTTTGTTGCAGCAGGGGCTTTCCATGTGTCAAAAATGGAAGATATGATCCCAGAACTTCAAGGAAGATTTCCAATCAGGGTTCAACTTGAAAGTTTGACAAAAGAAGATTTTAAGAAGATTTTGACAACACCTAAAAATGCTGTTACAGTGCAATATGGCAAGCTTTTGAGTGTTGACAACATCAATTTGGTCTTCAAAGATGACGCTTTGGACGAAATTGCTGAAATGGCAGAAATTGAAAATGAAACAAGCGAAGATTTGGGTGCAAGAAGATTGCACACAATTATGGAAGCTTTGCTTGAAGATGTTTCGTTTAATGCAACAGGTGATCATCCAATGCTTGACATAAACATTGACAGAAATTATGTAAAGAATGTGTTTAGAGATAGACAAAAAACTTACGATTTGAAGAAATATGTTTTGTAATGTATTTTGTGTGTTATGCAACACAAATATTGAATATCACTACAATATATAGACAAAAGGAAAATTATGTGGACTGACAGAACAGAAGCATTGATTGGCAAAAACGGCTTGCAAAAATTGAAAAACAGCAGAGTTTGTGTTGTTGGCATTGGTGGTGTTGGTGGCCACACTTGCACAATGTTGGCTCGTGCCGGCATTGAAAACATCACTTTGGTTGATTTTGACAAAGTTGATGAAACAAACATAAACAGACAAGTTGTTGCAAATGTTGAAACGGTAGGAAAACTTAAAACAGAAGTGATGAGGGAAATGATTTTAAAAATCAATCCAAATTGCAAAGTTGAGGTTTTCAGTGAGAGGTTTTGTGCAGAAATGGCAGAAAGATTGTTTGCAAACGGCTTTGATTATGTCATAGATGCAATCGACAGTGTGCAAGACAAGGTTGATCTTGTGTGCTTCTGCAAACAAAGAAACATAAACATTGTGTCGGCAATGGGTGCTGGAAATCGTGTAGCAATCCCAGAATTTGCTGTTGTTGACATATACAAAACAAGCTATGATGGTTTGGCTAAGGTGATGCGCAAAAAATTGAAGGAAAGAGGTGTTGCTTCGCTTGATGTTGTTTCGACAAAAGAGCCAGCAACAAAACTCGACAACTTGGTTGGCAGCATTTCGTATTATCCAGCAATGTGTGGCTGTGTTTTAGGGGCTTTTGTTGTAAACAAATTGCTCGAAAATAACAAATAAAGGAGTTTTTGTTATGGAAATTATTTCAGAAAAAGATTTTAAAGACAAAATTGCAAAAGGAGTGGTTGTGATCGACTTTTTTGCAAATTGGTGTGGACCATGCCGTATGCTTGCGCCAGTTTTGGAAGATGTTAAACAAACACTTGGCGACAAAATCGAAATTTTTAAGGTTGATGTTGATGAAGATGAAAACCTTGCAAGAGAATTTGGTATTATGAGCATTCCGGCACTCTTTATTTTTGTTGATGGAGAGTTGAAAGAAAAGTCAGTTGGACTTTGTTCTAAATCAGACTTACTCGGCAAACTTCAAGCTTATCTCTAAGATGTCAAAATTGTTTGATTTTTAGGGAGTTTTACGGCTTTTTGCCTATTGACAACTAAACACTTTGGTGTTAAAATTGTCTTGTTAAAAAAGGGGACTTTTGATGGAGAGAAGAATTTACTTAGACAATGCATCAACAACTTTTGTTTCAAGTGAAGTTTTGGAAGAAATGATGCCTTGTTTCAATGTGATTTATGGCAACGCTGGCTCGTTGCATAGTTATGGAAGAGAAGCAATGGCTGTTGTTGACAAAGCGAGAGACAGAATCAAAACTGCAATCAACGCAAGCAAAGCAAATGAAATATATTTTACTAGTGGTGGCACAGAATCTGATGACTGGGCTATTTTGGGCGTTGCTCACGCAAATGCAGACAAGGGCAAGCACATTATCACAAGTCAAATCGAACACCACGCAGTGCTTAATGCTTGTCATCAACTTGAAAAAGAAGGCTTTGAGATTACATATTTGCCAGTAAACAAACATGGTTTGGTTGATTTGGCAGAATTGTTGCACGCAATCAGAAAGGACACTATTTTGATCTCTATTATGGCTGTAAACAATGAAGTTGGCACAATTCAAAATGTAAAAGCAATTGCAAAAATTGCTCATGGATACGACATTTTGTTCCATACTGATGCAGTTCAAGCTGTCGGTGTGATGAGTATAGATGTTCAAGATATGGATATTGACTTGCTTTCTATGTCTTCTCACAAACTTCACGGGCCAAAGGGCGTTGGTGCTTTGTATGTGAGAAATGGCGTAAAAATCGACCCTATTTTGTTTGGTGGCATAAACCAAGAAAGAGGAAAGCGTGCCGGAACTGAAAATGTTCCTGCGATTGCCGGTTTTGGAAAGGCTGTTGAAATTGCTGTAAAAAACCATATCATCAACAACAAAAAGTTTAAGACAATTAGAGAATATTTCCTTGAAAAACTTGAAGAAAAAGTTGATCACTATCAAGTAAATGGTCATCCTCATCAAAAAGCAAATTCAATTTTGAATGTTTCATTTTATGGAATTGAAGGCGAATCTGTGTTGATGTTGTTGGATTTGGCAGGAATTTGTGTTTCGACTTCGTCTGCTTGCACATCAAAATCTTTGCTTCCATCGCATGTTTTGCAAGCAATGGGTGTTGCAGATGATGTAGCACAAGGGGCAGTTAGATTTTCATTTGGTACAAACACATCAAAATCTGATGTTGATTATGTTATTGACGAACTCGTTAAAGTTATTGCAAAATTGAGAGCAATTTCTCCAATTCAAGCAGGGAGGGTTTAGTCATGTATAGCAAAAAAGTAATGGAAAGATTTCAAAACCCTCGAAATGCTGGCACTTTGCAAGGTGCAAATGCTGTTGGTCAAGTTGGAAATGCAACTTGTGGCGACATTATGAAAATGTATCTCAAAATCAATGACAATGGCATTGTTGAAGATGCAAAGTTTAGAACTTTTGGTTGTTGCGCAGCGATTGCATCAACAGATATTGCTTGCGATTTGATCAAAGGCAAGACAATTGAAGATGCACTCAAAATCAGCAACAAAGATGTTGTTGATATGCTTGGCGAACTTCCACCACACAAAATCCATTGTTCGGTTTTGGCTGAAGAATCAATCAGAGCCGCAATTGAAGATTATTACAAAAGATTGGAAAAAGCATCAAAAGATGCATTGAAAAAAACAAGAAAGAAACCAACAAAATGATGTTGGTTTCTTTTTTCTAGGTAAAAAATTGACTTATGGGTAAGTTTTGCGATATGATTATATCATAGAAAAAGGGGGATTTATGGCAAAAAATATTATAAATGAGGACCTTATCGAGGGATTGGCATTTGCAGGTGGATATTTAGGTACTGCTTGTGACAGCAAGCAAAAATCTTTCCAAGATTTGCTCCACGCAATTGTTGCAAATGTGTTTAATGATGAAGACATTAAAAGTATGCCAGAAGCAGAACTGCAAAAAAAGATTGATTTGACAAGACAAACTCTTGAAAATATTGCCAAATCGTGTATTGATGAAGAAAACATGGTCATTCATTATGACGAAGAAAAACTTGCAAAAATGATAAAAGAAAATGGTCTTGAATATGTTGATCATCCTATAGCAGGTATAATATATTATGTTGCGCTTAAAATGGGGTATGATTTTGCACCAGAACATCAAGATTTTTGCTCTAAGGGCAGGTTTGAATTGAAGAGTGCAAACAAAAATCAACCACTTAACATTGATTTGAAACTTGTAAAATGTCAACCAATGACAGACAAGAAAATGGCTATTTCTATTATTTTGACGGTTTCCGAAGACAATGACAGATATATTGAAGAGGGCAAAATTTGCAAGGTAGATCAATATGCTTTGATTAAACAAAATGAAGAACTTGCCAAACTGATGTCAGATATTATTCTTGCTCCATCAATTGAGAAAAAAGCGACTCTGATCGCAGAAGATAAAAACATTGAAACGGTTGCTGCAGAAATATTTCCATCTATGTGTGGCAATAAGGAAGGCAAAACAAAATAATGCAAACTATGATGCTTGCAGCTTTTTGCTTTCTTAAAATCTGATTAGTGTTGCTTCAACTTTTGAACGAAATAAAAAAAGAAAAACGCAGACATATTTTTGTTTGTGTTTTTTGTTTTTGAAAAAAATTGACAAATAGGGCGATTTGTAGTATTCTTATATTATAAGGGAAGGGGAGTTTTATGGCAAAAAATATTATTAATGAAAAACTTGTTAAAAATTTGATGAGATGTGGTGGTTATCATGGCGATAATGGCTGTGATTACAAACAAACAGCATTTGGCAACTATTTGTATGCAATTTACAATGTTGCTCTTTACAATGCTCCACAGTTGACAGAAAACGCTAAACAAATGAGAATTGATAGTGCAATAAGCAAATTGGAAGATATTGCTAAGTCATGCATTGATACAGACAATATGGTTATTCACTATGATGAAGAAAAAATTGAAAAAATGGCAGAAAGAAGGGGACTTTCTAATGTTGGAGCTTTGATGCCATATGTTATTCAATATGTTGCACTCAAAATGGGCTATGATTTGGCACCAGAATGTCAGGATTATTGCACAAAAGATGTGTGGGAACCAAAACAATCACCATACAATCCAAGAAAAGACGATTTAAGAATTGTAAAATGCAAACCAATCACAGACAAGCAAATGGCCGCATCTGTTATTGTGGCTGTTACCGAATATAATGATGATCTTATTGAAGAAGGAAAAGTTGTTAAAGGGTGTGAAGGATCACTTATTAGAGAAAATGAAGAATTGATCAAACTCTTGGAAGATATTGTTTCTCCAAAAACAAAAAGCAATGACAACACTAAGTAAGAACAACTAAAAAAAGAAAAACGCAGACATATTTTTGTTTGTGTTTTTTTTATTCAATTTAAAACGATTAATAATTAGGTATTATGCAAGTTTTTATAAATAAAGATGAACAGAAGTCCATCAAATTTTATTAAAATCAAACAGAATAGTTAAAAATTAAATATGTTGCATAATACTATATATAGTTGGTGTTATGTAGCCCGATATACCAAATATTGTCCAACTATTCGCAAAACCTGTGTTTTGCGAATAGTTGTAAACATTCTATCAAACAAAGTTTTTGCCACAACCCACCATAAAAATGTCTTAAAATTCAAATTTTTCTTCTATGTTTTGTTCAAAATTTTTGAGTGGTAACCCGATTGATTTTCTCAAACAACTTTACACTTTGTAGTTTTTGATAAAGTTGTCTCTGAATTCTGGGAAACGATCTTCCAAAATCGCCTCTCTTGCTTGTTCGGCAAGTCTTATCAAAAATCTAAGGTTGTGAATTGATAAGAGTTCGCCTCCCAACATTTCGCCTGCATTGATAAGATGTCTAATATATGCTCTTGAGAAGTGTTTGCAAGCATAACAGTCACAATCTTCTTCAATTGGTCTAAAATCTTCTTTATAAGATGAGTTTTTGATAACCATTTTGCCATTTTTTGTGAATGCAGTGCCATTTCTTGCGATTCTGGTTGGCAAAACACAGTCCATCATATCTACACCCCTAGCAAACCCTTCTACTAAGCAATCTGGACTTCCCACACCCATCAAATACCTAGGCATATCTTTTGGCATAAGTGGGTTCAAATGGTCCAAAATGTCATACATAATCGCCTTATCTTCGCCAACAGAAAGTCCCCCAATTGCCATACCACATCTAGCATATGGTTTGCAATCTTCGACACATTTTGATCTCAAATCCTTATACATATTGCCTTGAACAATAGGGAAAAGGATATGTTTGCCGCCCTTATGTGCTTTATAACATCTTTCAAGCCACAATTTAGTCAATTCTCTGGCTTTTTCAGATTCGGCATAAGAAGCACCTGCTTCTGTGCATTGGTCAAGAGCCATATGGATATCACTGTCCAATGCTTCTTGAATTTCCATACAAAGTTCTGGAGTCATCAAAAACTTTTCGCCACTCAAATGCGAACGGAATTCGACACCTTTTTCAGAAACTTTTCTCAAATCAGAAAGTGAAAAAACTTGAAAACCACCACTGTCGGTAAGTATTGGTTTTTTCCAATTCATCATTTTGTGAAGTCCACCAGCTTTTTTGACAATTTCGTGACCAGGTCTCAAAAACAAGTGGTATGTGTTTGAAAGAATGATTTGTGCATTCATATCATTCAAATCTTCAGGTCTGAGCCCCTTTACTGTGCCTTGTGTGCCAACAGGCATAAAAACAGGAGTTTTAATGTCCCCTCTTGGAGTATGAAAAACCCCAGCACGAGCACCTGTTACTGGACATTCCTTTATGATTTCATAACTAAAAAATTCGTCTTGCATAAGTCTTCCTTTTGATTTTATTCGATAAACATTGAATCACCAAAACTGAAGAATCTGTATTTTTCGTCAACTGCAGTTTTGTAAAGTTGCAAAGTTTTGTCGATGTCGCCCACAAATGCAGAAACCAACATAATCAATGTGCTTTCTGGCAAGTGGAAGTTTGTGATAAGTGCATCAACCATCTTAAATTTGTATGGTGGATACAAAAAGATTTTTGTTTCTCTCTTTTGTGGCACCAAATAGCCATCTTCGCCAACGCCACTTTCCAAAACTCTGACAGAAGTTGTGCCTACGGCAACAATTCTGCGCCCTTCTCGTTTTGCTTTGTTGATTTTTTCGGCATTTGCTTCGGTGATTTCAAAATATTCAGAGTGCATTTCGTGGTTTAAAATATTATCCTCTTTAACAGGTCTAAAAGTGCCCAAACCTACATGCAAAAGAACTTCTTCAATTTCCACACCTTTCGCCTTAATTTTGGCCATTAAATCGGTCGTAAAGTGCAATCCTGCTGTTGGAGCAGCACTTGAACCTTCGATTTTTGAATAAACTGTTTGATATCTCTCTTGATTTTTGAGTTTTGCTTTGATGTATGGTGGAAGTGGCATTGTGCCGATTTCCATAAGATGCTCTTCAAACGACTTTTTGTCGCTGTAATCAAATTTGATTTTGCAAGCGCCATAATCGCCCTTTTCTGTGACAAAACACTTAATGTTTTCGTTGAAAACGATTTCTGTGCCTACTGCAAGTCTTTTTGTTGGCTTTGCAATGACTTCCCAATTGTGCAAATCAATTCTCTTTTGAAGAAGAATTTCAATTTTTGCGCCAGTTTCGCTTTTATATCCATAGAGTCTGGCTGGCAAAACTCTGGTGTTGTTTACAACAAGTAAATCTCCTTCTTGCAACATGTCCAAAAGATTGTAAAAGTGTTTATGTTGGATTTTGTCTGTTGTGCGATTGTAACATAAAAGACGAGAGTGATCTCTCGGCTCAATTGGTGTTTGTGCGATTTGTTCTTCTGGCAAATCGTAATAATATGTGCTTCTAAGCAGTTCTCTTTGCATTCTATTGTCCTTTGTTTTCAGGATAAGCAATTCCCAAATGTTTATAGGCATTTTCGAGCGCTACTCTGCCTCTTGGTGTGCGTGCAACAAAGCCAAGTTGAAGAAGATATGGTTCGTAAACATCTTCAATTGTGCTTGCATCTTCGCAGATTGTTGCAGAAAGGGTTTCAAGGCCTACAGGACCACCCCCAAATTTGTGAATAATGCTTTCCAAAATTTTTCTATCAATGAAATCAAGCCCAAGATCATCAATTTCCATCTTTGCAAGTGCTTGATCAGCAATTTCTTTTGTTATTTTGCCTGTGCCGATGACTTCGGCATAATCTCTCACTCTTTTAAGCATACGGTTTGCAATACGAGGAGTGCCTCTTGATCGTTTGGCAATATTCAAACTTGCAGTGTCGTCAATATCAATTTTCAAAACGCCTGCAGATCTTTTTACGATAACTTGCAACTCTTCGTCACTATAGAGTTCCAAACGGCAAATCACACCAAATCTGTCTCTTAATGGTCCTGTGAGCATGCCAGCTCTGGTTGTTGCTCCAACAAGAGTGAATGGTTGGATTTTGAGTCTCATATTTTTTGCAGAAGGGCCTTTTCCCACGATAAAATCGAGTGCAAAGTCTTCCATTGCTGGATACAAAATCTCTTCTACATTTTTGTTGAGTCTGTGAATTTCGTCAATAAACAAAACATCGTTTTTGTTGAGATTTGTCAAAATTGCAGCAAGATCGGCAGCATGTTCGATTGCTGGGCCAGATGTAACCTTAAATTGTGAGCCGAGTTCGTTTGCAATGATGTGCGACAATGTTGTCTTTCCAAGCCCTGGAGGGCCATAAAGCAAAACATGATCCAAAGCATCTTTTCTTGATTTTGCAGCTTTGATATAGATTTCGAGACTATCTTTAACCTTTTTTTGTCCTACATATTGGTCAAGTGATGTTGGTCTGAGTGAGTTTTCGATTTCTGCATCTGTCCAGTTTTTGCTGCTTGTGATGAATCTATCTTCCATAATTCCCCTTTCTGTGTGTTGTGTAGTATGCTGTTTGCTTGTTGCATAACACACAACATATTGTGTTATCTGCCAAGTTCTTTAAGAACTTTCAAAATGATTTCTTCTGCTGTTGTTTCGGCAGTTGCTTTGCTTCTAGCCAAACGGTATGCTTCGTTTTTGTTGACACCCAAAGCAATAAGGGTTTCAACAGCATCGTTGAGTGCACTTTCGTTGTAAGTTTCGGCAAGTGTTGATGCTTCACCCAAACTGATTGATGTTGTTGAGAGTTTGTCTTTAAGTTCCAAACAAATTCTTTCAGCAGTTTTCTTGCCCAAACCTTTGATTTTTGAAAGCAAGTTTGCATCTTCGTTGATTATTGCCACAACAAGGTCAGAAAGTTTGATGCCTGACAAGATTGTTATTGCCATTTTAGGGCCAACGCCAGAAACTGTGATAAGTTTCATAAACATTGCCTTTTCTTCTGCTGTTGCAAAACCATAAAGTGCAATTCCATCTTCCTTCACTTGCAAATATGTCAAAATTTTTGCTGTTTCGCCTTCCATAGGCAAAGCGCAAAGAGTGTTGTTTGAAATGCAAAGTTCGTAACCCACGCCATTTACATCAACAACGAGCAAGTTTTCCGTTTTTTCTTCAATAGTTCCTACCAAAAAGGCAATCATAAAAACTCCTTAAAACAATCTCAACTAAAGCATATTGTCGTTGAGCATTGGATTTATTTGACTGTGGCACAACGCAATTGCAAGAGCATCAGCCGCATCATCTGGTTTTGGAATTTTTTCCAAACCGAGAATGTTTTTTACCATAAATTGCATTTGTTTCTTTTCTGCACGACCGTTTCCCGTGAGTGCTTGCTTGATTTGCATTGGTGTATATTCAAAAATTCGGTCGCAATACTTTTTCGCCGTAAGCACAATCACCCCTCTAGCTTCTGCAACAGGAATGACCGTTGTTTGGTTTTTGCAATAAAACAATTCTTCAATTGCAACTTCTTCTGGTTGATATCTTTCCATAAGCACACGCAAAGATTCTTCAATGCGTTGAAGTCTTACAGGAAAAGTGTCTTCCTTTGGTGTTTCGATAACCCCAAAATCAACGACAGCATTGTCTCTGTGTGTGTCTATTATGCCAAATCCTACGATCCCATATCCCGGATCAATACCCAAAATTCTCATACAACAATTTTAATAAAATTGCCTGTGTTTGTCAAACAAAACAACTGCATTTAGCATTTGCGAGTGGCAAAAATAAAGAAGATGGTTTTATTCATCTTCTTCATCAATATTTACATTGTGATAAACTTCTTGAACATCGTCCAAATCTTCCAAAGCGTCGATCATTTTTTGGAATTTTGTTTGTTGTTCGGCGTTCAAATCAACATAAAGATCTGGGATCAATTCTGTTTCAGCAGAAACAACATTGTATCCTTTTGCTTCCAAAGCTTCTCTCATTTGACCATGTTTGTTTGGTTCGGTGATGATTTCGATGCTGTCTTCGTCTTCAACAACATCAACAGCGCCTTCTTCGATTGCGTCAAGCATCAATGTGTCTGCATCTTTTGCATCAACAACGATAACAACACCTTTGCTGTTGAAAAGGTATGATACGCAGTTTGTTGAACCCAAACTTCCACCAAATTTGTCAAAAGCATGGCGAACATCGCCTGCAGTTCTGTTTTTGTTGTCAGTCAAACATTCAACAATAACAGCAGAACCACCAATTCCATAGCCTTCGTATGTGATTGCTTCGTAGTTTACACCACCAAGTTCGCCAGAAGCCTTTTTGATTGATCTTTCGATGTTGTCGTTTGGCATATTGTTTGATTTTGCTTTTGCAATAATATCTTTTAATTTGCTGTTTGTGTTTGGATCTGGTCCGCCAAGTTTTACGCAAACGGCGATTTCTCTGCCGATTTTTGTAAAGATTTTGCCTCTAGCGGCATCAGTTTTACCTTTTTTGGCTTGTATATTATGCCATTTTGAATGTCCAGACATAATTTTTCTCCTTAATTTAATTTAGTTTGACAATTTTCAATCTTAAAACAAATTTTTGTTGATTTCATACATGATGATTGAGCCACTAACACCAGCATTCAAACTTTCAATACCCTTCATCATAGGGATTTTGATTGTTTTGCTGCACAAAGAAGCAATTTGGTCGCAAACACCTTGACCTTCGTTTCCAACGACAACACCCAAAACGCCTTCGTTTTTGAATGTAAAGATATTTTCTCCGTCCATATCACACATTGCAAGCTGAAGTTTGTTTGCTTTTGCAAACTCCACAAACTCATCTTTGCTCATTTGAAAAACCTTGCTGTCGAAAACTGCGCCAACAGAACTTCTTACAAGTTTGCTGTTTTCTTTTCTTACAGAGTCCAACAAAAAGATATATTCAAACCCACAAGCTTTGGCAGTTCGGATCAAAGTGCCGACATTGCCTGGGTCTTGCAGCGTGTCCAAAACCAAGAAGTTTGTTTTTGGCACTTCCACAACATTTTGTGTAAGGTATGCAATGCATAATACTTTTTGTGGTGTTTTTGTGTCTGCGAGTTGTTGAATCGTGCGATCGTCAACTTGCCAAATTTCTGCCCCTTTTGCATCAAATGGCAACTCTTGCAAACTTGTCAAAATGCACTCGACATTGATTGAATTGTTTGCAATTGCGTCTTTGATAATTTTGGCATTATCTAAAAAAAGCAAAGACTTGTTTTCGTGTTTTTGCTTTTTTAGATTCAATATGAAATTTTTGCTTGCCTTAAGCACTTACTTATGCCTTTTTAGCAACTTCAACAAGGTTTGCAAATGATTCTGGTTCTCTAACTGCCAAATCCGCAAGCACCTTTCTGTTCAAAGTTACATTAGCTTTCTTGAGACCTGAAACAAATCTGCTGTATGAAATGTCATTTTGTCTGCAAGCTGCGTTGATTCTTGTGATCCAGAGAGCTCTGAAATCTCTTTTTCTTTGTTTTCTTCCAATATAAGCATATTGGCCGCTCTTCATAACTTGTTCTCTAGCTGTTCTGTAGAGTTTGCTTTTTGCGCCAAAGTAACCTTTAGCTGATTTCAAAATTTTTCTACGCTTTTTAACTGCGTTTACTGCTCTTTTAATTCTCATGTGTTCCCCCTAATTATTTGCAGAGCAAAGTCTTGATATTGCTTGCATTCTTTCCTGCAATATAAGAACCTTTTCTGAGTTTTCTTTTACGACTTTTAGCTTTGTTTGTCAAGAAGTGACCTTTGTTTGGTCTAGCATACTTAACTTTTCCTGTTGCAGTGAGTGAAAATCTTTTCTTAGCACCACTGTGTGTTTTCATTTTAGGCATTTCCCTTTTCTCCTTTTATTTTGCTTTTTTTGGATTGATTACCACTGATACATTTCTGCCCATAATGGCCGGATCTTTTTCGATAAAGCCATAATCAGCAAGGTCAGCAACAAACTTCTTCACTGTTTCAACAGCATTTTGTGAATATGCTTGTTCTCTACCTCTCATTCTCAAAGAAACCTTAACTTTGTCGCCTTCTTGCAAGATTTTTTGTGCGTTTTTAAGCTTAAAACTTACATGATAGTCATCAATTCTCATTGAAAGTTGAATTTCTTTGATTTCGCTAATCTTTTGATTTTTGCGAAGTTCTTTTTCTTTCTTTACAGCATCAAACTTATATTTGCCATAGTCCATAAGCTTGCAAACTGGAGGATTTCCGTTTGGATTCATAAGGACAAGGTCAAGTCCTGCTTTGTCAGCGATGTCTTGAGCTTCTGCTTTTGAAAGCACGCCGTGTTGTTCGCCTTCTTCGCCAATAAGTCTTACTTCTTTTGCTGTGATTTGGTCATTGATAAAAAGTTCCTTGAAAATAGTCGTAATCTCCTTTAATAAAAAATTTGGTAGGACGCAAAAATCCTACCAAACCAAAAAACAAGAATAAGTGATTTCTCACAAGAAATATTCAAAATTTTTGGACCATATCAAAACGAAATTCGATAGGTGAGAAGGTGGACTTCTGCTTTCTTACTGCCATATCTTAACACAAGCGCCTTTATGTTGTCAAGAGATTTTACTTATTTTTTGAAATTTTCTGCTTAATTTTGGCAAAAATCAACCTTGGTTTGGCAACAACATTCAAAAATTGACATGTTGTCAGCAAAACTTGTTCTGCCTTTTGCACGGCTTTCTTTTTCATGATTGCTTTTGCAAAGATTGTAAGGCCTGCTATGAGCGAACTTACAAGGCATGTGACCAGCAAATAAAGGTTTGCATCTTTGATGTCGAGATTGAGCACCAAACTCACCCCTCCGGCACCACTTAAAATGCCACAAATGTCGCCTACAACATCACAGCAAAAAGAAGAAACCTTTTCGGTGTTGTCGCACAGCTTGTTTGCTGTTTGCCAACAATCTTTAAACTGATCTTTTTTTAGTTTTTCTTTGTTTGTTGATGCGATTGCGACCCCGATCATGTCAAAAATTGTACTAAGTGCAATAAAAAACAAAATTACAACAACAGACAAAATGTTTGGCAAAGTAGGAAACAAACTTTGCGAAATTGTGCTAAATACTACAGAAAGGCAAATAGACAAAATAAAAATCTTGACGGACCAACCCCAATTGTTTTTGCTCATATAATATATCTATATTGCAATAGTTTTCAAATTAGGACAAAACTGCGTCATAAAAAGAGAGTTTGTTTTTTGCAAACAAAGAGAAGAGAAAAGTGTTTACGGGCATTTTAACAACAAAAAAAGGCGTATTTTCAACACCTTTTTGTGATTTCTTACAAATCTTTTTCAATTTCTTGAATTTCGTCCTTAATCATCATGATAAGTTCGTAAATCAAATCATTCAAAGCAACAAAGATTTTTTCGCCTGTTGCTCTGATTGTAACCTCTGCTTGAGAGTTTTCAAGTGTTTTTGGGCTGATAACAACTCTAAGTGGAACACCCATAAGTTCGCTGTCAGTAAGCTTTACACCTGCAGAAACATTTCTTTCATCATACAAAACTTCAATGCCTGCTTCTTGCATCAATTTGTAAAGTTCTTCAGAAACTTCTGCAACCTTTTCGTTGTCAACTCTAAGTGGGCAAAGATGAACTTGCCATGGAGCAATTGTCATTGGCCATACAAGACCTTTGTCATCGGCTTTTTCTTCAATAATGCTTGCAAGGTTTCTGCCAACACCAATGCCATAGCAACCCATAATTGGTTCTTTTGCAGAGCCATCAGGCATATTGATTTTCATGCCCATAGTTGATGTATATTTTGTGCCAAGTTGGAAGATGTTTCCAATTTCGATACCTCTTGTATGAGTCAAAACTTCGCCACAGTGAACACATCTTTCGCCTTCTTTAACCAAAGCAATGTCAACAAACTCAACATCTTTCATATCTCTAGACATACTTACATTTTTGATGTGATAATCTGCTTTGTTTGCACCTGTAACAAAATCTTCAAGACCTTGCAATGTTTTGTCATAGAAAACATAACTTCCTTCTGGAACTTTCAAGTCAACAAGGCCAATGTTGCCTGCGCACAAACCAAAATCTTCAACTTCAACATATTCCAAAGCGCTCTTAACCAATTTTGAAAGTTTTGTTTCGTTGATATCGTGGTCTCCACGAAGGAAGGCAACAACAAGTTTGCCATCAGTTTCTGTCTTATAGCAAACTGCTTTTGCAGAGTGTTTTGCATCTGTTTCAAGAAAAGCACAAACTTCTTCGATTGTGTGAGCGTTGCCTGTAAACACTTCTTGCATTTCACCTGCAATGTCGCCATCGTTTGCATCTTTTACGCAACAAGCAACTTCCATATTGCTTGCATAACCACACTTAGGACAAACAACAAGGCTGTCTTCACCAGCATCTGTCACTGCCATATATTCGTGTGAAATCTTTCCACCCATGATGCCGTTGTCGCCTTCAACAACAACAAAGTTTTTGAAGCCGATTCTCTTGTAAATTCTTACATAAGCATCATAGACTTTTTTGTAATAACTGTCCAAATCTTCTTGTGTGTTGTGGAATGAGTAAGCATCTTTCATTGTAAACTCTCTTACTCTGATAAGGCCACCACGACTTCTTGCTTCGTCACGGAATTTTGTTTGGATTTGATAAATCATTGCTGGCAAATCTTCGTGACTTGTTGCAGTGTTCATCATCATATGCACGGCAGCTTCTTCGTGAGTCATACCCAAGAGCATATCGTGACCAGTTCTGTCCTTAAATCTTACCAATTCTTCTTTGATTGAGTCATAACGACCTGACATATCCCAAAGTTCTCTTGGCATAACGACAGGGAAAAGCACTTCCTGTCCACCAAGTTTGTTCATTTCGTCACGAATGATTGCCTGAATCTTCATGCTTACTCTTTGCGCTGGTGGAAGAAGCGAAAAAATACCTGCCCCTACTTGTTTTATGTAGCCACTTCTCAAAAGCAAAATATGGCTTTTGAGTGTAGCACCTGTTGGCATTTCTTTTACTCTTTTGCCAACCAATTTGCTCAATTTCATAATTCTTCCTCCGTAATTTGATCTAATTCTTGTTTGATTTGATAAAGTTTGCCGTTTGTTTTTGAAAGTTCTGCTTGTGCAAATTTTGCCAATTCTGATGCTCTTTCAAAAAGTTGTTGTGCTTGTTTGAGCGGCAACTTGTCGTTTTCCAATTTTTCGATAATTTCTTCCAATTCTTTTATTGCGTCTTCGTAATTCATTTTCCTACTCCTTTAGCAACCACTTGACCATCTGCAAAATAAATTTCAAATTCTGCATTTTCATCAAGTTGATTTTTGCAAGAAACACTTTTTTGATTTTGTTCTATTTTAGCATATCCAAGTGACAAAATGTCAAGAGGATTGAGTTTGTTTAAGTGTGCAAGTTTAAGTTTTAAGGCATAATCATTTTCGCTGGCAAAACTTTCTGCTTTGTTTGCGATTTTGCTTGCCAATTTGTCAAGATGGATTTTTTTGTCTACAACAAAATCTTCTGCAAGCGAAACGAGCAAGTTTTTGTCATTTGAAAACTGCATAGTTTTGTCTGCGACATATTGATCAAGCGCCCTAGAAACCCTTGCAATATCCTTTTTCAATGCCATAGCCGATGTTTTTGTGTCTTGTGTTAAAAGTTCTGCTGCGGCACTCGGAGTGGGGGCTCTCAAATCCGAAACAAAGTCAATGATTGTAAAGTCTGTTTCGTGTCCTACTGCCGAAACAATAGGTTTGTTGCATGCGTAGGTCGCCCTTGCAACAATTTCGGTGTTGTAAGCAGCCAGATCTTCCAAACTGCCACCACCTCTTGCAACAATCACAACATCAACGCCATCATAATCAGAGAAAAATTCGATCCCTCTTGCGATTTCTTTTTCTGCATCGTTGCCCTGAACTTTTGTGTTGTAGAGCACAATGTCGATCGCTTGATTTCTTCTCCAAGTTACATTTTTGATGTCTTGAATGACAGCGCCATCTTTTGAAGTGACGACGCCAATTCTCTTAATGTTTGCCGGCATTGTTTTTTTGTGCGATTGATCAAACAATCCTTCACTTTCAAGTTTTGCCTTAAGTTCCAAAAATCTTTGATAAAGAAGTCCAAGGCCAAACGGTTCTACTTTATTTACAACAAAATTAAATCTTCCGCTTTTGGCATAGAAGTTTGGAGAGCCTGTCACAATCACCATGTCGCCTTCTTTGACATTTTTCATAATGTCGCCGTAAAAACAAACACAAGGAAGTGATGCTTCTTCGTCTTTTATGTTGAAATAAACGGAAGATTTTGATAAAGAAACGCCAAAAACTTCTCCAACAATTTTTATGTTGTGGAGAAGTTCTTCGTTGTTGAATATATCTCTAACAATGCTGTTAAATTTGCTTACTGAAAGTGTGTATGCTTGTGTCATTATTTTTCATTTATTATGGCTGAAATAAGTCCATTTATAAATTTAGATGATTTTTCTGTGCTGTATTTTTTTGCAATTTCCAAAACTTCGTTGATTGCAACTGCTTTTGGTGTTTGGCAATATTTGATTTCTGTCAATGCAAGATAAATAAGTGCCAAGTCAACCTTGAAAACTCTTGAATATGAATAGTTTTTCAAGTTGTTTTCAATTTCTTGTTGCATAGTTTGTTGATTTTCTTCAAATGCAGTCATGATTGCATTGAAAAATTCGATATCATCTTCTTTTTTAAGTTCTACCAAGTTGTCTTTTGAAAGTTCGACATCACATTCGTGAAAAAGACCTTCAAAAATCAACTTAAAGGCATTTTCTCTGGCTTCGTTACGCATTTTCTGTCACCTCTTTGTCACATTCGATGTTGAGCACATGAATGTTTATTTTTAATGGTTTGAGTGCAACCATTGTTGCAAGCGAGTTTCTGATGTTTTCTTGAACTCTGTATGCAATGTCGGGCACATTGTAACCTACATATATGTTGAGATAAACATCAATGGTAAGAGCACCATTTTTCTCAAATTTGATTTCCACTCCATCATCATAACGATTGAACAATCTCTTAAACCATGATCTTTCTGTGTTTGTAACACTTTCTACACCATTGATTTCTTTTGCTGCCAAATTGATGATTGAAGAAAGGATTTTTCGGTCAAGTGTAATTTTGCCATTGTTTGTGTCTTGGTTTTTTGTAGCCATAAATTTCTCCTTATGCTAGTTCATAAGTCATTTTATCACAATCAACCAAACTTTTGCAACCTATTCAGCTGGAATTATCACAATATTTTTAAGTTGAGTGTCAAGCTGTTCTTTGACAATTGTCGAAATTTGTGCAACCTCGTTTTCGGTGAGCGAACTTCCTTTGACAACCACATTGACCTTTTCATTTGAAATGGCAATCACACAATCTTCAAACCCTTGCGCTTTGATAAGTCCTTCAACGGCAAGCTCCTTTTCCATAAGCGAAACAAGTTCCATCTTTGCTTGTTCTGCTGCAACAATTGCCGCTTCCGAAGAAGAAGGACTGTCGATAATTGCATCATAATACAAAATCTCTTGATCTCGTGTGCTTTCTCTGTCGTTGCGATAAGATGTAAAGTAACTTGCCGTTGCAACTTCTGTGTTTGTTTGCTTGACCGAATTGTTGAGCACAATGTTGAGATATCCAGTTGCCCCCAACAAAACAATCATAAATGAAAGAATGATAATTTTAGTTCTTTTTTTCATAAAAACTCCTTTTATGCCAATATTGTTATGTTCTGCCTGTCCACTTGCAAAATTGTTTCTATAGCAGAGATAATGTTTAGTTTTACATTTATGTCATTTGCACCATCTGCTACCACAACCACCCCCTTTATAGTTGGATAATTTTGTTTTGAAATCACTGGTTGATTTGAAACCAAAATCACCGTTTCTGTTGTTATTGTTGTTTCATTGTCGCCAGAAGTTGTTGTTTTTGTTTCGGTGTTTGTTGCATAATCAAATGAAAACCCACTTTCAAGCGTAATCACAACATTTACTTGCCCTGCTCCAGAAACTTTGGACAATACATTACATAATTTATTCTCAAGAAAGGTGGCATATTCCTCAGCAGTGCTGCAATCTTCTGTCACAATTTCGGTTGTGTTGTCGCTTTTTTTGTTTTTTATCCCTCCAAAGCATACACCACAAATCACAATCCCTATCAATATTGCTATGCAAACTTGAATATGTTTTGTTTTGGCTATCTTTTGAAATATCTTTTTTATCCTATCCATCAAATCTCACCTCCACATTTTTCAAAATGGCAAATTCGTCTATAATCTCGTTTATCTGCATCTTTAGCCAAGCCGTATCTTTTGTTTTGTCCTTATATTTTGCATTTGTCAAATCCACTTCAATCCAATATATTTCAAGTTGCGAAGCAAAAATGTTTGCATTGATTGACACTTCAACATTTTCAAACCCAAAACTTTCGAGCGAAGCATTGAGATCCTTGTTTATGGCAGAGAGTTTGTTTAAGTTTGTTTGCTCTAAATAATTTTCTTGCAAAACACTTTCGCCACTAGAAAAGAAGTGAGATATGTCAATATCCTTTCCAAACAATTTTGGAAGTGGCATAATCACCACCAACAACACAACAAATGAAAATATGACTTTTGTATATTTGTTTATCTGTCCTTCTGGCAATACAAACTCAGCAAGCACACTCAAAAGGATAACTCCTGTTATTGACAACAACCACTGCGAAACGCCACTCATTTAGTTCTCCTTTATACCAGCAAATTTGCACTGCACATAACAAGCCCCGTAAGCACCAAATACATAAATGACACAGCAATCAAAAGGGCAATCAACAGAGACAAACTTTTTGCCATTTCTCCCACAAAATTTGCAATCTTTTTGTCGCCAATTGGCTCTATAATGCCTGACATAAATTTAAGAGCCATCATAAACACCACCAAGTTTAGCACTGGTGATATAATGCTTGACAAAAGCAAAAACAGTCCTACGCCACCAACTGCATTTTTGATGAGCACACTGCTTGCTGTGATGATTGAAAGCCCGTCTGAGACATAACCACCAACAATTGGCACATAACTTTTGATTGCATATTTTGCAGTCCTTACAGACAATCCGTCAACTGCCCCTGCCATAATACCTTGAATGCTGACAAACCCTAAAAATATAGTAAAACATAGCCCCATTGTCCATTTGAAACTGCCTTGCAAAAACGAAACAAACCTGTCAAGTTTGACATTGTTTGAAAGGTTTCCTACCAGCGAAAAAACCAGCGAGAAAACAAACATTGGCATCAGCACATACGAAATAAGCGAAGCAAATGCACCACTAAGCAATGCAATGGCCGGCTGATATATGCCAACAGACACGCTTCCACCAACAGCAGTAAGAAGTGTCAATAAAATCGGAAAAATTGCATCAAAAATGCCTTTAATCAGATTTAGCGTGTTTGTCACCAAGTCAACAAGATTGACCAATATAGACCCCAAGAAAACCACAACCAGTCCATAAGTCACAAAATGCACAACATTGTCAATGGACTTTCCGTTTGTGGTAGGTTTCAAAGCCCCAATCATGCCACCAGATATAGACACTGCGATTATTGTTGCAATAGTTGGCAAAAACTTTTTTATATTGCCAAAAAACAAAGATATCGCCGAAGAGAAAAAGGTTTGCGAATTGCCTATATATTCGCCAGAGACAACTTGTTGCACCACAGTCACAAATGATTGTTGCGAAAACATCTGCTTTGCATCAGTTGAAAGGTTTGTTACGACTTTTTCTATCCCAGAAAAATCGAGATTTTCAAGTTGCTGTGAAACGCTTTTTTCAAACTCTTTTTCGATGTCTTCTTGCTGTTGGGATTGTGCCTGTGCTGTGTAAGTTACAAATCCCCTTGCAATGTCAAACCTACCAAAAAAACAAGAAATCAAAACAAACAAAACAAACAGCAATAAAACAAGTTTCTTTTTGTATGTCATGGCAACAACTCCACAACGATGTTTAATATGCTTTTAACAATTGGCAGTGCCATAACCAAAATAATCAACTTGCCACCAAGCAAAACTTTGTCAGCCAAACTTGCGTTGCCTGTGTCTGTGCAGATTGAAGCAGTAAATTCTGTCAAATAACCTATGCCAATCACCTTAAACACAACTGAATAAATTGAAGTGTTGATGCCGGTGATGTGAAAGATATTTCCAAACAAACCAAAAACATCAGAAAGATAAGACATCGAATAAATCAGCACCAAAACCCCGCCGACAATTGAGATAATTGTGGCAAAGTCTGCACGAATTGGTTTTACAACAAAACAAGCAATGCAAGTGACAATTGCAATGCCAATTATTTTGTAGAGAGTTTCCATAAAACCTCCTGAAAAAGCAAATTATCACAACAACAAACTTGCAAAACTAAACATTGTTTTGATTGAAGAAAACAAGTCGGCAATAAGTCCCACAACCATAAACAACACAATCACAACCCCTGCCAAAGTTGCCAAAGTTGAAATATCATCTTTGCCACTGTTTTTAAGGATCTGCCCGATGACTGCTGTCAATATGCCAATGCTTGCGATTTTGAAGATTATGTCAACATCCATAAGATCCTCCTATCAAAACATAATCACGGCCCAAAACAACCCTGCAACAACACCCAATTTGATTGACAAAGCACCATATTTTTTTTGTTCGGCATCGCATTTTGTTTTGACTTCGGAAAAGCGAGAAACAAAACCTTGAAGTTCTTTTGTTTGATTTTCAACATCTCTTCTGCCCAAGGCCTTAAAAAACATAAACACAAGGTCTTTTTCATCATTCCTTAACACTTTTGCTTCCTCAAACAAAAACTCTTTTGTCAATTCGCTTTTCTTATCCAAAAAGTCCAGATATCTTTCGCAAACCTTAAGCAGATTTTTCTTGTGGTTTTCATCAAAACTTTCAATCAGCACTTTCAAGCGCTCTCTCGAAAAATTGATTTCAAGCGACAGCTTGTCTGCAAGAGAAATTAGCGCATCAAAAAACTTTTTTCTCTTTTGAAATTTTGAAGAATAAAACACACCAATCCCAACACACAACAAAAATACAGTCAAAATCAACACAAACTTCATAAATACCCCCTAAAATGCTTTGTAAATCCTGCTCAAGTTTTCGTCATAAACACCTTCAAAAGTGCCAGGGCCGTTTCTCTTTGACAAAAAGACATAACGAGAGAAAATCTTGTTTTTCTGCAGTCGCTCAAACAAAGGTTTCTTCAAAAAATTTTCCAAAGTGTCACAGTGTGCAGATGCCAAAATCTTCACCCCACAGCCACAAGCATATTCAAGCGCAGAAATGTCTTTTTCTTGCCCAATTTCGTCCGTAACTATCACATCTGGAGAAAGAGCCCTGATGCCACTTTCAAACCCTTTTTGCTTGTCAAAAAACGACAATTTGTCGGTGTAAAGAGAATTGATGCCAAAATCCAATTCTCCCCTCTCGTCCAGAAGCAAAACATTGAGCGAAATGTCCCGTTGTGACAGTTGAAAAACAAAATCTCTCAAAAATGTTGTCTTGCCACAACCCGGTGGTGAAACAATCAATGCACTTCTTACAAACGAGCCGTTGACAATGTGCGAAAAGGCTGACAAACTGCAATTTTTGACCGTGTGAGGTATGCGAAGATTGCAACAACAAAAATTTGATATAGTTTTCACTTTTCCATCTTCTTCAATCAAATCGCCGCCAATGCCTATTCGCACAGCTTCGTCAGTGACAATATACCCTCGTTTTATTTGCTCGTTGACTGAATAGATTGAACATTCGCTTGCTCTAAAAATCACATCTTCAATCATCAGTTTGTTTGCAAAAATTGCTTGAGCAATGTTTGAAGTGAGCCCATTTTCACAGACAAAAAAGTTTTTGCCGCCTACTGAAACAAGGACAGGCTTGTCGGTGCGCAATCTTATTTCATTGACAGCTTTGAGATTGATTTTGTTGTTTAAAATTTCTGACAGTTTGTCAGGCAATATTTTTTCAAGCATAATTCACCTCTCACAGCATTGTATGAAGTTGTTTTTGACTTCTAAAAGAAAAAAGATGGCATCTTGTGTCATCTTTTGTCGCAAAGTCTCTCAAAACTTTTGAAAACAGTTATACTTTTTGCCAAACTGCTTGACAATTTTGCCGTTTGGACCTATAATAATTGAACACTGGGCTAGATGGGGAGTTAGTGGTGCCCTGTAACCTGCAATCCACTACAGCAGGATCGAACGCTTGCCTAGATGCCGTTTGGTTGAATATGTGTGCAAGGTGCTGATGGTGAAATTAAGGTCTTATGCAATTTGTCCCTTCGAACCATGTCAGGTCCTGACGGAAGCATCATTAAGGAGACCGGCAGATGTGCCATGAGGAAACTTTGGTGGAGTTGACAACTTGCAAGGCAGTCAGTCAAATTGCAACGAAGCATTCGCTCAGTGTATATGAAAAAAGCAAGGCTAAACCTTGCTTTTTTGTTTTTTATTTTAAATTTTATTATCAATCAAAACAAACTAAATCAAAGTTGGGTCTGCTTTGAGTTTTGCTTCAACATCATCGCCCAATGCAGCGAGTTTGTTTGCAATGTATTTTGGATCACAAACCAAAAATCCTGGATTTGAGAAGATAAGCGAATCAATGTCATCTTTTGGATATCCAGCCTTTACAACAGCTTCAATACAATCAAGTGCTTGTTGATATTCTACATATTCCAAAGATGGAACAAGAATGCAGAAGTTTTCAATGTCTTCATCATCAAAATCAAGTGATTTCAAATAAGCTTCTAAATTTTTATCCATAACTATCTCCTATTATTCAAATTATAAAACTGCATTTCTTTCTTCTGGTTTCAAAGTGATTGGTCTTCTGTTGTTTGCGGCATAAGTTGCTTCAATGCTCGCAATTGCAGCAGCATCAAGTGGATATTGAACAGCCAATGCTGCATCAAGCACACCAAACTTCTTTTCAAATTTGTCTGAGAAAATTTCAGATGAAGCATATTGTGTGCCAGTAAGTGTAGCCAAATATTGTGCACGAGCATAAACTTTTTTCTCGTTGTACATAAAGCCACCATTTACGAAAGCATCTCTAGCACCTGCATTTTTTGCAATCATATATCTAATTGTAAATTTTTGAGCAGGAACATTCATAATCATTGGATTATCCAAAATTTCGTCCATAGAAAGCACTGATCTAAATTTTGCAATTTTTGCAATTGTTGTATTTTTCCCGTTTGCAGAGCAGTCAAGCAAAACAACTTGAGGGTTTCCAACAACAAACTTTCTAAGTTCGGCATCAGTCAAATCCAAAGTTGATTTGATAGCTTCCATTTTTGCCATAAAAGTTTCTTCAGAAGTGTTAAGCATTGCTGGATGGCTTGCAATCATACGGAAAAATTTCTTTTCAGAAAGTTCAGCAGGCACTCTAAAAACATCTCTATAAAAACTCATTCTGTCAATGATAACATTGGCATAAACAACATTTCCTGCATCGTCCTTTTTCCATACTTGTTGTGTGCTATAATTGATCAACGATGGTTGTTTGTCGATCATGCTTTCTGCTTCTTCTTCAGTAATGTTAAGCAAGTTTGCAAGAAATTTTTTTGTAGCATTGATTTTTGCAATTAATTTACTCATAAATAACTCCTTATAGGGTCATTATATCACAAAAGTCGACATATTTCAAGGGGTAAAACAAACATTTATCTTGTCTTGCAAACAAAAAATAGGCAAAGTCGCCTATTTTTTTTGTTTGGAGTCATTTTGTGTTTGTTGCATAGAGTCTTTTATCATCTCTACTTCTTGTTTTACGGCTTTTTCGCCTTTGTTGACAAGCTTTTTGGCGTCTTGCGAGTGTTTGTAAATCAAAGCACCTGCCACGACACCTGCACCAAAGCACAGAAGCGACATCATATCCTTCATTTGCACCTCCTGTTTGTAGGGTTTGCAAATTGTCGAATTTTATACTTTAAGCGAATTAATATTTATATCTGTCAAGCATGTTGACAATTTTTCCAAAATCGATTTGGGCATTTGTTCTGTCAACCAAACTTTCTTCAAAAATATTTTTGCTTTCATCACAAACAGAAACAAAACTCTTTGGATTTGTAAGTCTTATATAGTTTGAAACATTGACAAAAGTTTTGTAAACATCGTTTTCGTCAAAAAGCACATTTGGGCAGTTGTAAAGCAAACTTTCAAGCAAAATTTGGTTTGGCACTTTGTCATAATTTTTTGAGTAAAGTGCATTATAGATTTTTGCCATGTTTACAAACATAGGTCCACACTCAACAACCTTGTTGTCGAGATTTCTAAATCTGTTTCCAAATGCAACAGGAATGATTTTGTTTTTGTTTGCTCTTGGCAAGCCAAAAGTTTCTGTTTTTGCATCATAGAAGCACACATAGATGTTGATCATAACCCCTGTGCCAAAGTCATCAGCACCAAACAAAGAAATGTGGTTTGAATATTCGGTGATAACGCTTGTTTCGCTCACTCTGTCTGCCAAAGCCATAACCAAATCATGACGAAGGTCTGCCAAAGAATATCTTTGCAAACTTTGGATTGATCTTTCTTTTTCTTTTACTTTCTTATATTTTTTCTTTCTTCCAATTCTCCAAGAAGCTCTAAACTCTCTCCAAAGGTATTTGAAAGTTTGAGATTTGCTTTTAGAATTTACTTCCATTTGAGCATTGTCGATGCCAAAGAAGTATGTGTATTCTGACAATTGTGAAAATGCGCCCAAATAAATCTCGTTTGCCGGCACAAGCACACATTTGTCGCTACGCACAAAAGGAGAAATCAACGAAACTTCGTCAACCACTTCTTCAACAAGCGAATACACAATGTTGTTTACAGTTTCAGCAAAATTTTCATTGCTGCTTTCGTTCAAGTTTTCAATCAACTCTCTATTCAAATCACTCTTCATTTTGTTTTCCTTTTAGTGAAAATGATAAAATTATTTGTTGTTTTGCATAATGTAAGCGCAAAGGTCAACAAGTTTGTTTGAATAACCCCATTCGTTGTCATACCAAGCAACAAGCTTAACAAATGTTGGGCTAAGCATAATGCCTGCGTTTACATCAAAAATACAAGTTCTTGCATCTCCGATAAAATCGCTAGAAACAACTGGATCTTCAGTTACACCAACGATGCCTGCCATTTCGCCTTTGCTTGCTTTCTTAACAGCAGCAACGATTTTTTCGTATGTTGTAGGTTTTGCAAGTCTGCAAGTAAGATCAACAACAGAAACATCCAATGTTGGCACTCTGTAACTCATGCCTGTAAGTTTGCCTTTAAGTTCTGGGATAACTTCGCCAACTGCTTTTGCAGCACCAGTTGAAGATGGGATAATGTTGTATGTTGCAGCTCTTCCGCCTCTCCAATCTTTTTTGCTTGGTCCGTCAACAGTAAGTTGTGTTGCTGTTGTAGAGTGAACTGTGCTCATAAGGCCTTCTTCAATACCAAATGCATCATTGATGATTTTTGCAAGTGGAGCAAGACAGTTTGTTGTGCATGATGCGTTTGAAACAATGTCCATATCTGGTGTGTATGTTGTGTTGTTTACACCCATAACAAACATTGGCATATTTTTTCCTGGCGCAGAAACAACAACTTTCTTTGCGCCTGCTTCAAGGTGAGCTTTTGCTCCATCATAAGCAGTAAACTTTCCTGTGCATTCAACAACTACATCTACTTGGTCATTTTTCCAAGGGATCAAAGCAGGTTCTTTTTCCAAATAGAAAGAGATTTTCGATCTTCCAACGATGAGTTTGTCATCTTTAACTTTTACTGGCACATCAAAGTGTCCGTGAATTGTGTCATGTTCCAAAAGATATTTAGCATATTCGACTGTCAAAAATGGATCGTTGATTGCCACCACTTCAACATCATCTCTTTTTGCTGCAATTCTAAGAGCAAGTCTTCCAATTCTTCCAAATCCGTTGATACCCAATCTTACTTTTTTCATTATTTATTTTTCTCCTTTTTGATAATTATTTCTTCAACACGCCCAAAGTCAAGCTGTCCAACAGCGACTGTTCGTGTAAAATTGACAAGTGCCACAATTTGGCAAACAAGGGCAACCACAACCCAAAGCACCATCAAAACAACATACAATGCTTTGATTTTTGGCAATGTAACGCCCAAAAGGATAATCGTAATGATTGTGCCAATGAAGAACACTGTCCCCAAAAGCAAATTCATAATGTTTTCTGCTTTTCCGTATTCTTTTTTTACAGGTTTTGTTTCTGTTTCGATTTCTTCAACTGAAACGCCTACATATCTGTTCAAACGAGATGCGTTTGAAAGGTTTGGACACACTGAAAGCAATTCATACATGCCTTCGCCATAACAAATTGCTGAAATATCTTCAAAATAAGAGAATGCAAACACTTTTTTGATCAACTTTGTTGCAAAGTTTTTAAGTTTTGTTGCAAATTTGCTTCTAACTGCCTTAAGTGAAACAATGTCTTTGTCAGAATTTGTAAGCTTTGCATATTCTTCATCTGACAAAGCTCTTCTTGCAATAAGAAGTTTGCCTTTTTCTCTCTTGCAACTGCCAAGTGCATTGACAATTTCTTCGACCTTGGCACCATCTTTATAGATGTGCACCTCGACATCTTTCTTTTTGCAATCAAATTTTTCTGCAAGACTTTCTGTCACACCAACAAAAAACTTTGTTGTTTTGCTTGCATATTTTGAAACGAATGCTGAAAATTCTTCTACATCTTTTGTGATTGGAACAATAACATTTATCATCTTATTTATCTCCTGAAATCTTTTTTAATCTTCTAGCATGGCGACCGCCTTCAAAGGCTGTTGTCAAAAACAATTTTATCATTTTTATTGCTTTCTTCTTTTTTGTGAAGTTTGCACCGATGCACAAAACATTTGCATCATTATGCTTTCTTGCAAGCATTGCCATATTTTCGTTTGAACACAATGCTGCACGGATTTTTGGATTTCTGTTTGCTGCCAAACTTACCCCAATGCCAGATCCACATATATAGATGCCAACATTGTTTTTGTCTTCAAGCACTTTTGCGTTTGCAAGTTTGACAATGTCTGGATAGTCAACAGGCTCTTTGCTGTAAGCACCAACATCAATCGTGATAATGTTTTCTTGATTGAAGAATGTTTTCAAATCTTCTTTCAACAGATAACCTCTATGGTCACTGGCAATAATTATCATATTTCACCTCTCAATTTCTTTATCTTTTCAAGCAAAATTGAAACATTATCTTCAATTTGTTTTGCTGTTTTTAAATAAGTTTCAAAATCTTGACCATAAGGATCAACCACCCCGCCAGCCAAATCTTCAAAACTCAGCACGCTTTTTGCTTGCACAAATTGCTTGTGTTGATTGGTCACTGTCACATAAAGCACTTTTGGTTTTGGCTTTTTAAAGAGCACACTTTTTCGATCTCTTCCGTCATATCCCAAGGTTTTGAGTGCTTTTGATGCATAAGGTGTGATGTTTTCTTTTTTTGCCTTCAAACCACACGAAGAAAACTTGACATCTTTCAAACCAGATGACTTTGCCATTTTTTTAGCAATTCTTTCAGCCATAACTGACCTGCAAGTGTTGCCCGTGCAGACAAAACAAATTTCAATCATCGTTCACCTACAAAATTAAGCAAAATGCCTCTCAAACTATGTTTGTTTTGCAATTTACAAAAAAATTATAACCTAAAAAAACAAAAAAACAAAGCAAAACAGCTTTGTTTTTCAAAAATGTTTAAATTGAAATCTTTTTTGGCTTGTAAAGTTTGTCAAGATTGTATTTGTCTCTCACTTTTGGAAGGAAAATATGCAAAGTCAAACCAACAAAATCAAACACAATCCATTCGCCTTTGTTGTACCCTTCAATCTTGCCTGTATAATTGTATTTTTCTGCGATAATATCGGCAACTTTCTTGCTGTCAGCAATCTTGTTTGAAGACGACAACACAACAAATTTGTCATCTCCCATTGAGGACAAATCATAAACCGAAACGCTTTTCATTTTGTTTTCTTGAAGCAATGCAACAAGTTCTTTAACCACTACCATATTTAAATATTATCAATATGCAAATTTTTTGTCAAGAATTTTTTGCCCACTCAAACACAAAAACGCTTTTTTAAGGTGTTAAAAACATAAAATTGTGTCAAATATTGTGTTATGAGAAAAATTGTGTTGTTTCTGCAAGAAATGTCCAAGGTCGCAATTTGCTTTTTTATTTGCTTGATTTGGACAAGATATTTCTTTTATCAAAAGTGGTTGGCTTTTTTGCTCGCCAGCATCTTTACAGCACTTATTTTTTTAACAATTTGGATATATAAAAAGAAGAAAAACACAAAAACAACCCTGAAAATCAAAGAAAAACAGCAAGCCGAAGATATGTTTGTTTCGCTCTCCCAACAAGAAAAACCAATGGATTTTTTCTTTTTGCTTGCAAAAAAGAAGCACCCCAATGCCAAAAAGTTGACGCATTATATCGTGATCAACCACACCGAAGAAAAGGTAAAAACTATTTTGTATTTCGACAGTTGTTTGCAGGGTTTTGATGTCGACAAGCTGTTTGAAATCAAAAAAAGAGTTTCCAAAGAAAAGGCAAGCAAAATTGTTGTCTGCTGTCGAGAAATAAAGGACCATAGCGTTTTTATTTATGCCGAAAAATTCGCTCAAAAATGGCTGTTTCTCGACCAATATCAAACTTATCAAGATTTATACAAGCTTTATGACTGTTTCCCCGAAATCACCCTTTCTTCAACTTTAACAAGCAAAAAACTTGGCGCAAAGCAACTTTTTGCAAATTCTTTCAACAAAAAAAGGACAAAAGGGTATCTTCTGTCCGGTTTTATTCTTATGTTTAGTGCAATGGTCGTGCGTTTTTCGCTCTATTATTGCATTATGTCTTCTCTGTTGTTTGTTTTTGCCATAGTGTCGCAATTCAACGGCAAGTTCAATCAAAAACAAACCCGTCAAATCCTCTAAAACGGCTTATATTATGGAAGTTGAATGTGTTTAAAATCTTTTCTTGTTGATCTTTTATACAAAATAAAGATATTTCCAATCACTTGCACAACATCTGCACCCACTCTGTGAGCAATTTCGTTTGCAAGAGTTTTTGCATCTTCATCACAGTTTCTAAGCATCTTAAATTTTACAAGTTCTCTTGCTTCCAAAAGCAAATTTACCCCGTTGAGCACATTGTCTGTTATGCCATCTTTTCCAATTTGCATAACTGGATCAAGTGCATTGCCAAGACCTCTTAAAAACGCTCTTTGTTTGGTTGTAATCATAGTTTTTCTTTCCTTTTAACACACAACATATTGTGTAGTATTCATATTTAGATTTTGAATAATACACAAAATCGAGTATTATTCAACATATTCAAACGAAATGTCTTTAATGATGACAGTATCGCCTTCTTTCATGCCTCTTTCAAGCAACATGTCAATCACGCCCATTTCTTTAAGCTTTGTTTGAAAATATGCAAAAGAGATTTCATCAGAGATAACAACACCTCTCGACAAGTTTTCAATTCTTCCACCATAAACTTCAAAACTGCCGTCGTCATGGCGTTTGATTTCGATGGTTGAGAAATCTTTCTTGTCAAAATCATGTTCTTCAACTGCAAGTGCTGGTTTCTTAGGGATTTTCTTAAGATTTTCGAGCACTTTCTTTTTAAGTTCTTCAACACCTTCTCTTGTGTAAGATGAGATGCACATATATTCATCAATGTTGTGAGCTTTCACAAAAGCGTCAATTTTTGATTGAAGTTGGTCTTTTTCGACCAAATCGCTTTTTGAAAACACAACAATTTGTTTTGTTTTTGCAAGTTCGGCATTATATTTTGCCAATTCGTTGTTGATGATTGTGTAATCTTCAATCGCATTTCGGCCTTCACACTCTGAAATGTCAACCAAATGCACAATCAATCTCACTCTTTCGACATGTTTAAGGAAATAATGTCCCAAACCTTGTCCTTCGCTTGCACCTTCGATAAGTCCTGGGATGTCAGCAACAACAAATGTTTCGCCCAAAACTTCGCAAACGCCCAAGTTTGGATAGATTGTTGTAAAGTGATAGTTTGCAATCTTTGGATTTGCATTTGAAATCACTGAAAGCAAAGTTGATTTGCCTACATTTGGAAATCCTACCAAACCGACATCAGCAATGGTTTTGAGTTCCAAAATCACTTCTTTGATGTCAACCACTTCGCCTGCTTGTGAAAAAGTTGGCGCTTGTTTGATTGATGATTTGTAATAAGCGTTTCCGTGACCACCCAAACCACCTTTGACAGCAACAAAAGTTTGTCCATCTTCGCTCAAATCTGCAATGATTTTGTCTGTTTTTGGATTGATCAAAACTGTTCCTGTAGGCACAAGGATAATTTCGTCCTTTCCATTGCGACCTGTTTGATTTTTTTGATGTCCGTCTTCGCCGTTTTCAGCAACAAACTTCTTCTTAAATCTAAACGAATACAGAGTATTCATATCGTTTGTCGCTTTGAAGATAACATGGCCACCTCTGCCACCGTCTCCACCATCAGGACCACCATTTTGTGTAAGTTTAGTGCGCAAAAAAGAGGTAGAACCCTTTCCACCATTTCCAGCTTTTATAGAAATTTTTACTCTGTCAAGAAACATCTACTTCTCCTTTTTGTTTGCACAAATCGCCGCAAAAACGCAATTTGCACACTGTGGGCTCATTGCTTTGCAGGTATATCTTCCAAACAACACCATTTGATAGTGCAATCTGGACCACTTTTCTTGTGGGAATATTTTTTTAAGTCGTGCTTCACATTTGTCCGGATTGTCTGTTTTGACCAATCCCAATCTGTTTGACACCCTAAGCACATGAGTGTCGACAGCAAAAGCATCACCTTTAAACGCTTCTGCAATCATAACATTTGCAGTTTTTCGTCCAACCCCAGCCAAAGATGTCAAATCTTCAAATCTTGATGGCACTTGACCACCAAACTTTGCCAAGATTGTTTGACTTGCTGAAATGATTGCCTTTGCCTTGTTGTGATAAAACCCACACGAATGGATTTTTTGCTCCAACACCCCAAGAGGCATCAAAGCAAAATCTTCCGGTTTGTTGTGAGTTTTAAACAATTTTTCGGTCACCTGATTTACTCGCTTGTCAGTGCATTGTGCCGACAAAATCACTGCAACCAAAAGTTCAAATGGTGTGTTGTAAACAAGTTCGCATTTAGGGTCTGGACAAATCAAATCCAATCCATCTGCAATAAGTTTGCCATCAACTGCCATTGTTTTCTCCTGTTTTATTTCATTGTTGGGAACAATACAACATCACGAATGTTTGGACAATCGAAAATAAATTGCAAGAATCTGTCAATTCCAAATCCAAGTCCTGAGATTGGTGGCATACCATGTTCCATAGCAAGCAAGAAGTCTTCATCAACATCCATTGTTTCGTCATCGCCTGCTGCCTTTTCTTCAAGTTGTTGTTCCAATGTCTTTCTTTGCACAATTGGATCTACAAGTTCGCTATAAGCCTTAACAAGTTCTGCTCCACCAGCAACAACTTGGAATACATCGATGATTCTGTCATCAGCGTCATTTCTTCTTGCAAGTGGAATAAGTGATGCTGGGTAGTTGTAAAGAATTGTTGGATTTACAATGTTTGCTCTGATCTTTCTCTTGTAGATATAGTCAATCAAAGTTCTTACAGTCTTGCATTCTTCAAGTTCGCCATAACCAAACAAACCTTTGTCAACAACAATCTTTTTCAATTCGTCAACATTGTCAATTGCAAGGAAATCACAACCGAGCAATTCTCTCATAGTTTCAACATAGTTGATTCTTGGCCATTCGCCACTGAAATCAATTTCTTGTCCTTGATAATTTACTTTTGTTGTGCCAAGGCATGTGTTGAAGAGTTCTACAATCAACTTCTTGAAGAAAGTGATGTTGTCTTCAAAATTCCAATAAGAAGCATACCATTCTACCTGTGTAAATTCTTGCAAGTGTGATGGGTCCATACCTTCATTTCTAAAATCTTTGCCAAGTTCGAAAACTCTGTCGATGCCGGCAGCGATACATTGCTTAAGCCATGTTTCTGTGGCAATACGAAGATTGCATTGCAAATCCAATGCGTTGTGATGTGTGAAGAATGGTTTTGCGCTAGCGCCTGAAACGCTTGTTTGCAAAACTGGTGTTTCAACTTCGATAAAGCCATGGTCTTCCAAATATCTACGGATAAAAGAGCAAACCTTGCTTCTTGTCAAAAAGATCTTTCTTGATTCTTCATTTGTGATAAGGTCAAGATATCTTTGTCTGTATCTAATTTCTTGATCAGCGATTCCGTGGAATTTTTCTGGAAGCGGTCTCAATGTCTTTGACAAAAGCACAATCTTTTCTGCCTTAACTGTGATTTCGCCTGTTTGAGTCGCATAAACTTCACCTTCAACACCGATAAAGTCGCCAATGTCGATCATCTTTTTGTAGAAGTTGTAGTCTTCTTCAGAAAATTCGTTTCTACCTACTGAAATTTGAATTCTGTCATAGATGTCTCTGATTTGGCAGAAACCAAATTTTCCCATAATACGGCGAAAAACAATACGGCCTGCAATTGCAACCTTTTCGCCCAATTTTTCTCTTGCTTCTTGAATTGTGCAAGTTCTATCAAATTTTTCTTTGTATGGAATTTCTCCCATTTTTCTAAGTTCTTCAATCTTTTGTCTTCTAATGTCGACTTCGTTTGACAATACTTCTTCCATTTCTCTACTCCTATTTTTATAAATATCAAGCATAAATATATCACAAACCAAACCATAAGTCAACAAAAACCCCCTTTTGTCCCTTATTTTTTAGACAATCAAACAACAACCACAAAATATTTTGAATTTGTCTTCTTGATATGCTAAAATATCAAAGAAAAAACCTTTAGGAGAATTGAAATGATAAGAAAAACAGCCATCATTATCGGTGCATCAAGCGACATCGGTCTTGCAACAGCAAAAAAGTTTGCAGAAGAGGGCTACAACCTCGCTTTGACATACAACAAAAATGAAGTTGATTTTGCAAATGAAATCACACAAACTGATATCCAACTCGAAACCTATCACCTTGACCTTACAAACAAAGCAGAAATAGGTGATTTTTTTGCACAAGTGAAAAATGATTTTCAATATTTAGATACTCTCGTATTCTGCTCTGGCGTTGCGCAACACCGTGCAATCATTTTTGATGTGACAGATGACGAAATTGACACCTTGTTTGAAGTAAACATAAAGTCGGCAATCCGTTGCGTGAGAGAGTTTTCAAAACTTACAGCAGGCAAAAACCCTGCAAACATCGTGCTTGTCGGCAGTTTTGTCGAAAAAAATGGTTGCTCTTGCGAAAGCGTTTATGCTTCAACAAAAGCAGCAATGAGTGGGCTTTGCAAATCACTTGCAAGCGAACTCGGCAATCTTGACATAAGATGCAATGTTGTTGCCCCTGGGTTTATTGACACAAAAATGAATCACAACCTTACACCAGAAGAAAGAGAAGAATTTTGCAACATCACACCTCTCAAACGCCTTGGCACAACAGAAGATGTGGCAAACTCAACAATCTTTCTTGCAAGCGAAAAAGCAAGCTTTATCACAGGTCAAACTTTGTATGTTGATGGCGGTTTAATTTTGGAATAATACGGCATAATACGCTATATGTTGTGTAGTATGCTTGAATAACAACAGAATATATTGACAAATTCGCAAACACAAACAATCACTTTTTTTTGTTTGTGTTTTTTGTCGAAGTGTGATATAATGTCAGCATAAATGTTGCTTTACAAAAAAATACAAAATTTCAGGGAGTTTTTTTATGACAAAAAAGAGTGGCTACAATTTCAACAACCTCACAAAGACACAACAAAACTGCTTGTCTTTGATTGAATCACTTGGGATTTATGAATTGCGTGCATTGGCAAGGATTTTTGGTGGAAATTCGCCAACAACAATGAAAAGAAATGATCATATCCAAACAATTATGGACAAAATCGTTTCTGGCGAAGACATTCGCCCTATCCCACTTCGCCAAGGCAGACCATACAAAGAACTCACCAACATTCAAGGCATTTTGGACGAATTGTCGCATATTGCCGGAAGAGATTATTCACTTCAAGCAAACAAAACACCTGAAAGCACTGTTTTTAAAAAGAAAATCACTTTCAAACAACCCGTTGACTCAGTTTTGACCCAAAAATTGTTTCCTATTCGAGCAAAGGGCATTATAAACGAAAGTTATGACGGAAACTTCTATTTCTACAATCAATTCAATGCTCGATATATTCTTGTTGCAGAAAGTCAAAAGGTGCACTTGCAACCTTTCGATTTTGTCGAAGGAACAGCCGTTTTGATGAATGATAGCGACTATGTGCTTGAAAATCTTGAAAAAATCAACTTTCAATCAGCAGAAACATATTCTGCAATCGAAAACCCTTACAAGTCAGTGACTGCAAGCCAAATTGCGACCATTTGCGACAAACAAGTTGTTTTGGGCAACAGATATGTTGTTTGCGACACAAATTTAACCCAAGACGCCTCAAAATTTGCCGAAATTGTAAATCAACTCAAAAATCATGGCATTTTTACAATCGCAATCGTGCCAAATATTATGGAAGAAGATGTGCTTACACTTCAATCTATTGGATTTGACAGTTTGGTTATGTCAAAATACGAAGATTCGTGCGAAGATGTCTATATCAATCTTATGCTCGCAAAAGAAAACATTAAAAAACTTCAAAACCTTGGCACAAACTTGGCAATTTTTGTTCAAGATGCTGTCACCTTGGCAAACAATGTCGATTGTTGTGCAAAACTTAGTTTGAGAAATGCAATTGGCCACACAGATGAATCTGTTTCGCTTATCAAAGACCTTGTTTTGAGTGCCAAAGCAGGAGAAGAAGACAAACATTCGACTTTGTTTGTATGTTATGATCAAACAGATCTCAATGATCAGTTGTTTGTTTCAAACATCTTCAAAGTTTCAAAAAAAATCGACTTTTAAAAACATAATAAACACCATAAATCTTGGTGTTTATTTTATTTTGTTTGACTTTTTGGCATTTGATATTTATACTTAATGCATAAGGATTTTTTATGAACAATATTACACTTTCAATCCCTTCAGGATTCAACCTTTTTGGGCTTCATATAAACTTCTATGGCATCACAAGCGCCCTTGCTTATTTGATTGGCGTGATCATGGTGTGCGTTTTTGCAAAAAAAAGAGGATTTAAAAGCGATGACATACTTATTCTTGCCTGTTATGTAATCCCTTGTGCTATCATTGGTGCTCGCCTTTATTATGTTTTGTTTAGACTTGATCTTTACACCAATTTCTGGGATATCTTCAAAATTTGGGAAGGTGGACTTGGTTTCTATGGTGGAATGATTGGTGGCGCCCTTGGAGTTATGGCATATTGCCTCATTCACAAGAAAAACTTTCTCGCTTTGCTCGATCTTATCGGCCCTGCAATGATTTTGGCACAAGCGCTTGGTCGTTGGGGAAACTTCTTCAATCAAGAAGCATTTGGCTACGAAGTTACAAACCCAAAAATGCAATGGTTTCCATTTGCAGTTTACATCGAAAGCAGTGCATCTTGGCACCTTGCAACCTTCTTCTATGAAAGCATCTGGAATTTGGCAAGCTTTGCAATCCTTACAACCTTGCTCTACAAAAAAGACTTCAAACACAACGGCATGATCGCCTGTGGCTACCTTATCACCTACGGTTTTGGCAGAATGATCATTGAAGGGCTTCGCACTGACAGTTTGTATCTTGGCCCAATCAGAGTTTCTCAACTTTTGAGTGGCATTTTTGTAGTCTTTGGTGCATCCGTATGGCTTTGGTTTGGCATCAAGCAATGGCAAGAAAAGAAAAATACCGATCAATCTTTCAAAAAAATTATGAAAGTTTTAAAAACTGACTTATAGTCACCTAAAAAAATCAAATCAGCTTGCTTCGTGCAAGCTTTTTTCTTATTTGCCACAAAAATCGTTTAATTTGCCACCAAAAACCAATAATAAAGTTATGGACGGCAGATTGTTTGGGAAAAAGAGAAGTTGGATTTTAAGGGCAGTTTTTGCGATTATGTCAATCGCCTTTTTATTTTTGTTGACACTAAACATATTTATCTTTAAGATCCCTTTGTTGTGGTTTTGGCATTTTTGTGGTTGCACAGGCATTTACCAACTGACAAAAGCCCTTTTGTTTAAGCTGGACAGCAGTTTGTATCTTGGTTTTTTGCTTGCCTATGGTTGCATTGCTGGTCATTTGTATGTTTTGCTAGGATTGACACAATATGCTGTTGTGTTGATTTTGCTTTCGTTTGTTTTGACATCAATCACTTGTGCAGTGTTGTTGAGGCAACCATTTCATTTAATTGTTGCCTATATTCTTTCATATTTGACAATATTCTTAATATTGCTCACAAAAAATTTGATAACAATTGCAATTTTTATTGCTTTTGTGGGGAGTTTTTTGGTAATATCTATATTGGACTTATTTTTTATTATAAAACGGAGAAATTGATATGTTTTCACAAGAACCTTTTGGCTACAACAGAGCCGAAGTTGACAATTTTATAAAAAGAATGCGTGCTGGCTACGAAGCAAAACTTATGGAAGAAAAGTTGAAAGTTTTGGAAGCCGAAAAAAAAGTTTTGGACATCAAAAATGAAAGAGTTGCGATCGAAAACAGAGAGAAAAACATTAT
Organism: Clostridia bacterium; assembly: GCA_017452445.1. GTDB lineage: Bacteria > Bacillota > Clostridia > Christensenellales > UBA1242 > Caccovivens. Next base: position 84,081 of record JAFTMH010000004.1, read on the forward strand.
CACCGCCCTCAATGTGATTGAAAAAGCAACACAATTCAACGAAGAAGGTCCTAAGAAACTTTACGAACTTACAATGGACAAACTCGAAGTTTTGATAAAAGAACTTTCTTTGAAATTTCCTCAACTTCGCAAGAGTGCCGAATTTGAAGAATTGTTGGACGAATTTGCAGGCATTGTTCAAACCTACAAAAAACAACTCGCCCAAAAAGCAGACATCACTCACCCTGTCCATTCCGAAAACGACAGCATGAGAATGTTGCTCAACAAAATGAGAGGCTACAAAAAACAAGAGGAAGAAACAAGAGAATTCTCTATCCCACAAGCACAACCAACACCACCGATCAAAAGACCAAATCAAACATTTATCATTGCACCTTCAAGCATACCAGACAGCGAAAGTGGATTTAGTTTTGAAGAAGCACTCAACCCAACTGAAGATTTGGAAGAAATTATGAAAGCATTTGATTTTTATAATGAATAAAAAAAAGAAAGACGAGCAAACTTGCCCGTCTTTTTTGTTGTAAAAACAACTTATTATTGGTTTGAAGCATATTCTTTGATACGGTTGCAAACCTGTTCAAATTTTTCTTTGTCAAAAACATATGCTTGTCTTTCTTTAACAAAGTTTGTTGATCCCCTCTTTTCGTCAGCATATCTAGGTATAAGTTGAATGTGATAGTGGTTCATAGGTCCATCTGCCATTGTGCAAAGATAAACTCTTACACAGCCATAAACCTCTCTTATGATTTGCATATAAGCCTTGGCAAATCTAACAATCTTTTCATTTATCCAATCTGGGGCTTCTTCCATATCGTGAAAATGCTCTTTTGTTGAAATCATCATATGACCTTTCGCCCTTGGATTTGGCACAAACAAACATTCGATGTCATCATCTTCGTAAGTTTTAAGCAAACTGTCATCACCATAAAGTGCCCCACCTGTTGCCCTATCAAAGCAAGTTGGGCAAACACCCATATCCGTCAACTCGCCTGGAGACATTGTTTTAAGTTTTTCAACATCAAGTTGAGTTATGTCTATTTTGTATTTCATATATCCTCCACATTTAAATATTACAACAAAAAAAGAGCATTTGTCTAGTTAAACGCTCTTTTTAAAAGAAAATTGTCAAAAAGACACCCGAAAGCACACCGATAGCATATTGCATTGCCATAATTCCCAAGTTTTGAAGTGGTTTTTTGCGATTTTTTGACCACAAAATAAACAAACCAACTCCTGTGCCGGCAGAAAGGCCAGCCACCAAAGCAGGGAAGCAAAGCGTGCCTACCATGTTAAGTTGCACAAGCAAAACGGAAGAAGCACAGTTTGGGATAAGCCCTATCAAACTTGCAACAGCAATTTGCACATAAGGATTTGTTGTAAACAAACCTTCAAGTGCACTTGTGCCACAATAGCCAATGATCAAATTGATTGCAAACGTTGCAACAAAAATATAAATCAAAATACTGAAAGCGTGAGCAAATGCATCAAGAAAAATGTTGCTTGCACAGCAGTCTCCATGCGCATGCGCACAATCACATTTGTTTGTGTGAACATGCCCACAAGAAGATTGCGAAACACTTTCTGTTGAATGCGAATGTTTATGTTTTTGAGATTGTCCCCTTGCATATCTTACTGCGACTGGTTTTTGTTTTTTTCTAAACGCAAGCATTGCCAATTCTATGATATAACCCCAGAAAATCGCAAGAGCCAACTTTACACCAACAAGCAAAAGCAAATCCAAAATCTTGTCTGTATGTGAAATCATAAGAGGGATTGCCTCATCTGATGTGGCAACAAACACTGCAACCAAAGCGCCAAGCGAAACACTTTTGCGAGAATATAAGTCAGCCACAACCGAAGAAAACCCACATTGAGGCACGCAACCCAAAAGCGATGCATACAAAACGCTTGTCTTTTTTTGTTTAGACAAAAACCTGTTCATTTTGTGACCGTGGTCATGCGAGAGAATTTCAATCAAAAGATATGCAAGAAAAAGCACCGGAACAACTTTCAAGCAGTCCAGCACAGCATCATACAATCCTTCAACAAAAATATCCATTGACACCTCTTTTTTTTACAGCGAGATTATAACACACTCCATTAAAAAATACAAACAAAATCTTGTATATTTGTTTGCACACAATTGACTAATATTGACAATATATGTTATCATAAAGTTGACTAGGCAACAAGGAGATTGATATGTCTACGACAGAAGAGAATATTAGAAAGTTGTTTGTATTGAAAAAACTTTACAATCAAACTTTCAACAAAGATGAAAAAACCCTTGCAGGATATGTAGTTTTTGCAAAGGCATTATACCAAAGAGATTTCACTTCGCAACAAGAATTGTCAGACTGTTGTGGTTGCAACAAAGCCCACACAAGTCGCACCCTTCTCAAAATGCAAAAATGCGGTTATGTCGCACTTAAAAAAGAAGAGGACGAAAAGAAGATTTCTCTTACACCTGCCGGCAGACAATTTGCGCAAAAAGCTATCAAGCAAGAAAAGGATATTTTAGACAAGTTGAGCGAAGATGTTGACTCCCAAGATTTGCAAACATTCAACAAAGTCGTAGGTCAACTTATTGACAAAGCAGAACAACTAATCAAATCTGCAAGGAGTGAAGTATGAAAGAATTGCAACTTACTCGAGTAAACAAACGATACAAACTCGACAACAAAATGGAGTTTCAAGCTCTTTTTGATGTAAATGTCGAATTTGACAAAGGCGAGCTTGTTTCTATCGTTGGTGAAAGTGGAAGCGGAAAATCAACACTTATGAATTTGATTGGAGGACTTGACTCTGACTTTACCGGCAAAATTGTTGCTGGTGGCGAAGATTTAAGCAAGCTTCCAGAAAAAGATCTCGACAAATATAGAAAAAACAAAGTCGGATTTGTTTTTCAATCTTTCAATCTTATTTCTCACTTGTCAATTTTGGATAATGTCACTTTGGCACTCACCCTTTCAAATATTGGGGAGAAAGAAAAAATAGAAAAAGCGACCCAACTTCTCAAACGAGTTGGACTTGATGGACATTTAAAAAAGAAACCGACACAACTGTCTGGTGGTCAAAAGCAAAGAGTTGCCATCGCCCGTGCGCTTATCAATGACCCAGAGATCATTATTGCAGACGAACCTACTGGCGCACTTGACAGCGAAACATCAATGCAAATCTTGCAAATTTTGAAAGAAATTGCCGACAGTGGCAAACTTGTGATTATGGTTACACACTCTGAAAAAGTGGCTGCAGTGTCTTCAAGGGTTGTAAAAATTTCTGATGGTCGCATAACTAGCGACACAATCAATCCAGATTATCAAAAAACTCCTCAAATCGAACATCCAAACGAAGCAGTTGAAGAAAAGAAAGAAGAAGTTGCACTTTCGCAAGCAGAACCTTCTTCAAAAAAGAAAGCAAAGAAAAAGAAATCAAAAGATATTCAAAACCTTTCGCTTATGTCAGCCATTCGCCTTTCATTGCACAATATGTGGGCAAGCAAAGTTAAAAACTTTTTGATGGCATTTGGTGTAGCAATCGGCATTGGAAGTTTGATTTTGATGCTCTGTTTCAGTTCGGGCATCACTGATTTTATCACAGACACAATGAAATCTTATTCAGACCCAACAATCGTCACAATCTCTAAAAAGGGCGAAGATGACAGCATGATGGGCATGCTCAACTACAACAACACATCTTTCAAAGCTGATGAAATTGAAAAACTTAAAAACGACATCAATTCGCACTTAGAGGAAAAAAATATTGAATATAGAATTTCAAACGACAACTTGTCGCAAGGTGTTCAACTTATGACAATGGTCACAAGTGCAAACATCATCTACAACCCAACAAACAAGGATATTGACTACTTCCTTAAAAACGAAGCAGACCAATATTACTTCAACCAAGATGGCCTTAAAGAAGCAGATATTGCATTCGAACAAATCATGTGCATCTACACAATCCCACCTTACTATTCGCCATCAAATGTTGTTGAAGGCAAATTGTCAACCAAAGATGGTGGCATTATGTTGACCAAAGGTGGTTTGGAAGTTTTTGAAGATAAAAGCATCTTTGATGCAAATGGAAAAAATCGCAAAGTTGACATCGCTTTCAATCTCAACGGAACTCAGGTGTTCTATAGCCAAGAAGTGACCGGCGTTATGGACACTTCAATTATGTCAGGCATAACAGTTATGTATGTAGATTATGAATATTTCCAACAACTCTATGCTGGCAAAAGTGGCAATGATCCCCTTGACCCAAACACTTTGTATGTAAAAACTGACAGCGAAGAAACAACAAAGATTATCAACGAATATCTCGCAAGCACAGGCAAATACAACGGTTCGATTGAAGATCAACTTGCAGGAATGTTTTCAAGCATGACAAATGTCATCGGCACCTCGCTTGTTGTGATTTCATCAATCTCACTTCTTGTTTCAGCAATGATGATTTTGGTTGTTTTGTATATGAGCGTAACCGAACGCACAAAAGAAATCGGCGTGCTCAAATCAATCGGAGCAAGAAGAAAAGACATCAAACGCATCTTCACCTCAGAAAGTTTCCTTGTCGGGGTTTTGAGTGGAGTGATAGGCATTTTGTTTAGTTTGTTCTTTGCACTCGTCATCTGGATAGTGCTTAAATCAACAATTGGCCTTGCCCCTATCTCATTTAGATGGTGGTATTTTGTGGTGGCAATGCTTGTATCTGTTTGCATCAGCATGCTTTCAGGCCTTTATCCAGCAAGCAAAGCAGCAAAACTTGACCCTGTTGAAAGTTTGCGTAGAGAATAATTAAAAGGAGCATTATATGGATTATACCGACAAATTTAAAACCGTTTTATACGAAGATGAAAAAGTGATTGCAAGTGCAAGTGCAAGCAAAAAAAGTTTTATTTTGAGGCAAATTTTAGCGCCTGCAATCATCTTCCTTGTTGCAACATTGGCATTGACAATTGTTGCAATTGTCTGCCCAAGAAGATTTGTGCCAAGCGATGGATCATTCTGGTCAAGAGATCATTATGCTGGCATGCCATTGTGGGTGTTGTTTTTGGTTTCTGGCGTATTGTTGGCAATTTTTGGTTTGGTTTTCTTTCTCTCATATAAGTCAGCAAACAACTATTACATCGCCTTGACCGAAAAGCGAATCATCATCAGAAGAGGTGCTTTGACAACAGACTTTTCTTATTTGGCAATTGACAAAGTTTCTGGAAACATTCACATCACCTGCAATCAATCTATTTTTGATAGAAACGAAAACAACTGCGCTTTGTATATAAGCATCGAACTTCTTCCTGTTGGACACCGTGGAATATCAATTGCAACTCCTCCAATTGTTGATGGCTACAACTTTTCGATGGCCATTGACAAACAAGTCAAAGAAAACGCAAAGTTGCAAACAATTCAAACTATCAAAGAATAATAAAACAAAAAGCGAAAGTGCCCTGCATTTGCAATACTTTCGCTTTTATTTTTTTATAGCCACAACAAAAAGATAAACTACAACAAAAAAGAAGAGGACAAACGCCTCTTCTTTTTTATGCTAAACTTATTTGTTGTCTGCTGATTTAACTTTTGCAGCTTTGCCAGTGAGGTCTCTAACATAGTAGAGTTTTGCTCTTCTTGGTTTACCTTTTCTTACCACTTCAATAGAAGCGATTTTTGGTGAATGAACTGGGAATGATTTTTCAACGCCAACACCGTAAGACATTTTTCTTACTGTGAAAGTTTCTCTAACTCCACCGTTCTTTCTGGCAATTACAACACCTTCAAAAGCTTGAATTCTTTCCTTATCGCCTTCTTTGATTCTCACATTAACTTTAACTGTGTCACCAATAGCGAATGCAGGAACAGATTCTTTCATGCTTTCTCTTTCAAGTTGATCAATAATTGTAGCCATGACTTATCTCCTTTTTTCAGATTTTCGACAAAGTGTTCATAAAGCTTTCTTACTTTTGCCCAGCGGAGCACCCGAAGTCTTTGACATTATAACATAAGGATTATATAAAATACAAGTATTTTTGAAAACTTTTTTTACAAATTTTTCGACTTATGCCACATCAGGCTGCAAGACTGCCAACAAAACAGCCCAACCAACCCAAAAATGGGCAAATTTTCAAAATTTTGGCAACAAAAAAAGGACTGTCGCCCTTTATCAAAAAGCATTTTCTATATGAAACACTTCTTCGTCTAAGATTTCAATCACATCAAACCTGCAATCTGCATATCTCAAATCGTTTTCAATCAAAAACAATTCAGCAACCTTTTTAATTTTGTTTTGCTTACGCAAATTTACTGCTTCAACAGGTCTGCCATATTCCAATGTCATTCGCCTTTTTACTTCAACAAAAACAAGAAGTTTTTTCTTTTGCGCGACAATATCAATCTCGCCAACAACATTTTTGTAGTTGGTCTGCAGGATTTTGTATTTGTTTTTCTTCAAAAAATTGACAGCCAAAATTTCTCCAACTGCCCCTTCTTTTTTGTTTTTTGCTTTTGTTTTGCCAAACATAAAACCCATACAACACCTCATTTGTTTCAAAATAATAATTATTATTTTATAACTTTAATCAAGTGTCAACTTGCCAATACGACCTTTTCTAAAGTCATCAACAATCATTCTTGCTGTGCGATCATAGTCAACTTCGCCACCATTTGTGACATATTTTCTCTCGACTGCAATGTCTTCAAGAGTAGTTGCACCATTATATCTGTTTGCAACAGCATCAGGATAAATTTTGTTGAGAAGTTTCAAAAGTTCAAATGACAATTCGCCAAAATCCAAAATTTCATCTCTCACACTGCCAACATAAGCCAATTTCTTTGCAACTTCTTGGTCTGCAATGTTTGGATAAAGAGTGCCTGGCGTGTCATAAACTTCGATGCAATCGCCAACAGGAAGCCAAAGACCATGTTTTGTTACACCTGCCTTGTTTCCTGTGATTGCCTTTGCTTTTTTGCTCAGATTGTTTACCATAGTGCTTTTGCCACAGTTTGGCACGCCGACAATCATAGTTCTGATTGTCGCCTTAACACCTTTTGCTTTATATTTTTCAATTTTTGCAGAAGCAAGTTTTTTAATTTTGTTTAAAATAAGTTCTGACTTTCCTGACAAAGTGCTGTTGAAAAGGATATAATCACAATTTTCACCCTTAAATTGAGGCAAAATTCTGCTAAGTTTGCTTTCATCTGCCATGTCAATCTTGTTGAAAACATAAAGCACAGGTTTGTTTTCAGTAAGTTTGCTGAGTGAAGGATTGAGAGAAGACAACGGAATGCGTGCGTCAAGAATATAAGTGACCACATCAACTTTTTTAAGTTGTTCACTTATATCTTTAAGCGCTTTGTTCATATGTCCAGGAAACCAATTGATTTTCATAACAACCCCTATATGTTGTGTATTATTCAATGCATAACACTAGTTATCTTGTGTGTTATTCAATTTGTCATACAAATCTTTTCTTATTTCTTTTGTGCGAAGAAGTGATTGTTCTCTTCTCCATTTGTCAACTTCTTGATGATTGCCAGACACAAGCACATCAGGCACTTTCAAGCCCATAAATTCTTGTGGTCTGGTGTATTGAGGATATTCCAAACAACCATTTGAAAAACTTTCGCTATCCAAACTTTCTTTTGTTATCACCCCATCAACAAATCTTGCCAAACTGTCGATAATCACCATTGAAGGGATTTCTCCCCCTGTAAGCACATAATCACCAATTGAGATTTGTTCGATATCAAAAAGTTGAAACAACCTGTCATCAACACCTTCATAATGTCCACAAACAAAAATCAAGTGTTGAAATTGAGAAAGTTGTTGAGCCTTTTGCACATTGTAAGTCTTTCCGATTGGCGAAGGAAAGATAATCTTTGCCTTTTCATCATAAACCGATTTTATGGCATCAAACAAAGGTTGGACAGTCATAAGCATACCTGCCCCACCTCCAAAAGGATAATCATCACATTTTTTATGCTTATCTTGCGAAAAATCCCTTATATTGATGATGTTTATCTCCAACAAGCCACTTTCTTCTGCTCTTGCCAAAATGCTGGTTTTAAGTGGCGAAAATGCCTCTGGAAACAATGTTAAAATATCAATCTTCATCAGTCTTGACTTACCTTTGCTCCGTTAAATTCTGCTCTTATAACAATCAAAGATCTGTCTGCTTGCACTTTGAAAATTGCCTTTTTGAAAGGCACTTCATAAATGTGTCCATCTTCTTTGACAATGATGATGTCATCAAACCCATAGTTGTCTACGCCCATGATTTGACCAACAAGTTCGTTGTTTTCGTCATAGAGCAAAGTGCCAACAATTTCGTCAATCAAAAAGTCATCAACTGCCAATTTGTCAAAATCTTCTCTTGAAATAAAAATCTTTTTGTTTCTATACTTTTCTGCTACATTTCTGTCTGTAATTTCTTCAAACATAACATAAGCATAACCAAGTCTATGTGTCGCATGTTTAAATGGACTTGGTCTTTTTTCTATGTATAATTGATGTTTACCATTAAAAATCGCAGGAATATCGATTGAAGGAAGTATTTTCACTTCCCCCTTGATACCCTGCGGTTTAATGATTTTTCCTACGCAAACGAACTCCATATTAGTCCTCAAATTTCACAAAAACTTTTTTGCGAGTTTTTGCTCCAATTGATTTCATAACAGTTCTAATGCTTGTTGCTGTTCTACCATTCTTGCCAATAACTTTGCCAAGATCAGCAGCTGCAACTTTAACACGATATGTGATTGAGTTATCGTCTTCCTCTTTTTCAACTGCAACGCTAGCTTCATCTTCAACGAGAGTTTTTACGAGAAATGTCAATAATTCGTCCATAGGTTTCTCCTTTATTTGTTTTCGTTGATAGCACCGCTCTTAACCAAAACTGATTTTGCAGTTTCTGTAGGAAGAGCACCGTTTTTAAGCCATTGTTGAGCTTTTTCGTTGTCGATTTTGATTTCAGCTGGGTTTGTCAATGGATTGTAAGTTCCAAGAAGGTCGATATATTTTCCATCTCTTGGGCTCTTTGAATCAGCAACTACAACTCTGTAAAATGGAGCTTTCTTGTCGCCCATTCTTGTAAGTCTAATCTTAACAGCCATGTTTATTCTCCTTTTATAGATTTTTTGAAAGATTTTTCTTTCGTATATAATCAAGGTTGCCCTTGTTTATACCAATTTTTCGTGCCCAATTGCACGGCATCAGCCAAACAAGCCTCTCATGCCACGCTTGCCTTTAAGTTGTTTCATCATTTCTTTTGATTGTTCAAACTGTTTAAGCAAAGTGTTTACTTGTTGGATTGTTGTTCCACTACCTTCGGCAATACGCTTTCTTCGGCTTGCCTTGATAATGTCTGGATTGAGTCTTTCTTCTCTTGTCATACTTTGGATAATCGCCTTGTTGACTTCAAGTTGTTTTTCGTCAATTGTGATACCCTTAAGTTTTGCTGACATGCCTGGGATCATACCCAAAAGGTCATTGATGTTTCCCATCTTCTTAAGACTTTCCATTTGAGTAAGATAATCTTCAAAAGTGAAAGAGTTTTCTCTCAATTTTTCAGTCATCTTTCTTGCTTCTTCTTCGGTTACGGCTTCTTGTGCCTTTTCAATAAGCGAAAGCACATCGCCCATACCAAGAATTCTACTTGCAATTCTGTCTGGATAGAAAGGTTCGAGATCGCCAATCTTTTCGCCAACCCCTGAAAATTTGATTGGTTTTCCAGTTATTGCCTTGATTGAAAGTGCTGCACCACCTCTTGTGTCGCCATCAAGTTTTGTAAGCACAACACCAGAGATATCGAGATCGTTGTTGAAACTTTCTGCAATTGTAACTGCATCTTGTCCTGTCATTGAGTCAACAACAAGCAAAATTTCTGTTGGTTTCACTTCTTTTTTGATGTCTTTGAGTTCGTCCATCAATTCTTGATTGATGTGAAGTCGTCCAGCAGTGTCGATAATCACTGTGTCATAACCTTGCTTTCTTGCATGGTCAAGTGATTGTTTTGCTGTTTTGACAGGATTTTGAGTTCCTCTTTCAAACACTTCAACATTTGCTGTTTTTCCAACAACTTGAAGTTGATTGATTGCGGCAGGTCTGTAAATGTCACAAGCAACAAGCAAAGGTTTCTTGCCACTCTTTTTCAAGTGATAAGCAAGTTTGCCACACATTGTTGTTTTTCCGGCACCTTGAAGACCACACATCATGATCACTGTTGGTGGGCATGATGAAACTCTCAATTTTTGATGATCAGACGAAATAAGTGCTGTAAGTTCGTCCTTCACGATTTTTATAACCATTTGTCCTGGTGTAAGGCTTTTCATAACTTCTTCGCCACTAGCCTTTGCACTTACATCAGCAACAAACTTCTTTGCAACCATATAGTTTACATCGGCTTCAAGAAGTGCAATTCTTACTTCTCTCATCGCCTCTTTGATTTCGAGTTCGGTAAGTTTTCCTCTTTTAGTCAATTTTGAAAAAATATGGTTAAATTTTTCTGATAATGATGAAAATAATGCCATTATATCTTCCTTAAAATTTCTGCGACTTTTTCTTTTATTTTATCATCTGTGCAACTGTCTGCGAGTTGTTGCAATTCTTGTGCAAGAACTTGGTTTTTCTCATACAATCGCAACACTGTTTCATATTCAAGCAACTTTTCGCAAGACTTGTCGATTGCATCAAGCACGGCTTGTCTGGAAATGTTTTTTTCTTTGGCAATTTCTGCAAGTGTCATATTATATTCAAAGTAAGAACTCACAATCTTCTGTCTATCTTGACTAAGCAATTTTCCATAAATGTCAAACAACTTGCCGTATTTAACAAAATCTTGCAATTCAATTTTTGCCATACACACTCCGTTCTGTCAAGTATTTTTACTTTACAACTGCATTATAGCACATACTTTTGCATATTGCAACCTTTTTTCAAAAATTTATGGCAAAAGATTTGCAATGATTGTGTTGCTCAAATGGTAGAACACCGGATTGAGAAACAATGTTTCTCCTTCTTGTGTAAGCACTCCTTCTTGAATGTAATCTTTGTAGAACGAATTTAGAGTTATATCATAACCAAGCGCCATCAATTTTGTCAAATCAACACCCAAGCAGCAACGAAGTCCAAGCATAATAATTTCTTCAATTTGTTCGGTTTCGCTCAAATCCTCAACTTCAGTCTTTTTTGCCTTAAAACCGGCAAAAGAATCCAAATTTGCTACCCTTTTGCCATCAACAAACGAATGTGCACCTAACCCAAAGCCCAAATATTCGCCTCTCGCCCAATAGTTTAGGTTGTGTTTGCTTTCATAACCTGGATAAGCAAAGTTGCTTATTTCATATCTTGTCATACCTTTGTCTTGCAAATATGACGAAAGTTTGTTGAACGAAGCAATCATCTCTTCTTCATCCAAAGGTTTATATCTTCGATCTTGAATCATTTGATAGAGTTTTGTGTTTTCATAAACTTCAAGCAAATAACAAGAAATATGTTTAACTCCCAAATCAAGCAACATGCTTGCATTTTTTGCAAGTTGTTTGCCATTTTCATCTTCAAGACCTATCAAAATGTCTGCCGAGACATTGTCAAATTGTCTGCGAGCGAGTTTAATTTTTTCAAGAGCCATCATTTTGTCGTGCAATCTTCCTATCTTGCGAAGATTTTTTTCTTTAAGAGTTTGCACCCCTATACTCAAACGATTTACTCTAAGTTTCTTCCACATATCAAGTTTTTCTTCCGTGATAGAATTTGGATTTGCTTCAACCGTAAACTCTGCATTGTCGTAGACATTATAGTTTTTGTAAATCACATCAACAATTCTCTTAAACTGTTCTGGCGAAAGCAAACTTGGTGTGCCGCCTCCAAAATAAATTGTTTTGATTGGATTGTCGACCTTTCTTTGTTCGATTTCTTGACACAAGTCGTTGAGATAATCTTCAATTTGTGCCTGATTTACACAAAAAGAAGCAAAAGCACAATAATTGCACTTCTGCTCGCAAAACGGAATATGAACATAAATCGACATATCTTTGTTTTCTGCCATTACTTGTCCTCGTCCAACTTCAAAATGCTCATAAATGCTTCGGAAGGGATTTCTACCGAACCAATCTTACGCATCTTTTTCTTTCCTTCTTTTTGTTTTTCCAAGAGTTTTCTCTTTCTTGAAATATCGCCACCATAACACTTTGCAAGCACATCTTTTCTCATTGCTGAAATTGTTTCTCTTGCAATAATCTTGTTGCCAATACAAGCCTGAATTGGCACTTCAAAAAGTTGTCTAGGGATAATCTTTTTCAATCTTTCAGCCAACTCTCTGCCACGATTGTATGCTTTGTCTTTGTGCACGATAAGAGAAAGAGCATCACATTTCTCGCCGTTGAGCATCAAGTCAACTCTCACAAGATCTGCTGTTTCAAAACCATCAAATTCGTAGTCGAAACTTGCATAACCTCTTGTGCGAGATTTCAAACTGTCAAAGAAATCGTAAATGATTTCGCCAAGTGGCAAAATGTATTTAAGTTCCACTCTCTTCTTGTCGATATATTGCATATCTTTGTAGATACCACGCTTGTCTTGACACAATTCCATAATTGTCCCAACAAATTCTGGTGGTGTAAACACACTAACCTTCACAATGGGCTCTTCAATATGGTCAATTTCGATTGCTGGTGGCAAGTTTGAAGGGTTTGAAATTTCAAGCATGTCGCCATTTGTTTTGTACACATTGTAAGACACGCTTGGTGCTGTTGTGATGATGTCAAGATTAAACTCTCTCTCAAGGCGTTGAGTGATGATTTCCAAGTGCAAAAGCCCCAAGAAACCACAACGGAAACCATAGCCAAGTGCCGAAGAAACTTCTGGTGCAAATTGCAAACTTGCATCGTTGAGTTTAAGTTTGTCCAAACTATCTTTAAGTTCGTTATATTTTGCCCCATCAACAGGGAAGATCCCACAGAAAACAACCGGTTGAACTTCTTTGTATCCGTCCAAAGGTTTGTCTGTTGGATTTTCGGCATTTGTGATTGTTCCACCAACCTTAACATCAGAAATTGTCTTGATTGATGCGGCAATATAACCTACATCACCTGCAGAAAGACATGCTGTTTCTTTTGTTGTTGGCACAAAGATACCAACTTCTGTTACATCAAACACTTTGCCTGTTTGCATCATAAGGATTTGATCGCCTGCCTTAACAGTGCCATCAACAACTCTTACCAAACAAATTGCCCCTTTAAAGTTGTCATAATGACTGTCAAAAACCAAACATTTGAGTGGTTTTGTTTCGTCGCCCGTTGGTGCAGGGATTGAAGTGATGACTGATTTCAACACATCTTCAATGTTGATGCCTTCTTTTGCAGAAATGCAAGGGCAGTTTTCAGCAGGAAATCCAATAACTTCTTCAATTTCTTGCTTAACTTCTTCAACCCTTGCCGATGGCAAATCAATTTTGTTGATCACAGGGATTGTTTCAAGATTGTTTTCAATTGCCAAATAAGCATTTGCCAAGGTTTGTGCTTCAACACCTTGCGAAGCATCAACCAAAAGCACCGCCCCCTCACAAGCAGCAAGCGAACGAGAAACTTCGTATGTAAAATCGACATGTCCCGGTGTGTCAATAAGGTTTAATGTATATTCTTTGCCTTCATATTCGTAAATCAATCTGGTTGGAGCAAGTTTGATTGTGATGCCTTTTTCTCTTTCAAGTTCCATACTGTCCAAAATTTGAGATTGCATATCTCTTTTTGAAACAGTGCCTGTAAGTTCTATCAAACGGTCAGCCAAAGTGCTTTTTCCATGGTCTATATGCGCAATAATGCAAAAATTTCTTATAAGGTTTAAGTCTTTCACGCAAAAATCTCCTATTCTAATTCAACAACATTATACAACAGCATCAAAATATCTTGCAAACAAATTTTAAATTATTCTACCAAAAAGAGAGCATATTTATTTTGAAAAAACAAGCGCTTTTGTTATAATCTTCCAAAAGGAGTGAGTATGGGAAAATTATATTTCAAATATGGCGCAATGGGTTCATCAAAAACAGCATCAGCCCTTATGTGCAGATTCAACTATATGCAAAAAGGAATGAAAGTTTTGCTTCTCAAGCCACAAATCGACACCCGTTTCAAGGCAAATGAAGTTGTCTCTCGTATTGGACTTTCAGCACCTTGCATCACCTTCGCAGACAGCGAAAACTTGCTTGATTTGTTTGAAGAACAAAACGACAACGAAGCGCTCGACATTGTGATTGTTGACGAATGTCAATTCTGCACAAAGCAACAAATCGAACAACTCAGAGCAATCACAGACAAAGTTTCTGTTTTGTGCTATGGACTTATGACAAACTATAAAGGCGAACTTTTTGAAGGCAGCAAACGCCTCGTTGAAATCTGTGACAGTTTGTCAGAAATCAAAAGTGTTTGCGAGTGTGGTCGCAAAGCAACAATGAATGCAAAATTTGTCAAAGGCATCATCTCTGTTGAAGGGAAAGAAATTGACATTGGTGCTGATGAAAAATACAAAGGCATGTGCTATCCTTGCTTTAAGAGAGAACAACAAAAAGCAAAGGTTTACAACAAAATCCTTTCGCACATCAAAAACATCAAAGCATGCAAAGATGCTGGCACCTGGTCAACAGACACTGCCGCAGGAAACATTGTTATTGACAAGCCTTATGTTATTTACGATGACGAAGTTAAAAGTTTTGTTCGTGATTTCAGAGAATTTGAAATCAAAAAACCAGAAACAATCGTTGACATAAATGCAACAGTTGAAACCCTTGCCCCACTTTGTGTTTGCGACAAAAATTTCGAATATATGATTGCTCTTATTTCGCTTGTGCTTAAAGAAGAAAAAAACAAACCAGGGCTTCTTAAAGCACTTATTGAAACGGACATTCTCACAAATTGGCTCAAACGAATCAAGAAGATTGTCGACAATCTCGATGACTAATCAAAACAAAAAAACACAACCAAATCGGTTGTGTTTTATTTTTAGACCAAGTTTCTTACTTAACTTTTTCCATATAAGATCCATCTCTTGTGTCAACACGGATAACATCTCCAATGTTTACGAAAAGTGGAACTCTGATAACATAGCCAGTAACCAAAGTTGCAGGTTTTTGAGAAGCCTTTGATGTGTCACCTTGAATACCAGGTTCTGTGTCAACAACTTCAAGTTCTACAAATGTTGGTGGGTAAACAGCAAATGGAACACCCTTATACATATACATTGTTGTTGGCATATTTTCTGTTACAAAGTTGAGAGCATCTTCAACTGTATCTTTGTTGAGTGGCATTTGTTCGTATGTTTCATTGTCCATGAAATAATAAAGTTCGCCATCGTTGTAAAGATAAAGCATTTCTTTCTTTTCGATAACAGCATCTTGAAATTTGTCAGATGGGTTGAAAGTGTCTTCCTTTACTTGTCCTGTCATAACATTTTTGATTTTTGCTCTTACAAAAGGTGAACCCTTTCCTGGTTTAACATGCAAAAATTCGATAACATTGTATACACATCCGTCCATTTCAAATGTTGTGCCTTTTCTAAAATCTCCAGCAGTAACCATAAATTAAAATCTCCTAATAATTAAATTTTCCTTACATATATTAGCACATTTGCCCATATATTTCAAGCAATACGGGCAAATTTTCAAATTTATTTCAATTCTCGTGCGGCATTGTCCATAATTGGTGCAGTGTCTTTTCTTTGTTCGTCAAGAGTTGGAGCGGCTCCACCAAATGCCCTGTCACCATAAATCGCCCTACGGATTTTGTCTTGATTTTCTTTTTCAACAGCGGCAAGTTGTTTTATGTCTTGTTCATATGTGCCAAGTTGTTGCCAAATTTCTTCAAATTTTTGTTGAGCCTCATCACTTGAAACCACAGAAAATTCAAATGCCATTGCCTGCAACTGTAAATAGTTGAATGCACACACACCTTTGTCGCCAGCTTCAACTTGTGCAAGCATTTGTGCTGCACTTTTGCCAAAGGATTCTGCAAGAGTGCCCCAAATTTCTGCTTTTTCTTCATCCTTTAATGGCGATCTAAGTTTTGCCATTGATGCTACATTGTCAACAAACTTTGCCGCATAAACAATTTTTCCTTCAGCAACAAGTTTTTCTGTCACTTGTTTAATTTGTTCTGCCGAAAGCAATCTGTCAAAAGCAACATGTTGATATATTGGAAGTGGAATGTTGTCCATTGTCAAAAGTTCGGCAACACCATTTGCAAGCACTTTTTGAATTTTTGGGTTTGAAATCGCTTTTGTCATCATAACATCTTGCAAAACATTTGCAACAATGTCGTTTCCGTTGTGAATTGCCAAAAGGTAATCATTCATTGTTTCGACAGCGCTTTTTTTCAAATATGTCTTTCTCAACACATTTGCCAAGGTTTGCACATAAGTGTTTGAATCAGCCAACTTAGAGAAAAATTCATCCGAACTTTCTGCAACAGCAAACATTCTTCTAAATTCAGATACACCTTCTTTGTCTTTTCCTTTAAGGAAAGATTCTTTTCCAAGCAAATCCCCTATTGTCGCCTTAGACAACACTCTTTCAAAGTTTTCATAATAAGCATATTTTTCTCTATTTTTCTTTTCATTTGCTTTATATTGCTCGATTGTAGATCTTTGACCTTCAAGCCATTCTTTCATTTCTGGTGTGCATCTAGGATCAGAAGAAACCCCACTCAAAAACACTTCAGCAAATGCAAAACTTCTTTCTCTTGCTTCTTCTTCATATTTCAATTTGACATAATTTCCAAATTGCACATTTGCGATATATTTCTTTCGTGCTTCTTCTGGCAAATTTTCAAATTTTTCGACAAATTCAGGACCAAAACAATCAGCATAAAGTTGCATTGCCATAAAAACTTGTTCTGGTGTCAATTTGATGTCAGCAAAATTTTCTACACAAGCAGTTGTAATTCTTTCAAATGCAGGATCGTATTCATCAAAATCCTCTTTGTAATCTTTGTATGTATGTTGTTGAGCATGTTCGTTTTCGTGCCCCATTGTGATAACAGCATCCATAAAAGTTCTTTTTCCTGACAAAACTTCTTCTGCATATTCTGCCGCAACAGTGATATCTCTGTTTCTTGTCGAACCTTGTGCTCCATCACCTGTGTCACCAATTTCAACTCCAACAGTTTCCCCTGCAATTATTGTTGCTTTTGAAAAATCAGTTGTGTATGGGTTTGCATTTACAAGCATAGACAAAAATGTTGTCATTTCTTCTTTTGACATATTGCCACTTCTTGCTCTCTCAAGCATAGCAAACATCGCATCTTTTTGTGCTTCTACATCAACCATTTCTTCTTGTTCTACATATTCTTCTGCCATAAGTCCTCCTCCTTAAACTTTATGCTTTTGCATCTATGTATAATTTTTTCATATTTACACTGTCTTCTGCCATTGTGCCATCAGACTCGCAAATAATATGACAAGAAAGATTGTTTTTGACCAAAACTTTTGCCAAAGGCGCAAAATCTGGACCATAAACTTCATCTGCAAAAGTGAGGTGTCTTATCTCTCCTTTTGCCCCATATTCGATTTTCGAAAAATGAACATGCGCATTTTCTGTTCGCCAATCTCCAAGTTTTTGTCTGCAATAATCAAAAATCTCTTGATAATCGCCCTCGGTTTTAAGTTGACCTTGAGTAAAAGCATTTACATGACCAAAATCAAATGTAGGCAAAAGTTTTGGCGAAATGGTGCAAAGGTCAATAATCTCTTTCCAAGTGCCAATTTGCATTGACTTGCCCATGGTTTCAGGGCAAATATACATATCTTCATCAAGCAAACTTTCGATTTCAGGCATAAATTCTGCAAATCTAACTTTCATAAGTGCCAGTGCATCTTCTCTGGTTTGCTTTCCACAAGATCCAGCATGAAAAATCAATCTTTTTGCACCAAGCAATTTCATATATTTGATGCCGTTTTTTATGTATCCCAATGATTTTTCATACATTTCAGGATCTGGGTTTGCAAAATTGATAAAATATGGTGCGTGCAACGAAAGTTTTATGCCATATTCGGCAAACTTTTCGCCAATTTGCACAGCCATTTCCTCTTTCATGCGATAACCTTGTCCAAAACTATATTCAAACAAGTCCAAACCTCTGTCTTTAACCCATTTTGCAGTTTCAAGACTAGATTTGTGGCCTTCTTCATAAAACGACAAACTGTTTCCTGAAGGTCCAAACAATGCTTTTGCCATACAAAACTCCTTAAATCAATCTTGTTGTATAACTCAAAATTTTGTCTTCAACTTTTCCAAGCCCAATAAAGTCCAACCCTTCATAAAGCCTGTAAGTTCCGTTTTCTTTTTCGATATCCAATTTTTGTCCCAAATACAACCTTTGCGCATCATCAACAGACAAAAAAATGTTTGGATAATCGAAAACATTTTCACATGACAACAACTCAAATTTGCCATCTCTTATTTGATCGAGTGTGTATGCGTTGTCAAGCATAAAACCACCACATCTTGTGCGTGTTATGCATTGCATACTACCATAGGTGTCAATTTTTGCTGCCATATCACGACACACACTTCTTATGTATGTGCCACTCGAGCATGAAATTTCAAACTCAAATTTGTTTTTGTCAATCTGTTGCAACATCTTGCAATCATAGATTTCGATTTCTTTTGGCTGAAGCTCCAAATCGTTGCCTTTTCTGGCTTCTTTGTATGCGACTTTGCCTCCCACTTTCTTTGCTGAATACATAGGTGGCATTTGTGCATATTTGCCAATCATCTGCTTGCAAGCCTCTTCAACTTGCTCTTTTGAAACATCACACTCTTTTTGTTTGACAATTTCGCCTGAAGTGTCAAGTGTGTCTGTTTCAAACCCAAACACAAAAATTGTGTGATATGTTTTATCTTTTTTTAAAAAATAATCAAACAACTTTGTTGCATTGTTCACCGTCACCGGCAACAAACCTTCACCTTCCAAGTCAAGAGTGCCCAAATGCCCACATTTTTTTGCATCTAAACAATGTTTGACAATGTTTACGACAGCGTTTGACGAAATGCCAACCGGTTTATTTACCAGCACAATCCCACTTTTAGTGAAAGAATAGTGTCTGTTTTTAGCCATTCAAAATCTCCTTGCACCAGTCATTTAATTTAGAAATCAATTGTCTTTTTGTTGCATCAATTTCAAATGCAGCAGCACAAACATGGCCACCACCACCATTTTTTGCAGCAAATGCACCAACATCAACGCCTTCCATTGATCTCATGCTGATCTTGAAATGATTTTTTTGATATTCAGTGCACAAAAATGCTGCTTGCACACCTTCTATTTTGATTGCCAAGTCGCTAACTCTTTTCACACCGTCCAAATCAATGCCAAGTTTTTTCATGTCCTTGATTGTAAACACGATGTAAGCAACTTTTCCGTCTTCTTTAAGCACCAACTTTCTTGCAGCAGTGTTTTTCACTTGAAGTTGTTGCATCGTCATGCTCTTAAACATAATTTCATACACTCTTTGCACTTCTGCCCCTGCTTGCATAAGCACTTTGGCACATTCAAACACTTCTGGTGTTACATTTGAGTTGAGAAATCTGTTTGTATCACCCATAAGTCCTGCCCAAAGATAAGTTGCAAGAGTTGGTGTAATTTCAATGTTTTCTGCTTGGCAAATTTCGCACAAAATTTGACAACAAGCAGCAGCCACTTGTTTTACATAACATTTTTCTGCAACCATAACATCATCTTCTCCAATAGGATGGTGATCGATGCAAAGTTTATTTGCTGGCTTAACTGCCAAATCAATATGTTTAGCATCCAATCTAAATTGCAAATGCATATCTACAAACACAACCAAATCATATTCTTCCGGATTGAAATCTTGTTTGATTTCATCATAATTGAAAATTTTGGTCATATCATTTGAATAATTGCAAATTGCAAAGATGTCTGCATCTTTGCCCAAAATACGGCAAATTTCCCTCAACCCAAACATTGAGCCGTAAGCATCGGCATCAGGGTGTCTATGGGCAAAAATTGCGATATTTTTGGCATCTTTCAAAGTTTTTATTATTTCTTTAGTTTCAATCATCAACTTCTTCCTCTTCTTCTGCCTTTGGAATATTAAGATTTCTCAAAATCTCTTCAACTCTAAGTGCACTTGCTGTGCTTTTATCAACAACAAAGTTAATTTTTGGCACATAAGGCATATCAATCATTTTTGCGAGTTCTCTTTTGATAAATCCTTCACTCTTTTGCAAAACCTTTGTCACATTTTCGACATCTTTCAAGTCCAAAACACTGACTTTAACTTTGCAATACTTAAAATCTGGAGTAACTTTCACTTCGGTAAGGCTTACGATTTTGTCAACTCTTGGGTCGTTCATCTTAAATTTGATGATTTCTGTCAAACATTTTTGAATTTCACTGTTTGCTCTTTCAACACGATTAGACATAAATACCTCCTTGTCTTTTATAAAGCAAAAGAGATTAAAAACTAATCTCTTTTAACCTCCTGTTTCACATAGCATTCCAAAATATCTCCTTCTTGGAAGTCGATATTGTCTTTAAGTTTGATACCACATTCAAAGCCCTTTGCAACTTCGCTCTTTTCGTCTTTAACAATCTTCAAAGAGTCGATAGCACTGTCGCCAATAATTTCGTTGCCTCTCTTAACTTTTACAATGGCATTTCTTTGAATCTTTCCATCAAGCACATAACTTCCTGCAACTTTTCCTGCAGAAGAAAGTTTGAAGACAACTCTTACCTCGGCACTGCCGACATATTTCTCTTCATACTTAATGGCCATCATACCTTTTGAAAGTCTTGTGATTTGATCAACAACTTCATAAATAATTCTTGATTCAATCAATTCAACTTTCAAACTGTCAACCATTTGCATCATCTTGTTTGGTGTTTTGATGTTGAATGCAATCATAACAGATCCTGTTGTTTGTGCAAGCACGAGGTCGCTTTCTGTGATGCCACCTGCTGCACTGTGAATGCACACAACTTTGACTTCTTCGTTTCTGATTGATTCCAATGATGCTCTAAGCGCTTCAACCGAACCTTGTGTGTCTGCCTTGATGATGATATTAAGGCTCTTCAAATTGCCTTCATGAATTCTGCTCATAAAGTCATCTGCACTTACACCTGAGGTTTGTTTTGCTCTTTCTTGTTTAATTTTGTTTATTCTTTCTTGAATAACTTGTTTTGACAAACTTTCTTCAACAGCATAAACTGCATCACCAGAGTTTGGAACATCATTGAAGCCCATAACTGCAACTGGTGTTGAAGGTCCTGCTTTCTTAACTGGTTTTCCGTTTTCGTCAAACATTGCCTTTACTTTTCCGTAAGTAATACCTGACATAATAGAGTCACCAACTTTCAAAGTTCCGCTTTGAACCAAAACAGTAGCAACTGCACCACGGTTTTTGTCAAGTTCGGCTTCGATAACAGTTCCTGTTGCCATCTTGTTTGGATTTGCCTTTAAATCTTCCATTTCAGCAACAAGCAAAATCATCTTTTTGAGTTCGTCCATACCCATTCCGTGTTTAGCAGAAATAGGCACACAGATTGCATCGCCGCCCCATTCTTCTGGCAAAATGCCATGTTCTGTAAGTTGTTGTTTAACTCTGTCTGGGTTTGCTTCTGGTTTGTCCATCTTGTTGATTGCCACAATCATTGGCACGCCTGCAGCCTTGATGTGATTGATTGCTTCGATTGTTTGAGGCATAATACCATCATCAGCAGCAACAACCAAAATTGCGATATCAGTAACTTCTGCACCTCTTGCTCTCATTGAAGTAAATGCAGCATGTCCTGGAGTGTCCAAGAAAGTGATTTTTTCGCCATTAAACGAAATTTGGTAAGCACCAATCTTTTGAGTGATACCACCTGCTTCGCCAAGAACAACATTTGTCTTTCTAAATGCATCAAGAAGTGATGTTTTACCGTGGTCAACATGGCCCATAACAGTAACAACTGGTGGTCTCTTAACCAAATCTTTGTCATCATCTTCTTCGGCTGACTTGTCGAGAAGTTGTTCTTCATAAGTTTTGTCGAGTTTAAGTTCGAGTGTAACTCCGAGTTCGCCTGCGACAAGTTCGCAAGTGTCGAAGTCGATTGTGCTGTTGATTGTCGCCATAATGCCCAAAAGCATAAGTTTCTTAACAATTTCAGCAACAGGTTTTCCAATCTTTTCGCTCAAATCTTTTACTGTGATTTCTCTTGAAGTCATCACTGCATGTGTAACTTGTGGCGCAACGATTACTTCAACTTCTTTTTTCTTCTTTATGAGTTTTCTAGAACCCATTGTTGTTTCTTCAAAACCGTCTTCATCCATAACAAGAATGTTGTTTTGTTTTGACATATTTGCTCTTGCTCTGGCACTGATTTTCTTGGTTTCGTCAATGTTTCTTCTTTGTTTGTTTTTGTTTCCAAAGTTTCTTTCTGGTTGTGAAGCCAAAACAGCACTGCTTTCTGTTGGTGCTGGAGCAAATGACTTAAATCCGTTTGCTCTTGTCGAAACAAATGGTCCATTTTTTGGTCTTTGACCTTGTGGTCCTTGACCATTTCTATTAAATCCACCTTGTTGATTTCTGTTGGCAAAGTTGCCACCAGCAAAGTTTCCATTTCTTTGTTGTTGATTTGGTCTTTGTTGTCCGTTGAAACCACCTTGTTGATAGCTACCTTGACGGAAGTTTCCGTTTTGTCCATTTCTTTGACCAAATCTGTTGTTTTGATTTTGTCCATCAAACTTACGGAAGTTGTTTTGACCATTGCCATGAGAAAAGATTTGCTTTTCTTCTCTTGCTGGTTTTTCAACCTTTGCAGCTTGAGTTTGTTCTTTTGCCTTTGTTTCTTCAATCTTAGCTTTTTCAATTTCAAGTTGCTTTTTAACTTCTTCTTTTTGCTTTGCTTGAAGTTTTGCTTTTTGGTCTTGAACAGATTTTGAGAATGTGTCAATATCAACCTTTGCTTGTTTGATAGACAACAATAAATCCTGCAAAGAGCCATCTCTTTGAATGTTGTTTATTGTTTTGAGTGCGTTGAGTTGTTGTGTAGCCAAATCTATTCTCCTTCTTTTATAATTTTGATAATATTGTCGCTGAAAGCCTTGTTTTTGACACCAAGTGCTTTGCAGTTGTCAATCCCTATAAGTTTTCCAAGTTCTTCAACTTCAAGCAGTGGAATTTGCCTTTCGTTTGAAATATGTCTCATCTCACGAACAAGCGAATTTCCTGCGCTTTTGCACATTAAAAGCAAATAAAGTTTTTGTTTGTGTGCCGACAAATTGTCTTGCCCAATCACCACATAACCTGCTTTTCTTGCAATCGAAATCAAACCACTAATCTTTGTCAATTTCTTCTCCGATCATTTGATATACTTGTTGAGCCACTTCACATTTGAATGCTCTGTTGAGCGCTTTTTGTTTGCAAAGTTTTTCAAAACATTCTTTGTTTTTGCAAACATAAGCCCCTCTGCCGTTTGCTTTGCCGGTTTTGTCTACAAAAATTTCGCCATCTTTGTTTTTGACAATTCTAAGCAGAGTCTTTTTGTCGCTTTGTCCTCTGCAGACAATGCACATTCTTATTTTTTCTTTTGGTTTTTGTTGCATAAGCAATCCCCCAAATTAGATTTCTGTCAATTCGTCGTCAAGTGATTCCAATTCTTCCAAATCACCCATTGTGTCAAAAGAATCTTCATCTGAAAGTTCTGTAAGTTCGTATTCAACTTCTTCGTTGCTTGCTTCTGTTTGAGCTGGCTTAAGGAAGCTTTCTGGTTTTACATCAATCTTCCAACCAGTAAGTCTTGCTGCCAAACGAACATTTTGTCCACCCTTGCCAATTGCCAAAGACAATTTGTCATCAGGCACGATAACTTGTGACATATTCAAACTGTCGTTTGTTTCAACTGAAAGCACTTTTGCTGGGCTAAGTGCTCTTGCAATATATTCAAGTGGATCTTCAGAATATTCAACAAGGTCAATCTTTTCGCCATTCAATTCGTTTACGATTGTGTTGATTCTTGTGCCTCTGTTTCCTACACAAGCGCCAATTGCATCAACATTTGGTCTGTCTGTGTAGATTGCAACCTTTGCTCTGTTTCCTGGATCACGAGCAATGTTTTTGATTTTTACTTCGCCACTTGCGATTTCAGGAACTTCCAATTCAAACAATTTTCTGATAAAGCCAATGTTGCTTCTTGAAACTTGCACTTGCAAACCTTTGAAAGAGTCTTTGATTTTCTTTACATAAACCTTCACTCTGTCGCCTACATTAAACTTGTCGCCAGGGATTTGGTCGTTTTTCATCATAACGCCTTCTGTGTTGCTTCCTGCGATTTGAACATAAACAGTTTCGTCATCAACACGCTTAACAATTGTTGTAAGAAGTTCGTCTTCTTTTTCAGCGAGTTCGCTTGCTGCTGTTTGTCTTTCCATTTCACGAAGTTTTTGCATAACAACTTGTTTTGCTGTTTGTGCTGCAATACGACCAAAGTCTTTTGTTGCTTCTTCAACCATAACAACATCGCCAATCTTTGAAGATTTTTTTGTTTCTTTTGCTTCTGCCAAAGACAATTCTTTGTCTGGATCTTCAACTTCAGCAACAACTGTTTTGTAAGAATAAATCTTGATTGTGCTTTTTTCTGGGTTGAGTTTTACCATTGCAGATTTTGCTTCGCCATACATTTTTTTGTATGCAGAAGAAAGTGCTGCTTCCAATGTTTGAATAAATGTTTCTTTATCAATTTTTCTTTCTGCTTCAAGTTCGTCAAGCGCCTTGAAAAAATCTTTATTTACCATTTTGGTTTTCTCCTTAAAATTTTATAACTAATTTGATTGATGCAACTTTTTCACGATCAAAAACAAGTTGTTCTTTTTCTGTTTTGATTGTCACAGTTTTTTCATCAAAAGCTGTCAACACTCCAGTAAAAGCTTTCTTGCCATCGATCTTTGCAAACAAATTGAGATCGACTTCTTTTTCAAGATTTCTCTTCAAATCTCTGTCTGTTTTGAGTGGTCTGTCAAGCCCTGGCGAACTTACTACCAATGTGTAAGGTTTGTCATCAGTTGGATTGATTTCTTCCAAAATTGGATCAATCTTTCTTGTGACAGTTTCACAATCATCAATTGTGATGCCTTCTTCTTTGTCGATAGTGAAAATCAAACTCATTTCGCCGTTTTCTTTTTCATAACTAACTTCGACAAGTTCGTAACCCATCTCTTCGATCACAGATTTGAGTTTTTCTTCACAAATTTGTTTTACTTTTGCCAATTTGCACCTCCAAAAATGTCTACTTAATACAAAGAGTGAGCAAAGAATTTGCCCACTCCTGTCAAGATGTTATTATTATAAACTATATATCTAAAAAAATCAAGACAAATTTGCACATTTAACGCAAAAAAATCACAAAAAATCATACAATTTGCCGATTGCTAGTGTTTTTCACACAATTTAAGCAAAACTTCTGCTGTTGCATAAGCATCATTCCACGCTCTGTGAGCCCCTTCAAGTGTCAAGTCGAAGTATTTTACGATTGTTCCGAGTTTGTAACTTGTAAACAAATGCTTTGATTCTCTCGCCAGATTGAGAGTGTCCAAAACAGGGTTGTCAAATTCCAAACCAAGTTCGGAGCCAATTCTTCTGACAAACTTCAAGTCAAAATTGATGATATTATGTCCACACAAAGTTGCCCCTTTTGCAAACTCATAAAAATCTTTCAAAACATATTGCACTTCTGGTGCATTTGCAACCATTTCATTAGTTATACCCGTAAGTTCGGTTACCTCTTTTGGGATTGTGATTGATGGTTTTACAAATGTTGCAAACTTTTCAGAAATCACACCATCAACAATCTTAACTGCGCCAATTTCAGTGATTTCATCAACTTCAGAGTCAAGCCCTGTCGTTTCCAAGTCAAACACAACGATTGTTTCACCATTTATGTTGTCGTCATAAATCTTTGGTGCTTCAAACAAGTTTGCTTGTTCTGTCGTTGTCAACTTTTCAATTTGCACAACAGGCCCCTCAATCTGCTTTGCTTTCGGTTTTGCTGGCAAATTTTCGCTCTCTACAATTGTTGCAAGTGCCATTTTGTCAACCATCAACTGCAATCTGCCATCAAACTTGCTTGGCGCAATATCCCCTTGCACAAGCACATACATTGCCTCTTCAAGCGAATCCATAACCTTTTCATTAACTTTTGATGAAAAATAAATACAGTCAATTTTACCCTTTCCATCTTCCAGAATAAAAGTGTAAAATTTCTTTTCTTGGCCAGCTCTTGCACCTTTTTTGGCAACAAAAGTTTTCTGCTCAAACTTTCTTATAAATCCTGCCACAATTGCAGATTTTTTTGCCGATTTGATATAAGACAAAAACTCGGGTCTTGGCACAATGTTTTTGCCAATAATGTCTTTTATCACTTCAACTTCGTATCTCTTCACAGGTTTGTAAGTCGTTTTCATTTCGACATTGACAATGTCAACCTCATCAACAATGTGATCACAAGCATTAAGCCTAATCACAAAGTCAACAAGAAAATCATTTTTCAATTCTTTTGCCAAATCTGCTTGGATTTTATGCTCAGCAAAAAAGTCAATCATACGATTTGAAACATCTATATCAACAATTATATCAATGTTGTTTATCTCAATTTTAAAACTTTCTGCAGTCAAATAAGAAGTCAACAGTTTGTGTTTCTTTTCAAAGTAATTTTGCAAAAACTTCAAAATCAATCTTTCTTCCAAAAACACCTTCATAAACTTGCATCTGATCGAAACCTTTTCAAGTTGCAAAGCGTTTTCAATCCAATTGACAACCTCTTTTTTGTCATCATCAGACATCTCTTCGATTGTTGAAGGATACAAAAAAGTAACCACGCAACTGCCGGCCTTTCTCTTTACCACAACATCTTTGAGTTTAAGTTGAGGAAATTTATCCCCAAATGTCGAATAAAATTCTTGTTGAAAATTCATATAAATATAATAAAAAAATGCCTGACTTTTGTCAAGCATATTTTGTTTTGTAGTTTGCAATTTAAATTGCGCTAAAGCACAAAATGCAAGATGTCTATCACAACGACAAACCCTAAAAGCACACAAAGCCCAATAAAGTTTATCATGCTTTGAGTTTTTCTGTTGATTGGTTTGCCCCTTATCCATTCGATTGTTGTAAACAACACCTGACAGCCATCAAGTGCCGGAATAGGCAGAAGATTGAATATTGCCAAGTTTGCCGCAATAAGTGGCATAAAAATCAAGAAATAAGAGAGTGATTCTGATGCCATAGTTGCCATAGTTGCGATTGTGCCAATTGTGCCTGTCATTTGTTTGATTGGCACTTGGAATGTCAAAAGCATAAACAAACTCTTAAGCACAACCCAGGCAAACCCAAAGGCCATTTCAAACGAACGGCCAAGTCCTCCCCAAAAACCATATTTGTATGGCACTGTGTGAGGATCTTCCCCTTCGGCAGATTCAAGGCCGATAAGTCCGTTTACACTATATTTGATGATAGGGTTTCCTTCTTCATCTTTTTCTGAAGTTTCAACTGCTTCAAGTTTTGGATAAACTGTGATTGTCAAATTTTCAACCTTTCCATCTCTTTTGACAGTCATTTCAAAAGTATAAAGATTGTCTGTTGGCAAAGTTTTTCCGTTTGCATCATAATAAATTTGATATTGTTTGATTGCTGCGTTTCGTTGAGCGTTGACGAGTGAAACATAGTTTCCACCAAAAGCAAAGTCGATTTCTTTGCCACCGATATGAGTGATCACATCTCCCACTTCAAATGGATAGTCAACAACATATTCAACCCCAACTTCAGTCTGCAAATTTGTGTTTACTGATGCGATTTTTGGCACATCATAACCGTTTGCACAAAGAAGAATCCACGAAAACAAAATAGCACTCAAAAAGTTGGCTGTAACCCCACCCAAAAGCACCAAAATCCTCTTCCAAGGTTTTTGATCATAAAACGATCCTTCTCTAGGTTTGTCATCTACTTTTTCAACTTTTGCAAGATCCCCTGATGCATCTTGTGTCGCTTCTTCTGCCGATTCATCAGCATTTACCACTGCTTCTGAGCCATCTGGCATAATTGCTTTTTTGACAGGTTCGTCATCATCATCTTCGCCATCAAACGCACAATATCCACCCAACGGAAAAATACGGAGTGAGAACTTCTCCCCCGTTTTTTTGTTGGTTTTAGAAAATATTGCAGGTCCAAAACCAATAGAAAATTCTTTTATCTTAAATTTCAAAATTTTGCCTACGATGTAGTGTCCAAGTTCGTGAATAGTCACCATAACAAGAAGCACAACAACTGCAAGCAAGATATAAAGAACTGTCATAACCCTTCCTTAAAAAATGTCTAGGCTTTTGTTAAATAGCAAAAATCAAAAATGCAATCAAAACAAATGCTGCAATAAAGATGTGAGAGTCGATTCTGTCCAAAAGACCACCATGTCCTGGCAAAAACTTTCCACTGTCCTTCACATTTGCTCTGCGTTTGAGAATAGATTCAAACAAGTCACCACATTGAGCAACAACACTGCCAACAAGTGTGATGATAAGGTATGCCCAAATTGGGAAAACTTCCATAAATGGAGCAAACGAATTGATAGAGCCAAAAATCAAATAAACACAAGCGCTAAACAAAACGCACCAAAGCACTCCGCCTACAGAGCCAGAAATTGTTTTTCCTGGGCTGATTTTTGGACAAAGTTTCTTTCCACCAATCACAGACCCAGTAAGCATTGCAAACGAATCTGTAAAAATTGGGATAGTAAATGCTGTCACCAAGATAAAGAGTGACACATCAGATCCAACGCCTGCAAGCTTTGCAAGTGGCAAGTCGTTGAAGTGGTTGATAAAGATAAAGAGCAAGAAAATAAATGCTGGATAAACAAAAGCAATCATTGTGTGAAGTGCTTTTTTGAGCGAAAACTTCACAATTGACATATTGTTTACACCTCTTACATCCATTTCATGCAAGATGCTTTTCTTTTTTCTGAAAAATCCAAACAAAAATGAAGCAAGTCCACCCAAAAGGATAAGCCCCATGTCAATCAAAATTGTGTAAAGAATCCACATAACATTTGCTGTTGTGCGTGCAGCATAAATACCAACCAAATTTGCTGCCATCAAAAATGCAGGGAAAAACATAGCCATGCCAAGATAGTTGTAAAGCCCTGTTTTGCTCAACAGCTTGGACATTTCGTAACCTGCATAGCAAGCCAAAATGCCAAAAAAGGCATCGAAGAAGTAGTTGCTTACAAAAATTTTAAGCACGAAGAAAACTACCAAAACGACAGCCATAAGACCTGCTGAATAAAGTCTTTTTTTCATCATTTTCCTCCAAATCTTCTGTTTCTTTTCGAATAAGCCTTAAGCGCCTTATCGAGTTGTTTTTTGTCAAAGTCTGGCCAACAAACTTTTGTAAAGTAAAGTTCGCTGTATGCCATTTGAAACAACATAAAGTTTGAAATTCGCATTTCGCCACTTGTTCTGATAAGCAGATCAATATCTGGCGATCCTGCAGAATACAAATTTTGTTTGATGCTTTCAACATCAACAGATTTATTGCCATTTTCAATCAATTTATTAACTGCCTGCACAATATCATCTCTTCCACCATAATTCATTGCCAAATTGACAACAAGTCCGGTGTTGTTTTTTGTTTCTTCCATTGTGCCAACAAGGGCATTTTTTAAATTGTCAGGAAATTTGCTTACATCGCCCATTGCAACAAACTTGATGTTGTTTTTCTTGAAAAATGCTTTGTTTTCTTCAATCAAATGATAGGCAATGTCAAAAATCGAATCAATCTCTTTTTGAGATCTATTCCAATTTTCAGTTGAAAACGCAAAAAACGAAACATATTTGATCTCTTCATATTCCCCAAAAAGACTCATAAGGTTTTTGAGCGCTTTGCCCCCAGCCTTATGTCCGTCAAGTTTGTTTAAACCCTTTCTGGTCGCCCACCTTCTGTTTCCGTCCATAATCATGGCAACATGTGTTGGCATATTCTCAAATTTTTTCTTTTTCTGCATATCTACCTTTAAATTGAAACTTGATTAAACCTTCATAACTTCTGCTTCTTTTGATGCAGATTCTTGATCGGCCAAATCAGTATATTTGTCAATAATTTTTTGAACTTCTTTTTCTGCAACTGCAAATTCGTCTTCAGAAAGTTCGCCATCTTTCTTCAAATCTTTAAGCATGTCAAGTGCATCACGACGAGCATTTCTCATTGCAATTTTTGTGTCTTCGCAAATTTTCTTAACATTTTTTACAATTTCTTTTCTTCTTTCTTCTGTAAGCATTGGGAAAACAAGTCTGATTGTCTTGCCATCATTTGTTGGTGTGATGCCAATGTCTGCCATAGAAATTGCCTTTTCAACATTTTTGATTTGAGATGCGTCCCAAACACTGATGTTGAGGATTCTTGCTTCAGAAACTGTCACTGTTGCCATTTGCACAATTGGTGTTGGCATGCCATAATATTCGACCATAACCTTATCCAAAATGTGTGGATTTGCTCTTCCAGCTCTAATAACAAGATATTCGTTTTGTTGATGCGAATATACCTTTTGCAAGTCTTGTTTGCAGGTTTCAAGAATTTCATCTACTAATTCGTTCATAAAAGCTCCTTTAAAATATTTACTTGTATAGTATAACTGAAAAGAAACAATTTTGCAAACATTTTAACAAAAGTTAAACGCCCATAAAAAAAGAAATTGCCATCTAGGCAATCTCTCTTTATATTATTTATGTCGTTCAATGCGAATTGTGTTTGCTTGCACATCACTTGCATCATTTCTTTCCACTGCTCTTACAAGCCCCTTAAGAGGATAAACAAGCGATGGTTTGTCAACTGTGATGGTTCTGTTTACCCCACCAAACAATGTTTCGATTGAAGAGTCACAACCATATTCGCTGATCAAAGCTTCTTCCAAAGGTTTTGTGATTTCTTCTCTAAACAAATCAGAAATTGCCAAGTGGTCATCAAATTCTTGTTCGAGATACATCATTGTATAGTTGAACAATTTTTCAACATTTGTAAACTTTTTGCCAACATTAAATCTCTTCTTTTCGTAAGCATCTCTGAGTGTTGTAAGAAGGCTTTCGATTCTGTCTGCGTTTCTCTTTTCTTCTCTTGTTGAGAAATAACCAACTGACGATCTGTCATATTCAGCAGTGTCAGCAAGTTTAAATCTAGACAAGTGCAAATCGCCGATTTCTGTTGTAAGTCTCAAAATTGACTGTTTGTCTTTGACAACACTTCTCCAATCTGTGTTTTTTCCAATCAAACGGATAACTCTTCTTACTTCGCTTTCGCCTGCTCTTTCTCTTGCATGTTTTTGTCTGATAAGTGCAACAATTTCGTTTTCAACTTGCATGTTGCCATCAAAGAACAATTCTACAAATTTTGAAAGTCGTTGTGCATCGCTCATCTTGTCAACATCAAGGTCATTAAGCAATTCGAGATTGTTGAGTTTTGCAAAAATTTCATCTGGGTTAAATTCGACATTGCTTGCAAACAAAGTCTTTCCAAACTTCAAGAAAACCTCAAGTTTTGCATTGTCAGGATTTTCTTTGTCATGATCTGAAATAAGTTGCAACAAATATGACAATTTGCTTGTGCTCATTGCCAAGAAATAGTGGTTTTCTTTAATATATTTTGCCACCTTTTCTGGTGTTGTATAACTTTCAAGCAAAGCAATGTTTTCTGCTGCATAGTTTTTGATAATATGGTCTGTTGCATCAATTTTTGCCATGTCAGACAACTTCATACCACTCAAAATGCTCAAACTTACAGGGTTGTTGATCATGCTTCTAAATGCACCTCTGTAAACTTCTTGCTTTTCTGGTGGCATTTGATTGAAGATGCCAAGCAAAAGACTTTCTTTTTTCTTCATGTCAGACACATTCATTGTAAGAAGTGTCGAATTGTCTTTGATCCAACTTCTCAAAATTTGAACTTTTGCGTCAAATCTTGTCATTGTTGTTTGTGGATTTTCTGCCAATGCTCTTTGATAAACTTCTTCAATTTGTTCTTTTGGAACTCTTGTGCAAACATAGGCAAATGCCTTTTTCAATCTTTCCGGTTTTGCCATAAAGAGAGATGGATTTACTTTCAAAATGTTTTCAATTTCAACTGAAACTCTTTTTTCTCTTGGAAGAAAGTCGTTTTCGGTGTGAACTGTTCTAAACAAATAACTTCCTCTCGCCTCTTCCGAACTTACAATGGTCAAACCCAAAAGTTCTTGATAAATTGCTGAGATGTTTGTCGAATAGCATTTTGATGCCAAAGAAGAACATTTTTCAAACAATTCGTTTGTCTCTTCTCTCGACAATCTCAAAGTGCTGCGCAAAGCGTGGTAAATCGCCAAAAATTGTCTTGCTTCGCATCTGTCATCTTTGACACCATTTTGATAATCATCTCTCAAATTGGCATTTGTCAAAACAGTTGCATAAATGATTTTGTAAGGATTAATACCCATTTCTGTTGTTTGTCCAAAAAATCCATCACCCTCTGTGCGCAATCTATAATATGTTGCTCGTGGCGATTCTTCATCAGAAAAACTGTCATAATCAAGTCTAGAAAGCAAAAGTTTGCCAACCTTGTT
Organism: Clostridia bacterium; assembly: GCA_017452445.1. GTDB lineage: Bacteria > Bacillota > Clostridia > Christensenellales > UBA1242 > Caccovivens. The sequence continues at coordinate 116,693 of JAFTMH010000004.1, forward strand.
TTTAAGTTTTTCATTGACAAGCAAATTGCCTTCTGCATCTATTTTGTCGGCAAATTGTTCGCAAGCAGGTCCAACGGCTTGCAAAATTGCAACAAGTCGTTCTCTATCTCTTGTTGATCTGATTTTTGTGTCAAGTTGTTGTTGAATATAACTCTCTGACAAACCAAAAAGTTTTTGAAGTTGTTCAACGACTTCTTGTTGATTCCATGTCAAATCTACCATAAAATCCCCCTTTCCATAACATTATTTTATCAAATATTGATAAATAAGTCAATATCGAATCGTTTTTTGCAAGCATTTTTCGACAAAAAAAACACACCCAAACTGAGTGTGCTTTTGTTTGTTATGGAAATTAGTTTCCAGCCATTTGTTTTGCAACTTCTGCAGCCAAATCGTCGTTTCTCTTTTCCATTCCTTCGCCAAGTTCATAACGAACGAATCTTCTAACAGAAATCTTTTCTCCGATTTTAAGTGTAGCTTCTGTCAAAACATCTTTGATTGTTTTGCTTGAATCTTTAACAAATGCTTGGTTCAAAAGGCAAACATCTTCATAGTATTTTTTAACTCTGCCTTCAACCATCTTGTCAACGATTGCAGCTGGCTTTCCTTCGTTGAGTGCTTGAGCTCTCAAAATTTCTTTTTCTTTTTCGAGTTCTGTAGCATCAACTTCGTCTTCCTTAACATATTTTGGATTTGCAGCAGCGATTTGCATAGCAATATCCTTTACCAAGTTTTGGAAATCGTCACTCTTAGCAACGAAGTCTGTTTCGCAGTTAACTTCTACCAAAACGCCGATTCTTCCACCCATATGGATGTATGAAGCAACCAAACCTTCTGAAGCAATTCTTCCTTGCTTTTTGTCAACAGCTTTAAGTCCTCTTTCTCTCAAAAGAGTGATAGCCTTTTCAAAATCTCCGTTTGCATCAGTAAGTGCCTTTTTGCATTCCATCATACCAACGCCTGTTTGTGCTCTAAGTTTAGCAACATCTTGTGCAGTAAAACTCATAATAAATTCTCCTTTTTAATTTTTGTTTTTCAAAATTGTGAAAATTGTATAGATTTATTCAGCATCTGTTGTTTCAGCAGCAGCTTCTTCTGCCTTAACTTCTTTCTTTGCAGCAGGCTTTTTTCTTGGTTTTTTTGCTGCTTTCTTTTCTTCGCCAGCTTCTGCCATTTCTACTGAAGGTTTAGCTTGTTCGAGCAAACTTTTAAGGTCTACTTCTTCTTCAACTTCTTCTTCCTTAGTCATAGAAACGCCTTCTCTAGCTTCGATAACTGCATCAGCAATAGCGCTTGCAATGAGTTTAACTGAACGGATAGCATCGTCATTTCCTGGAATTACGATGTCAACGCCTGATGGATCACAGTTTGTGTCTACCAAACTTACAACTGGAACATTCAAGATTCCTGCTTCGTGAACACAAATCTTTTCATTTGTTGGGTCAACAACAAAGATAACGCCTGGCATTTCTCTCATATCTTTGATTCCGCCAAGGTTCTTTTCCAATTTGTCTCTTTCTTGTTTAAGAAGAGCAACTTCTTTCTTTGGAAGCAAATCGAATTCTCCAACTTTTTCCATTTGGTTGAGTTTGTTGAGTCTTTCGATACTGTTTCTGATTGTCTTGAAGTTTGTGAGTGTACCACCCAACCAACGAGTGTTGATGTAATACATTCCACATCTTTCTGCTTCTTCCTTAACAGCTTCTTGAGCTTGTTTCTTTGTTCCTACAAAAAGAACGCTTTTTCCGCTAGCTACGATATCACGAACAAATGTATAAGCTTTGTCCACTTGTTCTGATGTTACTTCCAAATTGATGATATGAATGTCACCTCTAGCAGTAAAGATGTATTCTTTCATCTTTGGATTCCACTTTCTTGGTTGGTGACCGAAATGAACACCAGCTTCCAAAAGTTGTTTCATTGAAATAACTGACATAATTTTTTCCCTCCTGTTTTTTGTCGTCCCCGTGCTTCCTCTTTCAATGCAACCCAAGATAGCAATCTTTTACACTCAATCAAATTCATAAAAATACCAAAAACTCAAACGATTGAATGCGTTCAGGCAACAGCTGTTGAAATCTGCGCCGGGTGTTTATTTGTCCAATGACTTTGAGAGTATAACACAACACTTTCAAAAAATCAAGCGATTTGTCACATTTTATATATAAATATTATTGGGCAGTCAAACAAGTTTTCAATAATAAAGTCCACCAACTCCGACTTTGCCTTTCTTTGTTGTGCAAACAAAAATGTCTTTCTATATTTAAAAAACAAAAAAGGACACATTGTGTCCTATTTGTGATAAGATTTTCCGTTTATGATTGTGAAAGCACGATAAACTTGTTCCAAAAGCATAATCCTAAACAAATTGTGAGGAAAAGTCATAAGCGAAAACGAAATCTTTTCGTTTGCCACAGCCCTAACCTTTTCGCTCACCCCATAAGAGCCCCCAATCACAAAGTTTATTGTGCTTGTTTCGAGCGACAAACTGTTCAACTTTTCGGCCAATGCTTCGCTAGAGAGTTGTTTGCTTTTTATGTCGCACAAAATGGTGTAACCCTTCAATTTCTTCAAAATTTCTTCGCCCTCTTTTTCAAGGATAATTGCAGGGTTTTCAAGTTGGTTTTGTTCTTTGATTTCAATGACATTAAGTTTGCAAAATGCTGACAATCTTTTGAGATATTCGCTTTGCTCATCTTTTGAAAATTTTTCTTTGAGATTGCCGACACAAATGATGTTTATTGTTATCATAACAACCCCCAAATAAACGACAGCAAAGTCATAATCGCACCAAGTGCAATCGAGCCCCAATAGAACACTTTTGCATTTGCCGACATCTTAAATTTTTTGTCTTTTTCTTCAATCGCTTTTGCTTCTTTGAAAATATTTGCAAGGTTTTTGTTGACAAAATCATTAAAATCCTTTGCGTCAATTCTCAAAATTTCATCATCTTCCCCTTTGTCTTTTTTGATGTTGTCAATTTCGTGGAAGAATGATTCTCTAAGTGCGATTGACGCCATCTGTTTTTGCTTTTTTACAAAACTGTTTGTAAAGGTTTCTCTAAACATATAACCCACCAGCAAATGCACTGCATACATAAGCAAAACAAGCAACAAGAAAAACACAACAAAACCAATCAAAGGATTTGATTGCATAAACTTGCTAAACAACCCAAAAATGTTGCCCACAGACCAACCCATAGAGCGAGACCATGACAAGAAAACACTTAAGAAGTTGTTCATAAAATGCACAATGATTGATGGCCAAATCGAACCACAACCACAACAGATATGTCCAAGCAACAACCCAATCAAAATAGCATAACCACATTGTTCGATGTTCATATGCAAAAGCCCAAACAAAACAGAAGTGATCACAATGCTTTTTCTAAGTCCAAAGAAAGAATTTCCATTGAGCACCAAACCACGATGCAGAGTTTCTTCGCAGATTGCAGGCAAAACTGCAGTGCAGATTACCCCCAAAAGAAGTCCCCACCAAGTGCCAGGGATTTCCGAAGCAGCGCCATGCTTGTATCCAAACAACGAAATAAACGAATTGAAAAAGGTTGAAAAATAAATGTTCAAGAAAAACACTACAAAACCAAGCACAAAACTTGCAACAATGATTTTTGAAGATGTTTTTTTGTAAGAACAAAATCTAAAAACTTCTCTGTTTGGCGCTTTTGTCAAGCATTTAAGCATAATCAACGGCAACAAAAAACACAGTCCAACTTGTGTAACGACGCTCAAAACATAACTGCCTGCCTTACCCATAAAAGCAAACAAACCAAAACCAGAGCAAATTCGCAAAACACAAAGTCCAACCACAACGATAAAATATATTAAGTTGGTGTAAAGATTAACTTTTTTTTCTTCGACCATTATTTCCCCAACAATAATATTTTAGTTTTTCAGTCAGCTGATTATTACAACAAATTGACAATCAAAAATGCAAGCGCAACAAGACCACCCAATGCCATAGTGATTGGCATTTTGCCGATTTTGAAAGGTTCGGTTTGATAGCATTCGCCTTCTTTTTCCACTTCAACTTTTTCTTGTTTTTTAAGGAAAAATCTGTCAATAACATAAAACAACGCACCAGTTGCAACTGCCAACAAAATGGCAATGATTATCAACCACCAAGGCATGTTTGCAAGTGGCAAGTTGATGTAACCATTAAGTTGCAAGAAACTGATGATGATTGTCATAAAGTTGTTTGCCATGTGCATTAAGATTGGATAAAGCAAGTTGTTTGTGCGATGCATAAGCACACTCAAAACGCAACCCAAAATGAATGGATAGATAAATTGTTGAATACTTTGATGCATAAGAGCAAACAAAAGGCCATTCAAAAGCACACTTGCAAGAGCAGAAAATCTTTCTTTCATGCCTTGGAAAATGATACCTCTAAACAACAATTCTTCGCAAATTGCAGGCAAAACACCGGCAATCAAAAGGTTTACAAAAAGCCAACCAACTGTGTTGAGTGGCAAACCAAGCGAGTCAGAAACAATACCCATGCTGCTAAACATTGCCCCAAAAGCACCTTCGATAAGGAAAATAAAGCCCCAAACAGCGGCAATACCTGCCCCTACAGAAACCAAAGCAATTGTTGGTTTTGCTTTTTTGAAACTTACATTGCAAGCAGAAAATTTGATACGGTTGATTTTTGAATAAGCAACATAAATCAAGAAAAATACAAGTTGTGTCAAAATCATGTATGGCACGCTAAACCACACATAATTTGCAAACATATAACTAATGACATTTTCGCCTTCTGGCACAATCATTCCGTTGCCTTCGGCAATAGAAATAGAAATGTAACAAAACAACAAGCCAACAGCAAGTGGCAAAAGCAAAGCATAAAGATAAACATTGCCAGCATCTTTGTTGGTATAAAAATTGCGTTTTGCAACGACTTTTTTAAGATTTTCATTTACTTGTGAGTTTTTCATGTCAAACATAATATCACAAATTTGCAAAAAAGACAAACAATATGCTAGACAAAACAAACTTTTTTATATAAAATAAAAGCATGAACGAATTTATGAAAATGGCAATCGAGCAAGCTCAAATTGCTCTCAAAAAAGAAGAAGTCCCTATCGGTGCAGTCATTGTCAAAGACGGCAAAGTCATTTCTCGTGGCTTCAACAAGCGAGAAAAAAGCAAAAACGCCCTTATGCATGCCGAAATCGTGGCAATAAACAAAGCGTGCAAAAAACTCAAAGATTGGCGACTTGAAAATTGCGAAATGTATGTCACTCTCGAACCATGCCCTATGTGTGCCGGTGCAATTTTGAATGCCCGCATAAGCAAAGTGTTTTATGGAGCAAAAGACAAAACTTCAAACGACAACATCTTTGAAACCATTGTCAACAGCCAACGCCTCAACCACAACTGCGAATATCAACAACTCGAAGAAGCAGAAACCGAATGCGCAAAACTGCTTACTACATTCTTTCAGGCAAAACGCAAAAACAAAAAATAAAAGAAAGGCAAATCACCTTTCTTTTTTTATGATTTTTAAAGCAGTTCAAACAATCTTTCTTTGTATTCTTCTTCTGAAATGATGCCACTGTCTCTCAAATGCTTCAATTCTTCAATTTTTTGTTTCTTTTCTTCATAAGCACGATTTTCAACAACTTCTTCTTGTCTTACTTCTCTTGGAGTGTTCATAACAATCACATCTGGCACCCACATTGAGCCCAAAAGCAACGCCCAAGCCAAGAAGCCACCAAAAACAAGCACCATCACAAATCCAGCAATAAAGATGCCATAAGAACTACGGAAATGCTTTCCCTTTTCTCTGATTGAATACAAAAGCAAAACCGTTGCAATCAACCCACCAGCGAAAACTATAATCGCATACCACAAATTTGTCGAAAAACCTGTCAACGAAATGAAGTCTAAATATTTTTCAAGGCCTTTAACTTCGCAAATCACCAAAATTGAGATAACAAAACTTGCCAAACATGACACAAGGTTTGCAATTGCGCCCCATAAAACGAGGTTTCGTTTTTTGTTGTTCATATATTGCATTCAAAAACCCCCTTCTCGAATAATCTTTACCTGATAATGATATCATTATGCAGAAATGTTGTCAAATTATTTTGAAATTTTCAAAATTTATAATACAATGCTCTTGTTGGAGAATTTTAATGAGAGTTGAAAAACGAAAAATCGTGATTACTGGTGCTTCAAGTGGCATGGGACTTGGGCTTAAAAAATATTTTGAAAACCTTGGCGATGTTGTCATCGACATTTCTCTTGATGGAAAGGATTATCAATGCGATGTTTCAGATTACAAAGTGTTGAAAGATGCTTTTGACGACATCTACAAAAATCATGGCGAAATTGACATGCTTGTCACTTGTGCTGGTTATGGCATCAGTGGCGCAATCGAACTTTTGGACGAAGAAGCAACAAAAAAACAATTTGATGTAAACTTTTTTGGCACAGCAAACGCTTGCAAATATGCAATCCCCATGCTCAAACCAAATGGCAAAATCATTGTTCTCGCATCAGCACAAGCAATGTTTCCAATTCCGTTTAGAGCATACTACAGTTCGAGCAAAGCAGCCGTTGACATGCTCGCCCAAAGTTTGCGTATGGAATTGTCTCAAACCAAAATCCAAGTGACTTCTATTTGCCCTGGTGATGTCAAAACAAACTTCAGCAAAAACAGAGTAAAAGTTTATGAAACCAACGAAAGATATGGCCAAGCAATCAAACTTTCAACTCAACCATCTGAGAAGTCAGAAAACAAAAGAATGTCACCAGAATATGCAATCAAAAAGATTGCCAAAATCTGCGAAAAAAGACACCTCAAACCAAGATATATTATTGGAAAAAAATACAAACTTTTCAATCTTGCAAGAAGGTTGTTTTCAACCAACTTAATCAACAAAGTTACAATGAAAATGTATTACAAAAAGGGGAAATAATATTTCCTTTTTTTTATTTTAATTTTTATATTTTAATTTGAAATTAAATTAAATAAATAATTAAAAATAAAATTAAATTAAATTGTCAAAAAGCCCTAAAATACGAGCGAATAATTATTTTTATTAATTTTTTTTTACAGCAATAAAATCAAAAATAATTAAATAAAAAAAGCGAAAATAATTTCGCTTTATTTTTTCAAATAAATTAAAAATTCGATATTTCCATCTCCACCTTTGATTGAAGATTCTGCAACCCCTTTACACTCGAAACCAAGCTCCGCAAAAACACTCTTAATGTTTTCAACAACCTTTTGATGCACCTTTGCATCTTTGATCACACCTTTGTGCTTTTTGGCATACTGCAATCCCACTTCAAATTGAGGTTTGATAAGGGCAACAATCTCAACATTTTCAAAATCATTTGCAAGTTTTGGCGCAAGTTTGGCAAGGCTTACAAAAGAAACATCAATCACAACAAAATTGACATCAGAAAAGTTGTTTTTGTCAAAAGTGAGGTAGTTTGTTTTTTCAAAATTGACCACTCTGCAGTCGTTTTTAACTTTGTCTGCAAGTTGCCCTTCGCCAGTGTCAACAGCATAGATTTTTTTTGCTCCATTTTGCAAACAAACATCAGAAAACCCACCTGTTGAAGCTCCAATATCAAGCACAACCTTGCCGTCAAGATTGCAAGCAAAATCTTCAAGCGCTTTTTGCAACTTAAAACCACCACGAGAGACAAATTCAAATGGCAAAGTTTCAAAATTGCAATCTTCTTCACACAAAAAAGAAGGCTTGTTTGCAACAACCCCATCAATCTTCACTCTTCCCATTTCAATCGCTTGTTTGGCTTTTTCTCGAGAGTTATACAACCCCTTTTCAAACAACAAAACATCAAGTCTTTTCTTCATAATATTATTTTATCACAATTTGCACTTTTGCCAAAACATTTTTTGTGATTTTGCATAAGTTGATAATGGAGGCAGACAATGAATTACACTCAAAACTACCACTGTGGTTGCTGTCAAAATCTTCGACCTCCTCAAAATTGCTTGCCACAACAATTGTGGTTGCATCAACCCCAATGCATAAATCCCCCTACACAATGTTTTGATGGCAACAACATTTTATATTTTGCAATAGGTTTTCTTGTTGCAAAAAACTGCAGATAGAAAGGCAAAGTTTGTTTTGCCTTTTTATTTTTTGTTGCATTTTTATTCTATACACGGCATATTTATTCATTTTGTTAAATGAAAAAGAGGCATTATGCCTCTTCAAACAATTTTAAATATTTTCTGCAAACCTCAAAAGCTTGATCAAAAGTTTGTTCATCTTCCAAATCACATTCTGCAATACGCAAAAGCGAAATAGGGTCTTGAGAACCACCTGCAGACAAAAACTTTTTGTATTTTTCAACAAAACTTTCTTCATTTTTCAATTTATCAGCAATCAAATTTGCACTCAAAAAACCTGTTGCATATTTATACACATAAAAGCTTGTGTAGAAGTGAGAATATGTCGCCCAAGCATACTTGTTTTCTTCGATAGGTTTGATTGAACCTGCAAAATATTTATTTTCCAAATCTTGATATTTTTCACACAACAAATCTGCCGAAAGTGGTTCTTCGCTTTCGTATTGTTTGTGTGCGAAACACTCAAATTCTGACAGCATTGTTTGCACAAAAACAGCAGCTTTCATTTCTCGCAAGAAATAATCAACAAAATACAACTTTTCTTCTCTTGTTTTAGCGTTTTCAAGCAAATATTTCAACAAGAGCATTTCGTTGACAATGCTTGCAACTTCTGCCACAAAAATCACATATTCGCAAGTTTGAATTGGTTGGTTTTGATATGCATAATAAGAATGCATTGCATGTCCCAATTCGTGTGCCAAAGCAAAAACTCCGTCCAAATCCCCTTCAAAATTTGTCAAAACAACAGGAGTTGCACCATAAGTGCTTGCAGAAAATGCCCCACTTTGTTTGTTTTTGTTGGCAAACACATCAATCCATCTTTCTTTTTGAGCTTTGTCAATCAAAGATACATAATCTTCACCCAAAACAGAAACGGCATTTTTTATCAAATCTATTGCTTCTTGATAAGTATATTTTGTTTCGACCTTTGCCACTGGTGCAATCGAATCATAAGTATACAATTCGTCAAGTCCCAACAATTGTTGCTTAATTTTGTGATATTTTGCCACAATTTCAGCATTTTGCCCCACTTTTTCAATCAACAAATCATAAACTTTGCGAGAAACTTCCTCATCAAACAATGCCCTATCAAGTGCGCTGTCATATTTTCTCAATTTTGCAAACACGCAATCCTGTTTGACATTTGAAATGTAATTGTTTGACAAAAAATTGATAAATTGACCGTATTTGCCAAGCATTTCTTTGCTCGCATTCTTTCTCAACTCTCTGTCTTCGCTCTGCCTATAAGTCAAATAATTGGATTGATTGAGTGGATGTTTTTTGCCGTTGCTATCTTCAATGTCATCAAATTTAAGTCCAGTGTCAGAAAACATATCAAAGTTTGTTGCTTCTGCACCAAAACACTCTGACAACTTTGACAAAAGAAGTTCTTCCGCCTTGTCCAAAGTGTGCGCTTTTTCTCTCAAAACTCCTTCAAAATATCTCTTGTAATTTGCAAATTTTGCATTGTTTTGCAATGCTTTAAGTTTTTCATCTTCAAACCTGCTTATTTCGACATCAATAAAAGAAGTGGCAGTCGTAAATTTCGCTGCCACCAAATTTTCTTTTTCTGTCATTTCTTGTGCAGATCTGCTGGCACCATCTTCGGTAAACGACAATTCTGCATACATAGCAAGCAACGAAAATTCTTTTACAAGCGACATTTCTTTTTCCAAACACTCAAAAAGCATTTCATCATCTGAAAGTTTTCCTTCATACTGAGCAAAAACTTCAAGTTGTGATTCCACATCTTTCAATCTTTGGTAAAAATCCTGTTCGTTTGCACAAAATTTGGTCAAATCCCATTTATATTCTTGTGCAATTTCGCTTCTCGCTTTCATACAAACCTCTTATCTAGTCAAATATTTTTCCATTCTAAAGTTCTTCCATGGCAAAACATTTTGGTCAGGACAAGCCATAAACACCATTCTTTCTTTTGTTGTTGGATGATCAAATGCAAGTTTTCCAGCCCACAAGCCAAGTTTGCTTGTCATGCCCTTTTCTTTGCCATATTTCACATCGCCAACAAGCGAATGTCCAATGTTTGCAAGTTGCAAACGGATTTGATGACTTCTTCCTGTCAAAATCTTGACTTCAAGCAAAGATTGCTTCCCATTGTCTTCAAGATAATTGTAAACAAGTTCTGCTTTCTTTGCCCCTGCCTCTGACATAGGTACAATTTTGACAATGTTTTCTTTTGTATCTTTTTTCAAATAGTTTACAAGTCTTTGAGTTCTCACTTTCACCACACCATTTGCAATGGCATAATAAACCTTTTCAACACTGTGAGTTTTGAATTGTTCTGTCAAGCGATTTGCAGCTTTTGAGTTTCTGGCAAAAACCATAATTCCACCTGTTGGTCTGTCAAGTCTGTGCACAAGACCAATAAAAGCTTCGCCTGGCTTGTTGTATTTTTGTTTGATATAATCTTTCACCATAGAAAGCATATCTTTGTCATTGCTGTCATCTGCTTGTGTAGGCACATTTTGTGGTTTGATCACAACAACAATTTGGTTGTCTTCATACAATATTGTCAATTCTTCCATATCTTAACCCCACTAGCCCCACAAGGCAAAATCAAACCTTCTTGTGTAGGCAAACCGATTTCATCTGCTTCGACATTTTCGTTTCCGAAAACACTTTTCAAAATGTTTGCAATAACTGTTGGTTGCAAACCAGTTGTATAAGAATTGATAAGCACAAACAATGGCTTGTCTGACAAAACTTTTTTTGTAAGTTCGACAAAGTCAGCCAAGTTGTCTTCCAACTTCCACATTTCGCCACTTGGACCACGGCCATAACTTGGTGGATCCATAATGATTGCATCATAAGTGTTGCCTCTGCGAATTTCTCTTTCAATAAACTTTGCACAATCTTCAACAATAAATCTGATGTTTGTGATGCCGTTTATTTGAGCATTTTCTTTCGCTCTTTCAACCATACCTTTGCTTGCATCAATGTGTGTCACTTGAGCCCCTGCTCTAGAGCACGCAACAGAAGCGCCACCTGTGTAAGCAAAAAGGTTGAGCACTTTGATTGGACGGCCTGCATTTTTGATAAGATCGCCCATCATTTGCCAGTTTACTGCTTGTTCTGGAAAAATGCCTGTATGCTTAAATCCCATAGGCTTTACAATAAACTTCAAACCTTGCCAAGAAATAGTCCATTGTTGAGGGATTTGTTTGTTGTAATGCCAAAGGCCACCACCATCTTTTCTTTCATAAAAAGCATCAACACCCTTCTTCAAATCTCTTTTCTTGTGCCAGATAACTTGTGGATCAGGGCGAAGAAGAGAAACATTCCCCCATGTTTCCAACTTCTCGCCGTCACCAGTAGCAATCACTTGATAGTCTTTCCAACTGTCAGCAACTCTCATTTTTTGTCCACCTTATTTTTAAAATTTGATAAATCCATCAGCAACTACAACATTTTTGCTTTGAAATTTAACTTTGATAAAACTGTCACCTACTTCGATATCTCTTTCGATAACAGGTTCGTCCAAAACTTCGATAAGTTTTTTGATCAAAACTTCTTGTTTAATCTTATCCAAATAATAGAAGATCATTTCTGCCAAACCTTCATCTGCTGTTTCAAACGAAGCAAAAATTCTTTCATCAATTGCAAAATCTGCTTCCTTTCTCAAAACTTGAAGTCCTCTTACAAATTCACGATACAAACCTTCTCTAATGAGTTCTGCATCCAAATTGATGTCAAGCACAACAGTATTTCCGTTTTCGTGTGCGATAACAAAGTCTGTTTTTGGTTTCTTTTCCAAATTGAACAATTCGCTGTCCAAATCTGTCCATTGTCCAACAGAAACTTTGCCTGCATAATATCCTGCCATCAACTCTTGTGTGTTGTCGCCAAGTTCTGCCAAAGCAGTTTTAAGTTTTTGAACATCACCTTTAAGCACTGCACCGGCTTTCTTGAAGTTTACTGACAAATATTCGTCATTAAACTTGCTGTCATCAGTCACACACTCAAGTTCTTTGATGTTGAGTTCGTCTTTGATAATGTCGCCAAGTTCTGCAAGCACTTTGTTGATGTTTCCTTCACCTGCAACATACATCTTCTTGAGTGGTTGCTTAACCTTGATTTGATTTTCATTTCTCAATCTTTGTGCTGTTGACATAATGTTTCTTGCAACTTCAACATTTTCAAGCACATCAGCAAAACTTTCGTCATAAATTCTTGTTGGGAATCCAGCAAGCATAATGCATTCTGCTTCGTCCTTTTCAACTTCTCTAACAAGGTTTTGCCAGATATGTTCGCTCACAAATGGCACGATTGGTGTCATAACTCTGATAAGAGTTTTGATTGCGTAATACAAGCACCAATATGCTGTGAGTTGATCTTGTTTATTTTCGCTCTTCCAGAATCTCTTTCTGTTGCTTCTAATATAGAAGTTTGAAATGTCGTCAACCAACTTTTCAAAATCTCTAACAACAAAGAAACACTTGTCATCTGCATAATATTTGTCACTGTCTGCAACAAATTTGTTTACACTTTCAACAAGCCACTTGTCAGCAACTGTCAAATCGTCTGTTGTTGGCTTAAAGTTTGCAATGTCTGGATTGTCGATGCATGCATATGTGTTGAAGAATGTGTAAACATTCCAGAAACCAAGCAATTTTCTTCTTGCATCATCTGTAAGATTAAATCCAAATCTCATATCGTTTGCAGGGCTTGAAGATGAGAACAAATATCTCACAACATCAGCACCCACTTTGTCAGCAACATGGTCTGCTTCAAGAGAGTTTCCACCACTCTTATGGAATTCGCCACCGTGTTCGTCTTTTACATATTGATAAGTAACCACTTTTTTGTATGGTGCTTTGCCTGTCAACACAACGCTCATCATCAAAAGTGAATAGAACCAAAGTTTAACTTGTTCTACCATTTCGCAGACATAGTCGCTTGGGAAGTTTTCTTCAAAATACTTCTTGTCTGTAAAATATTTCTTTGTGCTGAATGGTGTAATACCAGCATCAAGCCATACATCGCCAACTTCTGGCACACGAGCAACTTCTGCACCACATTCGCACTTAATTTTGATGTCATCAATCCATGGTCTATGGATGTTTGGCAATTTTTCAACAAGAGTTTTGTCAACTGCCTTTTCTTTCAACTCTTCAAGTGAGCCAATCACATGCACCTTGCCACATTTTTCACAAACATAGAAAGGAAGTGGAAGTCCATAGAAACGGCTTCTAGAAATGTTCCAGTCGCCCATATTGTTGAGCCAGTCAACCATTCTCTTCTTTGCAAATTCTGGCTTAAATTCAACTTCTTCAATTGCCTTCAATGCCAAAGGTCTGATTTCGTCAGTTTTGATAAACCAAGCAGAAATAAGTTTGTAAACAAGGTCTGTTTTACATCTCCAGCAGAATGGATAACTATGTTTGTATTTGTGAGCATACAAAAGTTTTCCGTCTGCTTGAAGTCTGTCAACAACAAGTTCTACAACATCAGTTGTCTTCTTGCCTGCCAAGAAACCTGTGTTGTCAAGCATAACGCCTTGTTCGTTGATTGGGCAGATTTCTGGAAGTGACAAAGTTTGTCCAAGTTCGAAGTCTTCTGCACCACAACCTGGAGCAATGTGAACTACACAACTTCCTTCTGCACTGTCAACCATATCCCAAGCAACAATCTTATGAGCAAATTGTTGTTCTTTAAATTCTGGGAAGCAAGTTTCATATTCCAATCCAACAAGGTCAGAACCCTTAAATTCTTCCAAAATTTCAAGATCTTCTTTCAAAATTTTAAGTCTATCCTTTCCAAGCACAATGTTGTCGCCTTGGAAGTTTACTTTTACATAGTCAAAATCTGGATTTACAGCCAAAGCAACATTGGCAGACAAAGTCCAAGGTGTTGTTGTCCATGCAACAAGTTTGAAATCTTTTCCCTTTACAGGAAGTTTAACAAACAACGCTATATGTTCTACTTCGTGATAAGAAGATGACATTTCGTGTTCTGACAAACTTGTTCCACAACGAGGGCACCATGCCATAGGACGATTTTTCTTTGCAATCCAACCCTTTTTGTTGCATTCTTTCAAAAAGTGCCAGATTGAAGTGATGTTTTCATCTGTGTTTGTATAATAACTGTGATCCCAATCCATCCATTGACCCATACGGATTGATTGATTTGTGATTTCATTGGCAAAATAGTTTACTCTTTCCATACACTTGTTTGTAAACTTGTCGATGCCATATTCAACGATTTCAGGTTTTCCATTGAGGCCGAGTTCTTTTTCAACATTGACTTCAACCCAAAGGCCTTGTCCATCAAAACCATTTTGATATTGACAATCTTTACCTTTCAAAGCATTGTATCTGATTGTCAAATCTTTGAGAGTTCTGCCCCAAAAGTGGTGAATTCCCAAACGGTTGTTTGCTGTTGCAGGGCCGTCCAAAAATTTAAATCTTGCCTTGCCAGCATTTTGATTTTTAAGTTTGTTGAAACTGTCATTTTCTTGCCAATATTTCAACACATTTTTTTCCATTTCAACAAAATTTGGCATTGTTTGTTCTTTTTTCATAATACAATTTTCTCCTTAAACAAAAAATAAAACCTTGAAAGTCACAAGAACCCTCAAGGTTTATACCACTTGTTACTTTCAGCGTGCCATCACACACCTGCTCAACTCACGGGAAGCCTCCGTCTTTTCTACTTTTTTGCAATTTCAAAAAGAAGCTCGAAAAGTGATAATTTTTTTATGATTCATGTTGTTTCACACCCACCAACAACTCTCTGCAAATCCACATAAAAAACCGTGTCTTTTCTCAAACGCCTTTAATTGTTATTAAAAACACAATAATTTTAGCATCAAAGCGATGCAAAGTCAATAAAAGATTAATAATTTTCTAAGATTTTGTTCATCTTCAAAACATCAACACCTGTGATGATGCCCAAAGGTCTTTCTTTGATTCCACCATGAGGAGTGATAAGCACTGCAAGCAATTTTGGATTTTGATGAAAGAGTGCCAACGCTTGTTCAACTGTGATCTCTTTGTTTGCAAAAGCATAATAGTTGCTGTTTTCGATTTCAGAAACAAAATCTTCGATTTTTACCGAATCCAAAAAACTTGACTCCTTGCCACCTGTAAGCAAATATTTGCCAAAAGCATCAAGGATTTTTTGACTGTTTGCTATGCCAATAATTTCGTTGTCATCGTTGAAAACAGGAATGTTTGAATATGTCGATGATGCAATAAGCATAATCACTTCTCTCATAGATTTTGAGCAGTGAACCGACAAAACATCGTGTCTTGCAGCAACATCAAGTGCACGAGGTGGAGTTGTCAAAAGTTCTTCAATCTTTTCGATTTTTTCGACAACATCTATGTGTGGTTCTGCAATAACATAATCGTCATTTCCATGCACGATTGCATTTCTCAATCTGCCATAGCCAATAAGTTCGTCTTCATACTTTCTTATGGTGTAGTTGAAAGCAACGGCTTTTCTTACTGCTTCCGAAAAACCCATACTGCGATTGAAGTTGTATCTTGTCTTAATTGCATAATCAATGTTGTTGAACGAATTCAAAAATCTCATCGAATTTGATTTTTTTACATTGTCTGTGATGTCATTCTCGTTGAGCTCGATCATAAAAGTCCCCTTTTGTCTGCCATATAGCAAAGATTATACAATAAAAAGCGAAAAAATAAAAACAAAAAACAACACTTTTTGCAAAATTTAAGGAGAAAAGTTGAGAGAAGAATTTCCACTTAAATAAACTGAAGGAATATCTCCCACAATAATATTTTGCGCAACCAACATTTCTGTCACACTGTCAACCACAGATGTATAGGCCGGCAAAAGCATACTTACGCTGGCATAAAGCCGAATATAAAGCGAGTGCGCTGTTTGATTTATGCCTGCAGAGCGAAACTCGCTTTCAAAAACAGAAGTCATAGCACCAATTGAAACCAGTTTCAAATTCACCTTTGGGCCAACCCCATTTAAAAACGGAAGCCCAGTAAATGTGCCAATGGCAACATCAAGCCCAGCATCGCCCATATGGTCAAGATATTCCTGCGCTACCTGATAAAAGCGTCTTGCAATTTTGTTTAGTTTGACAGTTTGCAACGAAATCATCTCAACATTGCCTTTGTCGTTGTATTTGATTTCGACCAAATCTTTGTATGTAAGATTTTCTTCTTGCAAAACATCATAAATCGCATCGCTTACTGCAGTTGTCGAAAGCGAATAAACAGAATGTCTTGTCGCTTCAATCACGACAGGGTTTACCACAAAATAAACATAGCAAAATGAGCACACCAAAAACAAAACAAAAAAGACAAGCACCAACTTTGCTTTTGCCTTTTTTCTTTTCTTAAATTTGCTCAAATTTTGCCTCATACAATAAATATATGACAATCACAGCCAGCACTTGCATAACATATCAAAATCATATATTTAGTGTATTATGCAAACTATTATGCCATACATTTTGTATTATGCTTATTTTTTTGTGTGTGACTTGAAAATGAGTGCAAACACAAAAGCAAAAACGACTGCGGCAGCAATCCCACCAGCAGTTGCAGCAAGACCACCTGTGAAAACACCCAACAAACCATAAGTTTTTACAGCCCCAATTGCACCTTTTGCAAGTGATGCACCAAAGCCAACAATAGGCACATTTATCCCTGCTTTTGCAAATGCAGAAATCGGATCAAAAAGCCCCACAGCCTGCAAAAACACACCAAGAAGTTCAAATGTAACCAAAATCCTAGCCGAAGTGATATTTGTTGTTATAATAAGCACTTCACCTATCATACATATCAATCCACCAATCAAAAACACCCACAAATAATCAAGCATATCTTTCCCCTTTCAATTTTCAATCACAATTGCGTGGCAAACCCCAGGCACAGTATCACCTTGTTGCGAAGAAGTTGTGCTTAAAAGTGCACCTGTTGGCAAAAACAACACTTTTTTATATTCGCCTTTTTCAAACTTTTTCATGATGTAAGAGTTGAAAACAGTTGCACAGCACCCTGCACCAGAACCACCACACAGTGTGTTTTGTTCTCGCTTGAAATACATTTGCCCACAGTCGTTGTAGTTCAACCCCAGCGAAACACCCTCTTCATCCATCAAATCAACCAAAATTTCACTGCCAAGTTTGCCTAAATCACCTGTCAAAATCAAATCATAATCCTTTGGCGATGTGTTTGTGTTGCGAAAATGCGAAAGCATTGTATTTCTTGCTGCTGGTGCCATTGCGGCACCCATATTGTTTACATCATTTACACCCCAATCAACAACCTTGCCAAAAGTCACACTTGTCACCCTAGGTCCTTTGCCTTCCAACGACAAAATGCAACTTCCTGCACCCGTAACAGTCCATTGAGATGTCGGAGGTCTTTGATTTCCGAGTTCTAACGGAAATCTATACTGCCTTTCTGCTGTTGAGAAGTGCGATCCGGTGCAACATAACACATTTCGGCAATATCCCCCATCAACCAAAACTGATGCGACAGCCATGCTCTCTGCCATTGTCGAACATGCCCCATAAACCCCTAAAAAAGGGATTTCAAACGCCCTTGCAGCATAGGACGAACTTATGATTTGATTTAGCAAATCTCCAGCAACCATAACATCGACATTTTTGATTGTCATTTTCGCCTTTTGCACAACGCCCATAATGGCTGCTTCAAGCATTTTACGCTCTGCCTTTTCAAAAGTGTTTTCGCCAAAACAGTCATTTTTCATTACATAATCAAAAAACTCGCCAAAGTTGCCCTTTCCTTCTTTTGGCCCCACAATAGAATAATGCCCAATAATTTTTGGTTGATTTTTAAGCACGATAGTTTTTCCAAATTCCACAACAACACCCCTAAAAAAGCGAAATAATCCAATAAATCAGCCCAACGCCTGCACTAGCGACGGTGCCAAAGACAATAACAGGCCCGGCTATGCTAAACATTTTGACACAAATGCCATAAACAATACCTTCACTCTTAAATTCGATTGACGGACTTGCTATTGAGTTTGAAAAACCTGTGATAGGCACAATTGAGCCACCACCTGCAACCTTGCCGATTTGATCATACACTCCCAAACCAGTCAAAAGCGAAGCAACAAAAATCAAAATAATCAAAGTGTAACCCCATGCCGACTGTTGCGAAATGTTTGGCATTGCAAGCAACAAAAGGTCATTTATCCCTTGTCCCAACAAGCAGATTGCACCACCCACCAAAAAAGAATAAAACAATGATGGCCATGCTTTTGTTTTGGGGATTTTTTCTTTTACATAGTTGTTGTAAGCCAAATTGCGTTGTTTGTTTTCCATTTGCTCTCCTTTTGAACAAATTTTCTCCAAACAAACACAAAATAAACATTCTCTGCATAAAACACCTTTTTTCGCAAAAACTAGCAGAAAGGAGATTTTTATGAAAAAAATATTCATCGCAATCACAGCAACAACTCTCGCACTCGCTTTGGCTGGTTGTGGCGCAGAAGATGCCTCAATCACCGACCTTAGCAACCAACTCGACAAAACTTCGCACACCATAAGCAGTTTGCAAACAACAAACCCGGCAAAAATTGCCCTGCAAGACACATCTAAACAAACTTCTTCACTTGCCGGTTATGCCAGACAAGCACTTGTTGATGAAGAATATTACAAAACTGACATTTTGGACAAAACTTCACAAATCAAGCAAACACTTTCCCTCAGCAAAACCCTTTCAAAATCACAGTCATCTGCGCTTGGTGATTTGATTGCCGACTTGGAAACTTACACCACATCGGCAAAAGAATTACACGACAAAGTTGACAGCACATTAAAGGCTGTTTCTTCTCTCAAAAAAGATACTTCAAAAAACAAAAATCGACTCAATGCAAAGTTGACAAAACTTGCAAACAATTCAAATGCTCGTGCTTCATATTACGAAAACATTTTGCACACACTTGACGAAATCGACTCTTGCATAAATACGGATTCTTTCTCAATTGAAAACACGACACAAAACAAATCAACAAAAAACAATCAGCAAACTGACAAAAAAGAAACAGTTGACCCATCTGACGAAAAATGTGAAGAGTGCGACAATCAATTTGCTGACAAAACCGAAGAATATCGCTCTAGATATGGCGAATTTGCCCAAAAGCGCAACATCGACACCTATGGACCAAGTCGCCGAAATGTTGACACCTATGGCTTCAACAACAGATTTTTGCCATACAATCAAAATGCTTATATGCCATACAACCCTCAACTGATGCCAAACAATCCTTATGGTTACGGTTGGAATGGTCAACCTTATTACAACTCAAACAATTTCAATCGTTATACAAATCCAGCCAACAAAATGTATATGCCAGCAAGCACACAACAAGAAGACAAACCAAGACTTGAAACTTATGAGCAAACAAACGAAGATGAAGCTTTTCAAAAGATTGAAAAGCCTGCAACAATCGAAAAGATATCAACACCTTCAAATTGCGAAGATTGCACCAAAGTTGAACAAGACAACACACAATCTACAGTTATGCAAACAAGTGCGATGCCTGTAAAGAGCAAAAACTATCAAAATTTGCCAAAAAACAGCCCTAAAACAGCCAAACACAACCCAAACGACCAAATTATCGTGGCACACGACAATGTTTGATAGATGACAAATTATTCAAGATGAAACAATCAGATTTGCAACGGTTTTCCAAAAGGCATATCTGGCAACAAAAAAACTCGCAAACTAAGCGAGTTTTTTGTTTTTGTCTAGCAAGCAACAGATTTTACCATCTGCCACCGCCACCTCCTCCGCCGCCACCGCCGGAGAATCCACCTCCACCAGAGCGACCGCCGCCACTGGCAGAACTTGCAATCCCTTTTGCGACTTGCGAAGCACGGTGTGCAATAATCGAATTGTTGATCCCCCTTGAAACCTTGTTCATAGAGTGATTCACAATTCTTGTTGCGATATAAACATCTGTCGGATCAGCACATTCATACCAAGTTGGAGGCTGAATGATCAAACCTTCAAATTTTTCCATATAGACATCAGAAACGCCCAAAACATAAGCATAAGGCAAGATTTCATAGAAGAGTTCTGGATTTTGACTAGCAACAACTGCAATCCTGTCCTTTTCTGCTGTCAAGATATAGTTTTTCAAACCTCTGACACTGCCCATCAACTTTTTGCCTTTTTCTGTATATCTTTCAAGAAGTGGATAAACAATCAAAAGTGCGGCAGACAAAAGCATTGGCATAATGCGAGAAAGAGCAACATCAAAATAGTGGTTAAACCCAACCATATATGCAATTAAACCACCAAAAATCATTGCTATATCAATGGCAATAAATGCCTTCGCCCTTTTCTCGTGTTTAGAGTGATATTTGACAAGTGATGGATAAGCAAAAAGCCCAATTGCAGGAAGCAATGCCATCACAAACATCCAAATTTTGACACCTGGTGCTGCAAGCATCAACAAAACATTCAAAATTGAAACAAAAATGCCAAAAAACTTAAACATTCCATCTGGTTGTTTTGCAAAACAATCTTTCATCGACATTTCAGCAAATTCTTTGCTTCTAAACGCCGCATCACCACTAAGCAACGACAATTGATTTGAGTTGATTTTTTTGCCCGATCTAAACAAGTCATTAAATAATGTTTTCTCGTGCGATTTCATTTCATCTGGTGCAGTTTCAACAAGTTTTTCGATGACAACAACATCTTTGTCATGTTCTGTCAACTTCAACCAGCCCTTTGATGCCCAATAAACAATCAAAGCAGAAAGGTCGTCACTTGTGATTTCTCCATCGTTGAGATAACCAACTTCTGTTGGCGTAAGCCCGTTTGGAGCCTTAAATTCAACGACTTCAACAATAGGTGTTTTTCTTCTTTTTACAAACCAATAGCCAACAACTGATGCCAACAAACCAAAGCCAATGCAGTAAACAACAATTGACCATTTGTGATTAACTTTCCAGTCGAAGAAACCCTTTTCAAACTCTGTGTAAACTGTCACTGCTTCGGCATAACCAAGTTCTGCCACCTTGCCTGATACAACATTGCCAGAAACTACAAGCCCTTCGATATCCCCTTTTGCATCTGTAGAACTTTCGCCATATCTGCCAATATAGAAAGACAAATCATCAAGTTCTACTGCTGTTGGAAATGTAATTCTAAAATCAAAATCCTTGATTGATGTATCCCAACCATTTCCAAGAATGTTGAAATAGAAAAGGTCTTTTGCCTTTACTTGGTCATCACCCATGTTGAAGTTGTAACTAAACTTGTAAGTATGATGACCTCTTATAAAGCGATCTTCATCTCCAAAATAATAAAGTTTACAACCATTTGAAGTTTCTGTTTTTGCAAGATTTACACCATTAAGCACTTTAAAGTTTGAAATGGTGTTTTTGTGTCTTTTCTCTACCAACTTATTGTTTTCATCAAAAAAACTCACAGTTTGCGCAATTGGCAACCAGCGCACAAGACCACGGGATTCTGATAAAAAATTTGCTGTAATCTCTTCGGTGATGTCCATCGTGCCATCTTGATTGACAACAATGTCCACATTGTAATCTGTCAACTCATAACCAGTGTCTTGGCTTGGCACATAATTGCCACCACCAAAGCCACCTTCGTTTAAGATGGTGATAAGCATAATCCCAAAGATAACTACAGCAAATGCAATAGCGAAGATAGAAGTTGTCCCTCTTTTAATCTTCATCTATTTTCCCCTTTAATTAAAACTTAACTTGTGGAGCTTGTCTTTCGATTTCATCAACGATTTCAAACAACACTTTCTTTTCAAAATGATAGTGGTTTGCAACCAAGTTTGATGGAAACATTTCGATCTTGTTGTTCAACATTTTTACACAACCATTGTAATACTTTCTTGAAGATGCAATTTCTGTTTCCAATTCTTTCAATGTGTTTTGCAAAGAATTGAAGTTTGCATCTGCCTTGAGTTGTGGGTAATTTTCTGTGACACTAAACAATGTTTTCAATGTTCCTGCAAGCATATTTTCTTTTTGTGCTCTTTCTTCAGGATCATTTGCAGACATACAAGCATATCTTGCTTCCATAACTCCTTCAAGAGTTTCTTTTTCGTGTTTAGCAAAACCCTTTACAGTTTCAACAAGGTTTGGAATAAGGTCATATCTTTTCTTCATGGAAACATCCATTGTTGAATAACCTTCTTCTGCATTGTTGCGCAACTTGATCAAACCGTTGTATGTTGAGATCCACCAAATTGCAAAGATGATGCCCAAAAACACGATCAAGCAACCAAACACAATCAAAATAATTGCCCATGCTGGCATAGTGTTTTCCTCCTTTAATAATTATTCTGAATTTATTATAAAACAAAACGATTTTTTTTCAAAACATTTTATCTAGTTTTTTGTTTCTTTTTCTTAATAGCTTTAAGCACAACACTTCCAACCACAAACAAGACAAACAAACCAACGATAATCACAAAATAATATCCAATTGTTGAGTTGTCGCCTGAGAAGATTGAATGTTTTTCTTTTACAAACGAAACGACAATGTCTTTGTTTTCGTCAATGTTTGCAAGCACAAACTTGCCATTTACAACTTCGATAAGTTTTCCGTTGACAGAAACAAAATCCAATCTATAACCTTCTTGTGCTGAAACAGTAAATGTTACATCTTGTCCATAAGCAACTCTGTCAAGGTTTGCTCCTTCAATAGAAAGTCCACCAAAAGCATTTGAATAAGTGATGTTGATCGCAAAATAAACTGCAACCATTTCGACATCAACAACAATGTCTTCGGTTATGTTTTTGATTGTATAAACACCATCTTTCAATTCAAGCGAAACACCGTCAATCGAAACTCTCTTGACAACATATCCGTTTTCACCTACGATTGCAAAACTGATATCGTCGCCTCTTGTGACCATTTTTGTTGTTGTGTTTTGGACAACATTGTCAACATAAACAAGCGCCTCACCATCAATGTCAAACTCAACTGCAAGATTTGTTTTTGCTTCAACCACAACATTGAGTTGAATGTTTGCAGAAAGGTTTGCCACAACTGTCGGTGCATTGTCTGCTGCTAGCGCACCATTGATTGTTATACTTTTGATTGTGTAACCAGGTTTGGCAACTGCCATCACCGAATAGTCCATGCCCTTATACAAAACAGGATTTTCTTCTACCAACACACCATCAATATACAAATCATATTCTGCAACATTTCTTGCCACGGTGTATGTTTGAGTTGTTGATGAAACAACATAAATGTCGAGTTCGTTTGAAACGAGTTGGTTTCCATAACTGTCTTCAAGTTTTACATAAATTGGATATGGTGCAGTAGAAACCGACAATCCTGTGATTGTGAGTGTCAACTTTTGTTGATATGGAAGATCTTCATCAACAAACGACAAATTGTCAATTCTCCAAGCACAATTGCTTTCATTCCAGTTATCGCCATAAATAGTTCCACCAACATTCAAACCAGAATATTCAAGTTCGATAACAATGCTTGTGCCTTGTCTTGCGACAACTTTATTTCCATAATCTTTTGAAATTTTAAGCGTAAGATCATAAGAATTTTCGTATGTTGAAGAAGTCAACTTGTTTGTAAACGAATCCCCATAAGAATACAGGTTTCTAACTGTCAAATTTGATTGATAATCAATTGTTGCATCGCCAACAAGCAATGTGTCAAAAGTCGCACCATTAAATGCGTTTCTACCAACAGTGTTCACTTGATCCAAAATCAATTTGTTGAGAGATACATTGACAAATGCTTGATCCCCCACCGAAATTATGTTTGGAATGTTAAACACTTCCAAATTTGCACAATTTCTAAATGCGTTTTTGCCAACAGCAACGCTTGTGCTTTCACAAGTGATTGCTTCGAGAGTTTTGTTGTCTTTGAATGCGTTTTCGTTGATTGCAGTCACTGTTGAAGGCAAAATCAATGTTTTAACCGGCGAAGCATTGAATGCCACATTTGAAACCCCCAAAATTGTTTGGCTTGAAATTCTGTTTGGCACAACCAAAGTTTCAAGTTCGGTGCCGGTGTATGCAGTGATATAACCTGCAGAAATTGTGTATCTGCTTGCCAAATCTTGATTGCCAATATAGCAAACTTTTACTGAGGTTTCGCTTCGTTGAACAAGTTCGTTTGAAGCATTGTAAACATAAGCAACAGCCGAAATTTGTGCCGATTGATAGATTGTCACAGTGGAAGCAATGCTCCAATCGATTGGATTTTCTGGGTCATTTTCTTTTGTTGTGTAGTGAATTTTTGTTGTGTGACCTGATGGCACTGTTGTGTCATAAGCCATAGTCACTTTTCCGGTTGATTGGTTGAACGAAATGTTGACCTTTCCTACAACTGAAATACCTACATTTGCGATATTTACAAGTCCATAACCATAATAGTTGTTTTTCTCAGCACTGCCAAGTGCATAAGGTCCATAAGCATACAAACTTTCTCTTGAAGCATTTCTAATCAAAAGGTTTGTGATTTGCTCTACCGAATAATTTATTTGCTCTGGGTGCGAATATAAAAGTGCAACGCAGGCAGAAACATGAGGTGCAGCCATAGAAGTCCCCGACATAGAAACCGTGCCAGTGTCACTTCTGTGACTTGCACTCTCAATCGCACTTCCTGGTGCACAGAAATCAACTTCCTTTCCATAGTTGCTGTAAGACGAATCAAAATACAAGTTTCCAAGTTGCTTTTTAAGCGCTGAAACTGTGATTGCGTTTGCAACATTTGCAGGTTGAATGTTTGCAGTGTTGACACTGTCATTTCCCGCCGAAACAACTGAAACAATGTTGAGTGCATAAGCCCCATTGATTGCAGACGACAAAGATTTGTAAGCATAAGAGTTTGCCGAAATTTGTTCGCCCTCACCTTCAGCAACGCTTTGTTGAATTGGCACACCAATACTCATGTTCATAACACGAATGTTGTATCCCAACGCTTCAATTGTCGCTTTGTTGTTGAGCAAATGGTTGATTGCATTCCAGATATAAGAAGTCCAACCAACCCCTGCCGCATCAAGCACCTTCAAAGGCAATATGTAGACATTTGATGGTGTAGCCTCTGCAATGGTGCCACTAACATGGGTGCCGTGTCCATTGTCATCAGTGATGTTTGTTGTGTTTGAAACAAAGTTGTATGCATAATCAAGAAGCAACCTTCCTGCAAACATTTGATGAGTTGTTCTGATTCCACTGTCCAAAACAGCAACAACAACTTTTGGCAAACTTGCAACTGTTCGGTTTGTAAGAAGAGTGTTTTTATATGTGTTTATACCCATATAGTCAGTGCTTGCCTGCCAACCCCAAGATTTGTAAGATGTGGCAGATGCTTCAACTTCAACATTTTGCGCCGAAATTTTGGCATCATAATAAACATTGTCAACTTCTCGTTGTGATTGATAATATTGCAAAGCCTCTTCTGCATCTTCGCTGTTTTCATATTGAAAAATGTGGCAAGTGTTGTATCTTGCGCTTGCAACAGCATCAAAATCATCGATGTTGTATTCTGATTCAACAATCAAACGATTGTATTTTTCTTCTGTTTGACCATCTTCGCCCACCACATAATCAACCCCGTCATATTCTTGGGTCATTGCAATAAGAGAATCCCTGAAAGTTTCGTAACTTCCAGAGATTGCTTTTGTATTTGCAAAATTATATCCAGGCAAAGCAAAAAATGTAATTGCAACCAAAATCATTGCAACAACCGTTGCAAAAATAAATCTTGTCGATTTTTGTTTGCTCAAATTTCTCATACACTTAGTATAACACCAAAGATTGAAAAAATCAACAAATATTCAAAGTGTAATATATATATTATTTCTATTCAACTGCTGACAGAATCACTCAAAATTTTTAGCAAAGCACACCATATCTTCATCTTCACAGCCCATTTTCTGAGCACATTTAAGCATTGTCAAATTCTTTTTTGAGACCAAAAATGTTACAAATTTCATATTTGGATAAAATTCTTGCGCTTTTGCCAGCAACCTCTTGAAGACATTGTTTCGCCTAAATTCTTTTTCAACAAAAACCTGCGAAACATAAATCCCCAGCCCGCGATCTGCCCAATAAACCTTTGAAAACAAAATCATGCCTGCGTAGATACCTTTGCACTTGGCAATCAAACAAATCCCCCTATCGCCTTGCAAAACATCTTCACAAACATTGTCCTTTAAAGTCGATTTTTCAATGTATGAAACCCTGTCAATCTCTTTGTTTGCATAAAGCACAAAGTCTTTGTCACAAAGGCCAGCTCTTTTTATTTCAATGTCCATAAATTCAACTCCTTGACAATAACATTCTATTAAAAAAAAGAAAATTTTGTTTTTCTTGATTTTTTTTGTTAAATTTGTTGACATTCTTTCTTTTGCGAGTTATAATATGGAAGATTTTTCAATAAAGTTATGCGAGCGTGGCGGAATGGCAGACGCGCATGTTTAAGGGGCATGTTCGAAAGAGTGTGGGTTCAAGTCCCACCGCTCGCACCAAAACAAAGGAGTCAAACGACTTCTTTTTTTGTTGCAAAAAACCACAACCCAAAATCTCTATACAGCCCAAACTGTCGTGTGTATAGCGATTTTGAAAAACAAAAAAAACTAAGACAAATCGTCTTAGTTTTTTTATAAAAAATCTACAATTATTCTGCTTTGAGAGACTCCATATATTCTTTGATTTCTCTCATTGTTTCATATGGATTTTCTACATGAGAAAAATACATAGGTCTTCCACCATGAACACTTGGACTTACAAATCCCAAAGTGCCAGTTTTTGTTTTCTTATCCAAGAAACCAACATTGACTGATGTCGAAGTGATGTCTTTGTATTCCAAACTTCTGTAATCAACCCCAAAAATACCACTTCTGACAATCAATCTCTTGTTTGTGTAAGCATAATAGGTATTGTTGTAACCTTTCGCCAAGAAGAATGGAAGTGTAAAGAATGTAAACACCATAAACAAAATAAGATGTGGCCAAAAAACTGGAATTGCTGCCCACAAAAGAATGCCTTTCCAAAATCTCTTTTTGTTTGGCTTCATCACTTTGATGATTTGTTCATCTTTTTCAAGAATATCAACAAATTTTTCTTCCATAATTACCCTCCTGTTTGTATTATAACACACAAGGCAACATTTTGCACCCAAATTGATAGATAATTTTGAAATTGTTTTGCTAAACAGTGCAAACATTTTTTTTCAACACAGCAAAAGTAGAATTATAATTTCAAAGAAAATGCCATTTGAATTTATCTCCCAATAGCTCGCAAACTCTCTATTTTTTGTCTCATAAACAAGAAAATTTGTTAAAAAACCATCAAAAACGATCGTTTTTCTCGCTTGGTAACAGCATTTTGAAAAATACCACCATATTGCACCTTTTGTTCAATTTTTTTGCATTTTTGCTGTATAAAATTTTAATTTTTGCATACAACAAAATTGAAACAGCCCCAAAACCTAATCAAAAAACGCCCAAAAACGGCTTATTTTTAGCACTTTTTAGGGATTTTAGAACAATCTAAAAAATTTTTCAAAACGGTGTTTTTTTTGCGATTTCGTATTGACAAAGATAATAAAAGGTGTTATGATAATCGAGATTAAAGCGAGGGAGGATAATCATGGAATTCAAAATTTCAACAACAGAAATTGCGAAGCGTCTTCACCAATTTGAATTGGAAAGAGGACAAAAATCAGTGATCTACCGTCACAAATCAGTGGCAGGTCGATTTGAAGAACTTCCAGAACAAGTGAAAGCAGATTACATTGGCACAGCAACTGCAATTACAAAAATACTCGCAGCTGACGAACTTCTTACCTTGGACGAAGTTGGAAGAAGAATTCACGAATCGTATCGTGAAAGAAACAAGGCAACAATCTTACATAGTTTGAATGTTGACTTTGAGCAATTGTCTCAAGAAAATCAACAAAAAGTGCTTGCACAATTCAAAGTTGGTTTGACTGCAGCGCAAGAAATGGCAGAAGCAGCTACAAAAACTGCCGAAGAAGTCAAAAACAAAGGTAAAGAATAAAAGAACGAAACTATAAAGTTCCGTTCTTTTTTTAATGTTTCAATCAAATTGATCTGTCGCCCACCTGTTGGTTATTTGCCAAGAAGTTGCGCCAAGAACTCTTTGTTTTTTGCAAGCTTTTCTTTTTCTGCTTCTACCAAAGCTGCTGGAGCTTTTGCAACAAAGCCAGCGTTTGAAAGCATCTTTTCACTTCTTGCAATTTCAAACTTAAGTTCTTCAATTTTCTTTTCAATTCTTTCTGTTTCTTGAGCTTCATCAACAAGGTCGCCCATTGGCAAATAGATGTTGCACAAAGAAGTAACAATTTTTGCAGATTTTTCTGCAGGTTCTGCTTTGACAAGTTGAACTTGATTGCCACCTGCAAGTTTTGCAATCACTTCCAAAGAAGATGCAAACAATTTTTCTTCTTCGTTTGCCAAAATGTTGATTGAAATCTTTTTGTTGTCAGGAATGTTATATTCGCTTCTTGTTGCACGAATTGCCTTTACAACATTGATAATGTTTTCAAACTTCAAATCTTTGAAAGTCAATTTGTCATCAACTTGAGGATATGCTTCAAGCATGATTGTTTCGCCGTGTCCTGGAAGATTTTGATAAATTTCTTCAGTAACAAATGGAATGTATGGGTGGAACAACTTAAGCAAAGTATTCAAAACATAGAGCAAAATGTTCTGTGTTTTTTCTTTGTTTTCTGCGTTGTCGCCGTACAAATCAATCTTGCTCACTTCAATATACCAGTCGCAGAACACCCCAACAGTAAAGTCAATAAGGTTTGCAGAAGCAACACCCAAAGCATACTTGTCGATATTTTTTGCAGTTGACTTAACAAGTGCTTGCAATTTTGACAACACCCATTTGTCTTTTTCGTCAAGTTTGAATGAAGAAAGAGGCTTGATGTTGATGTTTTCTGTGTTCAAAATAACAAACTTGCTTGCATTATACAACTTGTTGATAAAGATTTTGCTATCCTTCGCCTTTTCAACACAGTAACCAATGTCTTGACCCATTTGAGTTCCGTTAACCAAACTCAATCTCAAGCTGTCTGCGCCGTGTTCGTTGATAACATCGATAGGGTCAATGCCGTTTCCAAGGTTTTTAGACATCTTTCTTCCTTGAATGTCTCTAACGATTCCGTTGATAACAACTTCTTTAAATGGAAGTTGTTTTGTGAAGAACAAACCACTAAACACCATTCTAACAACCCAGAAAGTTATGATATCATAAGCAGTTATCAAAACATCTGTTGGATAGAAGTAGTCATAAAGGTCGTTGTTTTCTGTGTTTGGCCAACCCAAAGTTGAGAAAGGCCAAAGGGCAGAACTAAACCATGTATCCAAAACATCAGCTTCTTGCTCCATATGGTTGCAACCACATTTTGGACAAACTGGATTTTCTTCTTCGTAAGCATCAACATGGCCACATTCTGGGCAAGTAAACACAGGAATACGGTGTCCAAGCCACAATTGACGAGAAATGCACCAATCTTGAATGTTGCAAAGCCAGTTGAGATACATTTTTTCGTATCTTTTTGGGATAAACTTCAACTTGCCTGTTCTTACTGCTTCAATTGCAGGTTCGGCAAGTTCTTTCATCTTAACCCACCATTGTTCTGAAACTCTAGGTTCTGTCATAGTTCCACAACGGCAGCAACAACCTACTTTATTTTTGTATGTTTCTGTCTTAACCAAAACGCCAAGTTTCTTCAACTCTTCTTCGATAGGTTTTCTAGCTTCAATTCTGTCCATGCCAACAAATTGACAAGCATTTTCATTAAGTTTTCCTTCATCATCAATGACAGTAACGATTGGCAAATTGTGACGAAGTCCCATATCATAGTCGTTTGGATCGTGAGCAGGAGTAATTTTTACAGCGCCTGTTCCAAAATCCATTTCGCAATAATCATCTGCAATAACAGGGATTGGTTTGTTTACGATTGGCAAAATAACATTCTTGCCAATAATAGATTTATATCTCTTATCATTTGGGTTTACAGCAACAGCAGTGTCACCAAACATTGTTTCAGGTCTTGTTGTTGCAACAACGATAGCGCCCGAACCATCTTCATAAGGATAACGAATGTGCCACAATTTTGTTGTTTGTTCTTTATATTCATTTTCAATGTCTGAAATAGAACTCTTGCAGTGTGGGCAATAATTGATAACTCTCTTACCTTTGTAAATATAACCCTTTTTGTAATATTCAACAAAAGAATGCTTAACTGCTTTGTTGAGATTTTCGTCCATAGTAAAGGCTTTCTTGTCCCAATCACAAGAAATGCCAATCATTTTGAGTTGGTCGCAAATTGTGTCGCCATAAAGCTTATACCATTGCCAACCTCTTTCAATAAACTTTTCTCTGCCAATTGCAGCCTTTGACAACCCTTCTGCCTCAAGAGCATTTACAACTTTTGCTTCTGTTGCGATTGCAGCATGGTCTGTGCCCGGTGTCCAAAGAGTTTCAAAACCGTTCATTCTTTTATAACGAACAACAATGTCTTGAATTGTGTTGTTGAGTGCGTGACCAACATGCGCCTTTCCTGTTACATTTGGTGGTGGCATACAAACGCTAAATTTCTTTTTGTTTTTGTCTGGTCTTGCAGCAAAATATTTCTTTTCAAGCCAAGTTTGATAAATCTTGCTTTCAAATTTCTGTGGTTGATAAGTTTTTTCCATTTTTAGTCTCCTAGTCAATATGCTTATTTTACTACATTTAGCAAAATTTGCCAAGTGTTTCGTCATTAAAACACAAATTTGTCCCCACAAATTAACACCAAACCCCTCTTTTGCATACAATTTTTTGTAAGGAGGAAAAATGACTATTTGGAAAAAACTTGGCATACTAAGTATTGCTCTATTTATGGTGTTTTCTGGTTGCATGTTTACAACAGCATGTGGCAAAAAAGACAAAAACGTTATTGAATTAAATGAAGTGACGCACAGCATTTTCTATGCACCACTTTATGTCGCAATCAACAACGGCTATTTTAAAGATGAAGGACTGACCGTAAATCTTACCAATGGTGGTGGATCAGACACTTCAATGAGTGCATTGCTTACAGGTTCTGCCGACATTATACTCGCAGGTCCTGAAACTGTTGTTTACACACAACAAGAAGGCATCAAAGACAAACCTGTTGTGTTTGGCCAACTTACACAATGCGATGGTTCGTTTATTGTTTCAAAAGAAGCAAAACCTGACTTCACCCTTGCAGATCTTGTTGGCGAAACAATCATCGGTGGCCGAAATGGTGGCTTGCCTGCAATGACTTTGCAATATATCATTCAATCAAACGGCTATCAAATCGGCACTGGTGCTGACAAGATAAATCTTCGCACTGATGTTGCATTCAATTTGACGGCCAGCGTTTGGGACGGAGATGCAAGCATCAAATATTGCACTTTGTTTGAGCCAACAGCAACCAATGTTGCAAATCAAAACAACGCTCACATTGTCGCAAGCCTTGGTCAACTTTCAGGAAGCATTCCATACACCTGCTTTGCAACAAAACAAAGTTATCTGACCAACAACAAAACCCAAGCAGAAAAATTTTTAAAGGCCGTTGCAAGGGCTTATGATTTTATCACAACAAGCACACCTACAGCTGTCGCACAAGCTCTTTTGCCATCATTTGAAGGCAACAGTGTCGAAGAACTTGCCATAGCTGTTGAGCAATATCTTGCAATCAACGCTTGGAGCAGCGACATGATCTTGTCAGAAGAAAGTTTTGACAATCTTATGAATGTTATGCTCAATGCCGGAGTTATCACGCAAAAATCAACTTGGGCAAACATTGTCGACAATTCAATCGCACAATCTCTCAAAGAATCAGCATAACAAACAAAAAAAGACTTGCAAATCGCAAGTCTTTTATTTTTAGAAATACATGTTTTTGTAACTTTTCTTTGTTGCAGACACAGATTTTGTCTTGCCGTAGCTTCCACCACCGCCACCTCTGCGTTTAAGCACAACAATCAAAATGATCACAATGGCAAGCACAAGTGCACCACCGCCACCACCAATTGCATACCACATCCAGCTTGGGTTTTTGTTTTCGATTTTTGTTGCTTGTGCCACAACTGTAAATGCTTCGGCATATTCGCCTTCAAGCAAAGTCATGTCAAGACTAAACAAATAATACCATTCGCCAGTTTCTGTTTGATACATATCTTTCAATTCACAGAAACCTTCTTCGCCTGTGTTTGTTTTGTTTGCAAGTTCTGCAATAAACATATCTGTATCAAATTCAAAGTTTTGTTCAACAAAAATTTCCAATCTCAATGTTGTTTCTGTTTTCGCAACAGGGACAGTAGTTTCTGTTTCTTCAACAATTGCGCTGTAGAACTGAATTCTTGAAACTCCTTCTGACAATGTAAAAGTCACCAAACAAGCATTGTCTTGATATTTTGCATAAACAACTGCATCATCAGTAAAGTTTTCTGTTCCAAAATTGATTTCCAAAACTTCACTTGTTGAAAGTGCCACATCTTCACCATCAGCAGATTCGAGATACCAACCGATAAATGCGTTTGCAGGATGTGCTGGGTTGATTTTTGTTTCAATTCTTTGAACATAACCATACTTAACACTTGAAATAGACAATCCTGTTGTTGTTGCATTTGTGCCATAATAATAAACATATCCTGGCTCTGCATTTTCAATAAGTTTGTCAGTTTCGTCATACAACTTTGTTTTTGCAACAATCTTAAATTCTTTTTCTCTTGTTGTGATGTTGTATTCGCCTGATGTCGCAAGGTTTACATTTTTTACAGTCACAGCAAAGCCTGCTTCTGTTGTGGCAATTGCATAGTTTGTAGATCCTGTCACTGAATAAGAAACATCTTCTCCTGACACAATTGTGTTGATTGTCGCAACATCTACACCATTTCTTGTGATTTTGTCGAGTGTATAGAAGTGTGACATGTTGATTGAAAACTCACCATCAACAACATCTTTAAATTCAAATTCCATTGTCACTCTGTCACCATAACGATATGCCGACTCGAGTGTTGTTTCAGATTTCAAAACGGCAGATTCCAAAAATGCACTTGAAAATGCAACAGGAAAACTTCCATAAAAACTTTGAAGATTGATCATTGAAGCACTTGAATACCATGTTTCAGCAAAGTCCCACGCCCCATAACGAGAATGCCAAACTTGATTTGAAAAGTATGTTGGCACGGTTTTGCCTGTTTCGGTTGTCAAGTTGTTGAGTTCGTATGTGCTTGGCGCAATATGGTCATATGCTGCTTGATCATTGTATTGATAACTGCCCATAGTCCCAAATCTTGAAGTCAATGATGCAGAATCTTTGTAGTGTATGTATGCAATTGCTCCTGCTGAAGGTGCTGGGTTTGAAATCGCTCCTGCAATTTGTCCAAAGTTGGCTGTTGACATAGAGTTGTTTGCTGTTGTCATTGTGTTTTGCATTGCAACATTGACAACTTCACTTCCACCTTGTGTGATTGTGCCAGCAAATCCACCACAGTTGATTTTGCCTACAAATGTGTTTGCTGCAGAAACATTGATTGGTGCAGAGCAAACCAAAAATCTTGCAGAAGAGTTGTCAAAAGTGCCAAACATTCCGCCGATTTCATAAATATTGTTGTTGTCGCCTGACAAGGCAATTGCGCTCATATTTGCAGTTCTACAAATCACATAGTTTGCGTTTCCACTAACAAACAAACCTGCCACCAAACCAAACTTCAAGTTGCAATCATAGTTTGATGTAAAAGAAATTTGTGATGGTGTAATTTGAAGATTTTTAATCGTTGTGTCGCTTGCATGAGCAACAACCCCACCTACATAAGCATTCAAACAATTGTTGATTGTGTAAACCACTTTTCCTGTGATTGCAAGGTTTGCAATTGTTGCGCCTCTTGTCACACCAAAAAGACCAAAATATTTTGCATCAGATGCTTCTGCACCTGATCCAATTTTAAAGTTTGAAATGGCATAACCCTTTCCATCAAACGAGCCAGCAAAAGGATGTTCTGCTGTACCGATAACGCCGTCCAATGTTTGATCAACCATATCGATATTTCCGCCAAGCACAATATTGTCTGTTGTGTGTGAAGCGTCATAGTTGTAAATATAGTTGTTGACATCTTCTGCAGTTGAAAGTGTCCACACTGTTGGAGCAGCCTCTTCGGCCTTTGCTGAAGGTGCAACATTAAAAACAAAACCACCCAAAATTGCGGTGATTGAAAAAGCAATCAAAACTAAAGCATAACTAAAAAATTTCTTCATACTTTTCTTCATACAAATAATTTAACATATTTATATTTAATTTTCCAAATATATTAACAAATTATCAAAAAAATATTGAAAAAATATCAAAATTATTAATTAATTAATAAAAATGATAATTATTTTTTAATTTTTTTATCATTTTTTCCTTGTCAATTTGAATTTCATTTTTTTTATTTTTTTCTTTATTGAGAGGTCTTTTCATCAGATAATATCGCAGTTCGTCAAGTGCATGATCATCTTTTTTTATTGGATTTTCACCACTCCCCCACCAATAAGATTTGATTTCTCTAATTAAATTGACACAATTTTTAAAAATAAACAATCTTCTTCGCCCATCTGCCGATTTTAGATAAGATTTTACCACTGATATTCCCGAAAACAAATCCTTGTTTACATTGCAATCTGCAACGA
The DNA here is from genome assembly GCA_017452445.1 of Clostridia bacterium. GTDB lineage: Bacteria > Bacillota > Clostridia > Christensenellales > UBA1242 > Caccovivens. The sequence goes on from JAFTMH010000004.1 coordinate 151,497, forward strand.
TTCCATTTTCATAAAACAATTCTACAACATTTTTCTCACTTGCCAAAGTCCTTTGCGATGCTGCAGAGTCAATAATCGCCCTCAACTGCCCACGATTGTCCGTCTTCCAACCCAAACCAGATGCAATCTCTTTGATTTTGCTTGCATGATATTGCACTGTCTGTTGCGCTTGATAATGCTCTGCCACGACATAAACATTTCCGTCAAAATCAACTGCATAAAAATGAGCAGACAGTGGGTTGTGAAGCCCAGGGTCAATCGAAATGCAATCTTGCCATTCTTTGGGCACAACAAACGGATCAATCACATTTTCATTTTCATCAAATTCGGTATAAACCATGCCACCATTTTGCATAAACTTGCCATAACGCCTGCTTTCCAACTCATCAGCAGACAAACTTTGTGTCATTTTTGCAATTTCTTTTTTGGATAAAAACGGATTGTCTGCCCACTCCATTGTTTCATACCAAACATCTTTATCATTTTTGTCATTTAGATAAATAGTGTTGTAAACCCAAGTCAAACCTTTGAGTGGTGTCATAGTGCCAAAAATTTCGCCACACCTGTCCAAAACTCTCATTTTGCACTCGTTGTAAATGTCAAAAGGCGGTTCTTCGTCAAACCAAACATAATCAAGCGAAGCTCCTTGAAACTTGTCTCTGCCTTGGTCGCAACTTTTAAATCCTATTCGACTCAGTCCACCTGCATCTGATTTGACCAAAATAAAATCAATAATTCCATTTTCGGCACTCTCCTGTCCACCACTCACCATAACAATCTTTTCAATGTAAGATTGAGGCAAATAATGCAATATCTTTCGTTGTGCAACATCTCTTTGCACCTGTCTAGACAAACTGACCACCCAACCTTCTGTTGGTTTGTTTTTCTTGTAAGGGTGCACTCCACAAGCCAGATACACCGTTTCAACTGCCCCACATTCTGTTTTGCCCGAACGATTTCCGCCAAACACCCAACGATTTCGCTTTTTGCACTTGTGAAAAGCAACCTGCTTTTTGTGAACTTTGCCTTTTTTGTTGTAAAAATTCAACATGTTTTGATTGTATCTGTTTTCGATTTCCTTTTCAACCTTCAAAATATCCCTTACAATTTCCATTTGCCTTCTCCATAATACAAAAACAACCCAAATCGACCATAAACAGACAAAAATCTTTTATCAAAGCAGGATTGTTTGCGTGTAAACTTTTTGTATGAAAAAATTTGTTTTGATTTTAACTTTAATTTCGTGTTTGTGCCCTCATACAACACATTTTGCAAATGCAAAAAACTCTTTTTATGCCAAGATTGAAAGTGGCGAAGTTTATTTCTATTCTGCCCCACTTTCAAACTCCGAAGTTTTTGAAATCCCAAAATCTTATTTTGTTTGCATAAATGCTGATGCAAATGACTTTTGGCAAGCAACTTACAAAAACCAAACCGGCTATGTAAAAAAAGAGCAGGTTTCCCTTATGAACGGAAACCCGCAAAATCCTTATGCTACTTCAACTTTCAAAGTTTTTGTAAATTTTTCGCTATATGAAGCACCCAACCAAACCAGTTCAATCAAAACCAATGTCAACCCAAATCAATCTTTGACCTATTACGGCAAACGGACAGGCCAAGCACTTTCAAGCGTAAACAATGTTTGGTATTATTGTTCGCTTTATGAAAATGGGCACGAGGTTTTTGGTTATATTTACTCTGGTGTGGTCGATCAACTTTCGCCAATTGCAACAAACTACGAAACATTTACCCGTGTTGAAGAGGCAAATCTCTCTCAAAATCAATCAAACAACTATTCTTCACTGTCAACCAAAACAAAAATTATGCTTGTCGTTGCCATAAGTGTGCCAAGTGCAATGATTTTGTATTTTTTAATCAAACCTTCACGCCTTAACTCCTCTCACAAACGCAAAAGATCAAAGGTTTTGCAACGCAAATCACGCCATTCGGACTATTACGAATTTGATGAGCATGACCTATAATCACATTGATGCTGCTTTTTCTAAAAAGATGCTTGAAAGCGAAAATTCTTCCGTCCCCTTTTGGCAATATCTGTCGTAAACACTTTTTATCCATGCCTCGTCTTTAAGCATCTTTGCAAGTGTAAAAGCATTGTAACCTTTGCAAACAAGCTTCTTTGCAAAACTCTGCTCGGCGCTTTCAATCCTTCTAAACACAGTGCGCAAACTTATGTTGCACTTGTCGGCAATCTCTCTTCTTTTTATCCCATCACAATAAACTAAAATCAGCATTTTAGCATCTTTTTCGTCCAATTTTTTCAAAATTTCTTCTGTCAAAATTTTAAGGTTGATAAGACTTACCTTTCTCTCTGACAAATCAATCAATTTTTGCGAAATTGCGAGTGCATTATTGTTGTGGAAGTTTGATCCCAAAATGTTTCCACTTGCCAAAGCACTTTGCATGCATATCCTGTCAATCGCATTGCACACTCTCTCCAAATATCTATAAACCGAAAGGATTGTTTTTGTCCATAAAATTTGATTGTCCATAAATATTGCCCCCATCAAATTGATTTCAAGCACGATTATAAAAACAAACTTTTTTAAAAGCAATTTTTTATGTCAAAATTTTGGTCATTTTTCACAATATTTTACAAAAATCACTTTTATCAATATCATTTCAACATCAAAAAGACACACATAAACAAACAAAAAAAGGACACCTTCGTGTCCTTAGTTTTTATTTTTCTTCTGATTCTGCAAGTCTCTTGGCATCTCTTTTTTCTTTCTTTGCCAATCTCTTTGCGAGTTTTTTGTCTGCTTTTTGCTTTCTTTTCAACTCTTTTCCTGAAAGTTCTGGTTCTGGCAATGGTTGCATCAAAAGTTCTGGATTGTTGATATATTTCATAAAGTGATGTCTTACACTGTTTCCATAATAAAGCCCATCACAAATACGATCATCAACACTGAATCCAAGTTTGATTTGTTTTTGCATTGTGATTTCGCCATCTCTGTTTGCAACAGGCACATAATTTGCCTTGCCAATAGAAGTGAAGATTGATGTGTTTCCAAAATTGTAAAGATGATGATAAATCTTGTCAAGTTTGATGCTTCTAAGGTCAGTAACATACATGCTTGTATGGAATGGGCTGATATGAATCAACTTTCCTGGCAACATATCGTGTTTGTCCATAAATCTAAACAACCACATAGCAAACTTAAACATCCAACCAGGCAATTTACTCAAAGCACCTGCAGTTTTTGTTGTTTGGTGTGTTTCATCTGCAGCCTTCAAGTTGAGAGCCACTTCGTTTTCAAAAATCTTCTTAACTTCTGGCAAACTTTCTCTTCCAGTAAAATACATCTTAAGTGTCATTTCTTCTGCTGTGTCTGTAAGTGCTTTTTTAACCGACATAGAGATTGTGATTCTGTTTCTTTGATAAACCTTGCAGTTGTTGATAAAACGGTTTGTTTTTGGTCTTTCATACAACATTCTCACAGCGGCTGCAAGCACAATTTCAGTCAAACTGTAATGCACCCCTGTCGCCTTTTTTGTATCAATAATAAATTGTTCTGCTGCACCAATGTTCCAATCTTGTGCAAACAAGTTTACTGCATCAATTCTTTGTGGCATAAAATATGGTGCTGCTCTGTCAATAATGAGCATATTTTTAACGACTCTTCCGTCGGCTCTTTTTCCAAACATAAAATTCTCCTAATCTTTTTTGTCAGTTTTCTTTTCTACAAATCCGTTTTTAGAAAACTTCTTTCGTATCATATTTTTTTCTCGACCATTTTCGCTTGGCACATAATAAATCCTGTCTTTCAACTGATCAGGCATATATTGTTGCTTGCAATAACCCCCAAATTCGTGAGGATATTTGTATTTGCCATGACCATCTCGGTTGGTGCTTGGGTGATTTTTCAAGTGGTTTGGCACATGATCTTCTCTTTCATTTTCTGCATCAGCAGCAGCTCTTGACATTGCCAAATAAACACTGTTTGATTTTTCTGCTTCACACAAATAAATTATTGCATGCGACAAACTTAAATAACATTCTGGTGGGCCAATTTCTTTGCATGCAATCAAAGCACTGATTGCCAAAAGCAATGCGTTGCTGTCAGCCATGCCGATATCTTCACTTGCGTGAGCAATCATTCTTCTTGCAATAATCACTGGGTCAATCCCTGCTTTAAGCAATCTTTGCGAATAATAAAGCGCCGCATCTGAATCAGATCCTCTCAAACTTTTGCAGAACGCAGACAGATAATCATAATACATGCTCTCATCAATAGACATTGGTCTTTTGTTTAGACACTCTGCCATAACCTGTTTGTCTATATGTATAAATTTATCTTTTGATGGCTTTGTAGAAAGCACAGCCAATTCCAAACTGTTGAGCGCGTTTCTCACATCGCCATTGCAAGAAAAGGCAAGATATTTGATTGCATCTTCGTCAACTTTAGTTTTAAAGTTTCCAAGCCCCTTGTCTGCGTCAACAATGGCACGATTGAGCACCTTTTCAACATCTTTTTGCGAAACTTTTTTAAACTCAAACACACTGCAACGAGAAACAATCGCCCTTGTCATACTTGTGTATGGATTTTCAGTTGTCGAACCAATAAAATAAATGCTTCCTTCTTCAATCGCTTGCAAAACACAGTCACTTTGTGCTTTATTCCAACGATGACATTCGTCAAGCAACAAATATGTGTCTTGTCCAAACATTTGTTTTTGAGTGCGAGCTCTTTCGATGATCGCTTTTGCATCAGCAACACCACTTGAAACTGCATTCAATTTTTCGATGTTTGCATTAAGCATTTTTGCGATAATGTTTGCAAGGGTTGTCTTGCCTGTGCCTGGTGGACCATAAAAAATACAACTACCAACCGAGCCGGTAGAAATCGCACGATATAAAAGTTTGTTTTTTCCAACAATATGCTCTTGACCAACAAATTCTTCAAAATTTGTCGCCCTCATTCTTTCAGCAAGTGGAATCCTTTGCACATTTTCCATATTACATTTCAATTATAACAAAAACATCTCTTTCTCAGCAAACAATTTAATTAAAAATTTTTAGTTATTTTTCCAAATTCAAAATTGTTTTTTTATCCAAAACACAAACAAACATTTTCTTTGCTTTGCAGCGCAATTTGTGAAAGTGTGTTTGAGTTGAAGAAAGTTGTTTTACCAACCCTTAAAAACTTTACATTACCCTCAATTATAGTTATGTTTTTATAACTCTTGCCATTAAAAACAGCAATCTCTCGCAACCCAATCTTGTCAAAATTTTGAAAACTTTTTTGCATATCGCCTTTCACAAACAACCTTTTCAAGGTTTGATATTTGTCATGTTTTTTCAAATCGGTTTTGCCATTGCACCAATCAATCCAAATCTGTTTTGGCAAAACAAAATTGAAATACAAATCAAATTTTGGATTTTTTGTCTTAACTTTGATATCAAAAATTTTTTGACATTCTTGCTTTGAAATTTCTGCCAACTTTTCACACTCTGCTTGTGCCAACCTGGGCAAAACCACTTCACCAAAATTGAAAAACAGCTGTCTTTTCTCACCCTTTTGCAACCTTAATTTTGTCTTGAGATTGACACACGCATAAACCGAATTTTCAAGACCTGAAACATTTGAAAAGCAAAACTTTGCATTCTTGCAAAAATAATTGACCACTCTGCTCTCTTTTGTGATCAAGTTTTCAATTTTTATGTTGTTGCGATTGCGTTTGAAATAATAATACCCCTTCTTTAATGGAAAATTAATTTCAAAATCAATCTCACAACTCTCTTTTGCCAAAACCGAACACAAAACATTGTTTCCATTCAACAAAAATTCAGTGCAATCACAAACAAACTTTTCTTTTTCAATATGCGATTTCAGCGCAAACTCAAAAAACTTAAAATTCAATTCTTGACCATCTATTTTGACAAATTTATCCTTAAATGACAAATCGTAGTTGCTTGAAGACGAATAGTTTATGTTTAGTTTGTTGATGCATTGCAAAAAGGCGCAACTGCAAAACTTTTTATCATAAACCACAACATCATCAAGCTTTTGCAACCTCTTCAAAACACTCTTGCCAACCCCACTTTTTTCGACAATCAAATTGAAATCTATTTCTCTTTTTGCCAACTCAAATGCTTTTAAAAGTTTGCTTGTCATTTCCTTTTCAAATTTAAAGACGGGCAGGCGAAAATCTAATTCATTTTGAAGCAAAATTGCCTTGTCGACATTTGCATCAAAAACAATAGGAGCATGAAATTTTGCCCTGTTTATTATCATATTTTTGGCATTTTTGATATATTCTCTGCTTTTCATAAGTCAACTATTGCCAAAAAGCAGAATGTTAGACAACAAAAAAACCACTTGCGTGGTTTTGTCAGTTGTGTTGTAAGCCGAGTTCTGTATTTGATGGTCATCTATCCAGACTTGCTGTCGCCAACAAGTTCAAGCGATACTTTTGTTGAGCGAGAAAGAACACACATTTGCTCAAACTTAATCTTGCATCGAGTGGGGTTTACAGAGCAACGATTGTCACCAACCGTCCGGTAGGCTCTTACCCTACCTTTCCACCATCACCCTTTCGGGCAGTCTATTTCTGTTGCACTATCCTTAGAGTCGCCTCCACTAGCCGTTAACTAGCACCCTGTTCTTTTGATGCTCGGACTTTCCTCTCTGCATTCATCACAAATGCACAGCGACCATCTGCACAACTGACATAAATAGTATATCAAAAACTAACCCAAAAGTCAAATTTTTGCCCAATTTCGCACATATTGTAACAAAAAAGTGCCCAAACGGACACTTTCATTTGCATTTCACAATTTTTAGAAAAGGAAAAGTTGTTTAACCTTGTTTTGTTTGTCAACGCTCAAACCTTGCATAATTCCATCTTGCGAAACTTTGATTGCAACTCCATATTTTGCCATAGTTGTCGCAGCAGCCAAACGACCACCCCCACGGCTTCCTGCTTCAATTTTGATGATAGCCCCAACAGCAATGATTGTTCCATCAAAGTCAACGATTGTAGCACCATCGACAGAAGTCATCTCTTCAACAAGCTTTCTATCAAGTTCAAACAACTTCTTTCCAGCAATAATCTTTCTTATTGCCATAGTTTTTGTGCATTTGTTTTTTGTCAAAAATTCTTCATAATCAACACTAAATCTTTCAATAATCTTGTTTGCACTGCCCAAATTATAAAGTTTGCCAGCTTCGTCAATTTCCAACTGTTTTTTGATGTTGAAATGTTCTTCCGACACAATGTCGGCAGCATCAATATGTTGCAACACATCTATCGCCTTGTCTTTGTTGATGTAAGCAATGCAGGCACCTTTGTATGCAAAAGAGCAGTCAAGAGCTGTGTTGTAGATTGATCTTCTAATTTGTTTTGCAGTGTAAGACACATTGTTTTGCAAAAGTCTGATAACTTCTTCGTGCGAATAAACACACCAATTTCCGTTTCTCTTTGCAAAAATGAGCTGTCTTGCATAGAAAATCAAAATATCGCCATTTTCAGTCAACAAAATGCCAACTCTCTTGTCGTTGCAAACTCTTGCCACTCTGTCATAAATATGTGGCGAAATTGTCGCAACAGCCTTAGGGTTTTTAAGGTTGAGATAACCAAGCATCAAACCATCTCTGTCAAATTCGACAAAAGAAGAAATACCATCGGTAAACAACGCAAAAAAGTCACTGTTCAAAATTTCAGTATAATGCACTTTGCTGTTTTCGTCAGCATGAGCGCCCAAATTTACCATAATTCCAAGAGCAACAGTTGCTCCTTCATAAGTTCTGCTAGACCACTTTTCAAGGCCGTTGATGATGCCCATAATCGTTTCAGAACCACTTTCGGTAATGCTTTCGATAAGCGCTTTTTCAATTGCCATTGATTGCAACTTTGAAATATAAAGTTTGTCCTGAAGTTCGAGAGAAGAAATGTTGTTGATTTCGCTGATGATCGCACGGATCAAGTTTACTTCAAACGACTTAAACGCTTGACCTCTCTTCAAAATAAGACGATAATCGTCCAATTTTGTTGGTTTCAACAAAATAGAGTTGCTTTTTCCCAAAGCAACTTCCAAGTCTCTTGAAGATGATTCTGTTTCACCTGCAAGATAAGACCCTGTAAAAAGTGGAACAATCAGTTTTTCAACAATTTCATAAAATTCTTGCTTAACCACGGTTCCACCTCCCCAAAATTTTCAATAAAACAGCAAAAAGTTATTGATTTATATATATTTATATTAAGATTTTGACAAAAAGTCTGTCAAGCAAAATCAAGCACCTTTTTAAAAAATTTTTACAATTCTTTTTGCCGACTCTCTTCTGGCGAGAGTTCTTCTCTTATTGCAGCAAGGGTTTTGTTTTCAATTCGCGAAATATAACTTCTCGAAATTCCAAGTTGTTCTGCCACCTCTTTTTGTGTAAATGCCCTTGCACAATCAATCCCATATCGCAATTTGACAACATTCTGTTCTCTTTCTGTAAGTTTAGTTGCAATCACTCTTTTTATTTTTTGCATCATCATATTTTTTTCGACCTGCTCAAAAATCTCATCATCATCTGATGCCAAAACATCTTGCAATTCTAAATCCTTGTCTTCATCATTATTGCTGGTCAAACTGCTTAACGACACAACATTTTTGTGCTTCTTGTTTGCCCTGATCAGCATCAAAATCTCATTGCTGACACAACGGGCAGCATAAGTCGACAATTTGACCTTCTTGTTGTAATCAAACGAGTCAATCGCCTTGATAAGACCTATTGTGCCGACCGACAACAAATCATCTGCTTCAAGCGAATTGGTGTATTTTTTGACAATGTGAGCGACTAGCCTCAAATTGTGACTAATAAGTTTTTCTCTTGCTTTTTCGTCGCCATGCTTCATACGCTCAAACAAATCTCGTTCTTCTTCCTCAGTCAACGGCTTTGGAAACCCCTGTGCAGTGCTCATATAGTTTGCAAACAAAGCAATCCTGCTCAAAAAATACGAAAAACTTTCAAAAACCATACACAATCTCTCCCCATAAAATTGTATATGTTGAAATTTGTCAGATTTTGACAAAAAATTTACAAAACTGATATTGACAAAATGAAAAAAGTGTGGTTTACTGGCTGTATATAAAATTAAAAGGAGAACGAAGAAATGAAACTTGTAACTTTCAAACAATCAGATTATTACAAAAGAAAAAAGGCAATCTTGAGCACATCTTCCCCAAAAACACAAAAGTTTTATGCTGATTGCCACGACTTGGCAGAACAAATCCTTAGAGGCATGACATTCAATGTAGAAGTTGTCCCTGCAGACGATGCCCACTATGTTCTTAGAACTCCAAAAATCAATCTCGACAAAAATCCTGTTGGCAGCACATATGTATTGTGTGCAAAAAGAGAAATCGAAGCATACATCAAGCACGAAGGCAGAGCTGCAAAATCAGAAACAGACAGACTTTTGGTTGCCGCTTTGGTAAAGTTGGTTAGAGCTGAAGCAAACGGCACACACACAACAGTTGCAACAAACATGCCAGAAACAAAGGTTGTTGCCGCACAAAGATTGTCTTATGAAGAACTTTCAACATTTGCAGATGCATGGGACGCAAAAAAGAAAGCTGGCGAAAGCACTCGTTTCTTCCAACAAGTTTCTTTCGATGGCGACTTGACAAAAAATAAATAAATTTAACAAAACAAAAAACTAGGCAATCGCCTAGTTTTTTTATGTATAAATGTTTTTCACCAAAAAGTTGAGAAGTCTTATTGGCACAATCTTCACAAGACCAGCCAAAAATTTGCTTGACCCACCAATCGAACTGCGAAGTGGTGGATTTTTCTTTTTTGCAATCTTCAAAACTCTTTTTGCAACAAAATCTGGATTTTTCCCATTCTTTTCTGCTTTTTCCATTTTCATTATGCCACGATTTTCATCTTTGCTAGATCCAGTTTCTTTAACTCTTTCTGCAGTAAAATTTGTGTTGATGTCGCCCGGCATAATTGTTGTTGTTGTGATTTTCTTTGATTTAAGTTCGCTGTTGAGCGCTCTTGAAAAGCTTTCGATGCCAGCCTTGCTTGCACTGTAGCAAGCTTGATATGGCAACGGAATGATTGAAGCAAGCGATCCAGTAAAGATAATCTTTCCTTTTTCGTTGATGTTGTTTAAAAACAATCTTGTCATTTTCATATGAGCAAGAAGATTTACATTCATAATTTTGTCAATGCTTTCAATCGAAGCATTTTCAACCTTTCCTGCAATCCCAAAACCTGCGTTGCAAAACAAAAGGTCAATATTGCCAACTTCAGCCAAGATTTCGTCAACAACAGTTTTTACCTTTTCATCATCTGAAATGTCGCAGGCAAAACTCTTTTCAAACAAATCAAGCGCCTCACCACCTTTTGAGATGTTGAAAATTTTTACATTTTCTGCCTTCAATCTCTTAGAGATTGCAAGACCAATTCCACTGTCACCGCCCGAAATGACAGCAATCTTGTTTTCAAGTTTGTTTTTCATAAATCTTCTCCATTATTCAAACAGAAATCAATACAATTCGTCAACAAATTCTTTAGCATCAAATGGCGCAATATCATCAACGCCCTCACCTGTGCCAACAAACACAACTGGTTTTCTGTATTCCTTTTCAATTGCAATAATCACGCCACCCTTTGCAGTGCCATCAAGTTTTGTCAAAATGATGCCATCAATTTTTGCATAACCGTCAAAAGCTGCTATTTGCGACAAAGCATTTTGTCCTGTTGTTGCATCAAGCACAATAAAGTTATACTTGTTTGCTTCTGGATATTCTCTATCCTCAATTTTTTCAATCTTTTGAAGTTCGGCCATCAAGTTTGTTTTTGTGTGCAACCTGCCTGCAGTGTCAACAAGCAAAACATCTGTTTTGTTTGCTTTTGCACTTGCAATTCCATCAAAAACAACAGCACCAGCATCTGCCCCTTCGGCATGCTTGATTATCCTTGTTTTGGTGCGAGTTGCCCATTCGTTGAGTTGCGATGATGCGGCAGCTCTAAATGTGTCACCTGCAACCAAAGTCACGCTTTTGTTTTGAGATTTGAAATAGTTTGCAAGTTTGCCAATTGTTGTCGTCTTGCCAACCCCATTAACCCCAATGATTGTGATGATTGCAGGATATTGAATTTCAATTTGTGGTGCATCTTCAAAATAAGAGGCAATAATCTCTTTCAAAAGACCTTTTACTTCTTCTGCTTTTCTTATTTTTCTGTCATGCACTTCATCACGAAGTTGATCTACAATTTCGAGTGATGATTTTACACCAATATCGCACGAAATCAAAACATCTTCCAAATCATCAAAAAGTTCGTCACAAATTTCACCATGAGAAAGAAGTTGATCAATCTTTCTTACAAAAGCATCTTTTGTCTTTTTAAGTGCATTGCCTATTTTTTTGAACAATCCCATTATAATCTCCCAATATTATTCTGCTTCAACTTGTTTGATTGCATCAGCAAGTTTAACAGAAACAATTTTAGAAACACCCTTTTCTTCCATAGTTACGCCATACAAACTGTCAGAAAGTTCCATTGTAGGTTTTCTGTGAGTGATGACAATAAACTGTGTTGTTTGAGCCAAGCGTTTCAAATACATAGCAAATCTTTCGATGTTTGCATCGTCCAAAGCAGCTTCAATTTCGTCCAAAAGCGAGAATGGAAGTGGCTTCAATCTCAAAATCGCAAACAACAAAGCGATTGCTGTCATTGTTTTTTCACCACCTGAAAGAAGTGACATCTTGTTTTTGCCCTTTCCAGGAAGTTGAACCATAATTTCAACACCAGCATTGAGTGGATCTTCTGCTTCGGTGAGTTCGAGTTTTGCATCGCCACCACCAAACAATTCTCTAAACACAACTTTAAAGCTGTCGTTGATTTTGTTGAACTCGGCATTAAATTTGGTCAACATTTCGTTTGACAAATCTTTGATAATCTTAACCAAATCATCTTCTGCCTTTCTCAAATCTTCTGATTGAGTTGTCATGTCGTTGTATCTATCCAAAAGTGTTGCCACATCTTCGATAGCATGAACATTGACATAACCCAACGCAGAAATATCTTTTTTCAATCTGCCAATTGCAATAAGAGCTTCTTTGATTTCAAAGTCTGGTCTTCTAAATTCAAGACAGCCGTTGTAAGTCAAGCTATATTCTTCATAAATTCTCTCTTGCATTGCTTCAAGCTCAGTGTCAACCTTTGCAAGATTGCTTTCTTCACGATATTTTTTGTCATTAACTCTGGCGATTTCTTCCATGGTTTCTGTCTTGTCATCGTCAAGCTTTTTGAGGTTTGCAGAAATCGCAATCTTGCTGTTTTCAAGATTTTCTCTTTCTTTTCTGATTGCTTGCAATCTATCTTTTGCTTCAGAAGGTTTGGCATTTTCGATTTGAATTCTGATCATCTCTTCTGCATTTGCAATAAACTTTTCATTTTCTGCCAAATGAGCTTTCAAGTTTTCAATGTTTGAAACTTGCTTGTCTTTTTCAAGCAAAATTCTGTCAAGTTCGTCAGCAAGAGCTTTGATTTTTGCTTCACAAGAGGCAATGTCAACTTTGACGGTTGTCATGTTTGCCACAATGTCATCTCTTTCTTTTCTGATTTGATTGTATCTTTCTTGTTTTTGCTTAATCAAAAGGTCTGCATCTTCTTTATTGCCACTCAAAGCACTTTGCATAAGGTTTGTTTGTGACAATTCTTTGTCAATCAAAGCCAACTTGTTTGAAACAGAAGTTTTTTCCATTTTGTAAACTTCTTGTTCGTCTTTGACTTCTTGCAAACTTCTTGCCAAAGAATCGAGTTTTTCTTGTTCTTTTGCCAACTTGACTTCAAGTTCGCCTTTAAGAGCAGAAACTCTCTTTTCTTCTGCTTTAGAAGCATTGAGATCAAGTTTAAGAAGTTCGACCTTGTTTCTGATTTCATATTCTTTTTGATACAAGTTGTCAATTTCAGTTGTCAAAGATTCGATTTCTCTTTCACGAGAAATAAGATTTGCAACTTCTGACTTTTTGCTTCCACCTGTGAGCGAACCTTGTGTGCTTACAACATCGCCTTCAAGTGTAACAATCTTAAATGAAAAACCATTGTCTTTTGCAAGTGCAGCAGCAGTGTCCAAAGTGTCAACAATCACTGTGCCACCAAGCAAATTGCTGATGACATTGTCAATCTTCTTGTCATAAGAAATAAGTTTGCTTGCGACACCAAAAACCCCTTTCTTTCCAGAAATCAGTCTTTCGTCCATATCTCTTCTTCTCATGCTGCTGATTGGAAGGAATGTTGCACGACCAAATTTGTTTTCTTTCAAATAAGAAATCAAATCCTTTGCACCATCTTCATTGAAAGTTACAATGTTTTGCACAGCGTTTCCAAGTGCGATTTCGATGGCTGTTTCATATTGAACAGGCACTTTGATAAGTGATGCCAAAACGCCCACCATTTTGCTTTTGAAAGAAGAATTTCTTTCGCTTTCCTTCAAAATCTTTCTTACACTGTGAGCATAACCTTCATATTCGGCTTGCATTTCTGTCAAAAGTTTCTTTCTATTTTCAAAAACTTTGACTTGTGTTGTTATGTTTGCTTTTTCAGTTTCAAACTGCTCAATATCTTTTGAGTTTACAAAGATTCTGCCGGCAAGTTCTTCATTTTCTGCCTTTACAGCTTGATATTCTTGATTTGTTTTGTCAATTGATGCCTTAAATTCGTCATAAGCCTTTTGAAGTTCGGCAATTTTCACTTCGGCATCTTGCATATTCTTTTCCAAAACACCCTTGTTTTGAATAAGCAAACTTCTTTCAGTTTCCAAACGAGAAACATTGCTCTTTACATCTGAAAGAGAGCCCAATGTTTCGATAATCTTTTGTTGAGATTCGCCTGTTTCAGTTTCGCTCAACGACATTTCATCAACAATCTTCAAATGGTGATTTGAAAGTGCTTCATAAGTGTCATTAAGCACTTGCAATCTTTCTTCAAGATCTTTCTTTTCTGCACTCTTTTCTGCTTGTTGTTCGTCACAAACTTCAATCATTGTTGTTGCGTTTGTGATGTCAAGATTGATACGATCGTTTTCTCTGTATGTATAATTTACTCTTTCTCTTGCAACTTTTGTCTCGCCTTCTTGTTTTTCAAGTTCGACAGTAAGTTTCAAGAGTTCGTCATTCAAAGAAGAAATCTTTTTGTCATATTCAACAAGCAAATCCATTTGTTCAGCATATTCTTTGGTGATGTTTTCGTAGTCAGTTTGTCTTGCAAACAATTCTTCTTCGATTGCTTGCATTTTTTGCTTGATTTGATCTTTTACATCATTTGCGTTTTCATATTGATAAACATAGGCATTAACTTCCAAATCTTTGAGTTGACCCTTGTATTCCAAATATTTTTTCGCATCTTCTGCTTGCTTTTTAAGCGGACCCATTTGTCTTTCAATTTCGGTGCAAATGTCTTCAATACGCACAAGATTATCTCTTGTTCTTTCAAGCTTTCTTTCTGCCTCGTCCTTTCTTGACTTAAATTTTGCCACCCCAGCAGCTTCTTCAAACATAGTTCTTCTTTCTTCAGGTTTTTGGTCAACAATTTGGCTTACCTTGCCTTGTCCAATAACAGAATAACCATTTTTGCCGATACCACTGTCAAACAAAAGGTCAGTAATATCTTTCAAACGACAAGTGTTTTTGTTGATCAAATATTCACTTTCGCCCGAACGATAAAGTTTTCTTGTGATAGAAAGTTCGTCATAAGCAATGTTGAAAAATCTGTCAGAGTTGTCAAAAGTAAGAGTTACTTCACAATAAGACAAACTCTTTCTCTTTTCAGTCCCCTTAAAGATAACATCTTGCATGTTGTCACCACGGAGTGACTTGGCAGATTGTTCGCCAAGCACCCAACGGATAGCATCAGAAACATTGCTCTTTCCGCAACCATTTGGGCCTACAATCGCAGTAAATCCACCATTAAATTCGATAACAGTGCGATCTGCAAACGATTTAAAACCAATCATTTCGATTCTTTTAAAATACATAATACCACCTTATAACACAACAGTTGTTATGTTTATATAACTTTTATTCTTCTTCAACAAACAATTTTGTCAACGCAACATAGGCACAATTTTGTTCTGCTTTTGTTTTGTCTTTGCCATAACCTGTTGCGATGTAATCTTCGTCCATATAAAACTTTGCTTCAAAATAGTCGTCAACCTTAACTGTTTCGTATTTTATCGAACACTTAAAGTTTGCTTGAATAAGTTCTTGCAACTGAGATTTGTAGTTTTCGTTTTTTGTGTCTTCAAAATTTTCGATATGCAATTTTGAAATAACAAATTCTCTCGCCTTTTGCAAATCACTGTCAAGGTAAATCGCAGCAATCAACGATTCAACAATGTCACCCTTGATTGCAGTTGTGATTTCCCCGGCAAGACTTTTTCCAACGATGACATCTTCGCCCAAGCCCATTTCGTCAAAACATTCTGACAAATGGTCTTCCGAAACCAAACGAGATCTCAAAACGGTGAGTTCGCCTTCTTGTTTGTCGCAGTTTTTGAAAAGATATTCCCCTACCAAAAAGTTGAGGATTGAGTCCCCCAAAAACTCCAATCTTTGATAATTGTCTTTTGATTTTGAAGAATGTGTAAGTGCCCTTGTGAGCAACTTTTTGTCTTCAAACTTGTGTCCTATTTTATTTTCAACCATCGATCTGCTCCATTTTTTCTGTCATTTCAGCAACCATAGATTCGATCTTTTCATTCAACTTGTTGTTATAGAGTTTTACAAGCAATTTGATTGATGCATAGATGTTTACCCTTCCACAAGAACCATGGTTTTTGACAATCAACTTTTTGCAACCCAAAAATGGCGAACCTGCATGTTGGTTGATGTCGAGTTTGTTTTTAAGTTTTTTGAAAACCCCTTTCATAAGCAAAGCCCCTACTTGTGCCTTTTTGCTTTCTTTGATGCTTGATTTAAGGTTTGAAAGGATTGCTGCTGCAGTGCCTTCAACACCTTTAAGCAAAACATTGCCTGCAAAACCATCAGTAACAATGACATCAACATCACCTGACATAACTGCTCTTGCTTCAGTGTTGCCGATAAAGTTGATTGGCAAGTTTTTCATGAGAGGATATGTTTCTCTTGTAAGTTCGTTTCCCTTATGTTCTTCTGATCCATTGTTGAGAAGAGCAACTCTTGGTGCTTCAACATCATTTGCAATTGAATAATATGCCGAACCCATAATCGCAAAATGCAACAAGTTTTCGCTCTTGCAGTCAATGTTTGCACCACTGTCAATGATCATAACATTGCTTTCAAGTTTTGTTGGCAAAATTGGTGCGAGTGCTGGTCTTGAAATGCCCTTAATGCGACCAATTTTCATAATTGCACCAGAAAGGATAGCTCCTGTGCTTCCTGCCGAAACAAGGCCTACCACATCTTCTTCCATTTTAAGCATGTCAAACGCTTTTACAAGCGAAGAATCTTTCTTTTGTCTGATTGCCAAAGTTGGTGTGTCATCATTTGTGATAACATCTGGCGCATGAACAACTTCAATGCGTTCTGTTCTGTTTCCCAAAATCGCCTTGATTTTGTTTTCGTCCCCTGTCAAAACAACTGTCAACTCTTTGTTTTCTTTGACAGCCAAAACTGCACCTTCAACAATTTCAAGTGGTGCATTATCTCCACCAAAAGCATCAACTACTACTTTCATTAAAACTCCTAAAATGGGGCAATCCCCTCATTTATATAATAAATCAATATAAATATAACAAATAAGCAAACAAAATGTCAAAAGAATGGGCACCAAAACCGATTTTTATTTGAAAAAATCGAACAAATCCCTATTTTGACAATAAAAAAATCCCGACCATTTGGTCGAGATTTTTTAAGATTAGTTTTTCTTGTTTTTATCTTCAACAACTGTCTTGTTTTTATAAGTTCCACAGTTTTTGCAAACAGTGTGTGGAGCTTTAAGTTCGTGACACTTTGGACACTCAACAAGTGTTGGAGCTGCAACTGTGAAGTTTGCAGAATTTCTTGTATTTCTTCTTTGTTTAGAAACCTTACCCTTTGGAACAGCCATTTTAATTCTCCTTTTTAAGTTTATTTAAGAAACTGGAGAATTTATCTCCAACAAATCTTATTTATGCTTGCTTATTTTACCTTAAATAAATGCTTTTGTCAAGTTTTATTTAGTGTTTTTTGCAATTTGTTTATTTTTTAAGATTTTCAACGATTGCCTTTGTATCTCTAGCCATCATCAATTCTTCATCAGTTGGCACGATATAAACTTTAATCTTTGAATTTTCTGCAGAGATGAGTTGTACTTCACCTCTCTTGAAGTTTTTGTTCTTTTCTTTATCAAGCACAATGCCCAAATTTTCCATATTTTCGCAAATTGCTTCTCTCATTTCAGGGTCGTTTTCGCCAAGACCAGCAGTAAAGATAAGTGCGTCTGCACCATTAAGCACTGCCAAATAACTTCCAATATGCTTTCTTGCTGAATATGCAACCATATCAAAAGCAAGTTGACATCTCTTGTTTCCTTCAGCGATGCCTGCTTCAACCCCTCTAATATCACTGTCTACACCAGAAATACCAAGCAAGCCACATTGCTTGTTGAGATAGTTGATAACTTCAGCAACTGTGTAACCTTTGTTTTCGCAAAGATATTGAACAACTGTTGGATCAACATCACCCGAACGAGTACCCATCACCAACCCTTGAAGTGGTGTAAGTCCCATTGTTGTGTCAACACTCTTTCCGTTTTTAACAGCAGCGATACTAGAACCACTGCCAATATGAGCAGAGATGATTGTTGTTTCTTCTACTGGTTTGCCAAGGATCTTTGCTGCTTCAAGAGTAATATATCTGTGGCTTGAACCGTGAAATCCATATTTTCTGATGTTGTATTGTTGATAGTCTTCATATTTGATGCCATACATAAATGCTTTTTCTGGCATAGAAGCATGGAATGCAGTGTCAAAAATTGCAACATGTGGCAACTTTGGCATAGCCAATTGGCAAGCCTTAACACCTGAAATATTTGCAGGCATATGAAGTGGGCCAAGTGGAACAAGAGATTCCAAATTTGCAAGGACTTCATCTGTGATAAGCACAGATTCTTTGTAAATTTCGCCACCGTGCAAAACTCTATGACCTACTGCTTGAATTTCTTCAAGATTTGCAATCACACCATATTCTTTGCTTGTCAAAATGTTGAGAACTTTTTCAACAGCATCTTTGTGATCTTTTGCACCGTTGTCAAACTTGTATGATTGACCGTTTGCTTTGTATGTGATGAATGGTTCTGTCAAACCAACTCTTTCACAGTTTCCTTTTGCAACAACTTTTTCTGTTTCCATATCAAGAAGTTGATATTTAAGCGAACTACTTCCTGCATTGATAACCAAAATTTTCATTTTATTCTCCTTTCTTTTCTTCTTTATCTTCACATTGAAGTGCTGTGATTGCACTTACAACAACAATGTCGTTTACACTGCAGCCACGAGAAAGATCGTTGACTGGCTTTTTAAGTCCTTGCAAAATTGGACCAATCGCATTCAATCCCCCAACATATTGCATAGTCTTATAGCAAATGTTTCCTGCCTGCAAATCTGGATAAATCAAAACATTTGCATTTCCCTTAAGTGGACTGTCTTTTGCCTTTGTTTCTGCCACACTTGGCACCATTGCAGCATCAAACTGCAATTCGCCATCGCAAACAATGTCTTTTTCTTTTTTCTTAAACTTTTCGTATGCTGTGCGAACTTTGTCAACAGCATCACTCTTTGCGCTACCCTTGCTTGAATAAGACAAGAAAGCAACTCTAGGCTCAAGCCCAAATGCTTGTGCACTCTTCACACTTTGAAATGCAATGCTTGCCAATGTGTCAGCATCAGGATTTTCCAAAACGCCGCAATCAGACAAAACAAGCGCTTCGTTTTTCAAAAACTTGTTTTTGCCATACATCAAGAAACAAGAAGAAACTGGATCTTTTTTGTTTTTGGCTTTGATGATTTGAAGTGCTGGTCTTACGGTTGTTGCTGTTGATGCTTCTGCACCTGCAACCATACCATCAGCATAACCACACTCAACAAGAAGTGTAGCAAAATAATATGGGTCTTTTTCAAGCTCGTCGGATTGTTCCATTGTCAAACCTTTTTCCTTTCTCTTTTCATACAACGCTTTCACAAGCTTGTCTCTGTCAGGGAAAGTAACCGGATTTACAATGTCAAACTTTTCAAAACATTTGTCTCTCAAACTCAAAGCGCTGGCATCTCCCACCAAAAGCACTTTGACAATCTTTTTCTTTTGCAAAATTTTGACAGCCTCTACAGTTCTGTCAGAAAAACTAACTTCAGGAAAAACAATAGTTTTTTGTTTTTTCTTCGCATTTTCAATCAACTTTTCAATCTTAAACATAATATCTCCATTCTTTTTTGAAAAGAAAAAAAATAAAATATATCAACTTTTCAAAAAATCTAACAAACAAAATAAGAAAGCCATTTCAAACTTTCGTTTTAATTATAAAAAAACAAACCTCAAATTGTCAAACAAAAAAGGAGATAATTTTGAAAAAAAACAAAACCTCTCGCACCATTTTGTCACAAAGCACACTTGCACTTTTGATTGCCTATTTTCTCGCATGCATGATTTTTCAACCTGCCAAATACATCACCCAATCTCTCAACGGCATAAGTGCTTGGGCATTTAATGTTTTGCCAAGCGTGTTGCCGTTTATGTTTTTTACAAAAATCCTGTCAAATATCAGCACCATCGAAAAAGCAACACAGCCCTTTTCAACAGTCACAACCAAACTCTTTAAATCCCCTGCAATCTCTGCCTACACCTTTTTGATGGCAATTTTGTCCGGCTATCCCGTGGGTTCTCGCATGATTGCCGACCTTTATTTGCAAGGCAAAATAACCAAGCAAGATGCCTTCAAAATGTCTTCGTTTTGTTCAACTTCCGGCCCAATGTTTATCATCGGTGCTGTTGGCATTGGCATGTTCCATTCTGCAAAAATAGGATATGTTTTGTTTGCAAGTCACATTGTTGGTGCACTTGCAAATGGCCTCTGTTGGCGAAACTTAAAAACAAAAAATGGCGCCTCTTTCGCCTCATCTTTGCCACCTCAAACAGACAAGCCTACACTTTCTGACATAGTGACAAACTCAACACTTTCAATCCTTTCAGTTGGCTGTTTGATTGCTATTTTCTTTATCATAATCGAAACCTTTTCGCCTTTGCTTTCTCTTTTCTGCCCACCCGTAAAAGGTCTTTTTGAAGGGGTTATCGAAATCACAAAAGGTTGCCTTTCTTTGTCAGCGCTGCAAAATAAAACCCTTTCAACAATCCTTTGCAGTTTTGTGATAAGTTTTGGTGGCATCTCAACAATTTTGCAAGCAATCACAATGCTAAACAAAGTCAAAATGCCAACAAAGTTGTTTGTCTTTCAAAAACTTACACACGCCATATTATCATGCATAACAACCGTTTTGTTGGTGTTGATTTTACATTTGTAAAACAAAAAAAGAGGCTTTTAGCCTCCAATTTTTGCTATTTCTTCTCTTGCCAAAGCATCACAACGATTGTTGAACACATTGTCGCTGTGACCCTTAACTTTTACAAATTCTACTTCCAATGGTTGCATTGCAGCAAGAAGTCTTTGCCACATTTCTTTGTTGAGCACTTCGCCACCGCTGCTAGAACGCCAGTTGTTGCGTTTCCAATTTGCGATCCAACCTTGATTGAATGCATTTACAACATACGCACTGTCACTAAAAACTTTGACTTTTTGTCCTGCCTTGATTGCCTCAAGTCCTTGAATAACAGCCATAAGTTCCATACGATTGTTTGTTGTGATATCTTCGCCACCTGACAAGATTTTTTCTCTGCCTTCAAATGTCAAAATTGCAGCCCAGCCACCTGCACCCGGATTGCCAGAGCAAGCACCATCAGTATACAAAACAACAGTGTCAGCAGGCACTTCAAAATGAGGTTGCGCCTTTTCTTCTGCAAGTTTCAACTCTTTGCAAACTTCTGCCAAATCTGCGCCACAGCATTCAAGTTCTGGAAACACCTTTTGACCATCATCTTTCTTGCGTGGTAAGATGTGAAAATGCACATGCTTTACAGATTGATTTGCCGCTTCGCCATTGTTGTTGAAGATGTGAAAACCATCAAATCCACAATTTTTTACATAGTGATTTCCTACCTTTTTGCAAGTTTCAATCACTCTGCCAAGAGTTGTAGAGTCGCAAGTCATAACACTTTCGTTATGCTTTTTTGGCACGACCAAAGTGTGTCCATACAAATCATTTGAAATATCCAAAAATGCCAAGCAGAAATCATCTTCATAAATCTTATGGCAAGGGATTTCTCCGGCAATAATTTTGCAAAAAATACAATCGCTCATAAATTTCTCCTATCAATCTTCATTATACAGCAAAACAAAAAAAAGGCAAAACAATTTGCCTTTTATTTTCAAGATAATCAATATACCAACTGACAAGTCACAGCCAATGCATTTGGTCCAATGTGAGTTGCAACAGAAAGTGAAAGTGGATCCATAAAAGAAATTTCCAAACCTGGGATTGCTGTCTTGATTTCTTCTGCAAAAACCTTTGCAATTTCTTCGTTGCGTGTGTGAGCAACAGAAAGTTTCATCTTTCTTTCTGCAAGATGAGTTGCAAAACGAGTTTCAAGATCTTTTTTGATTGCTTCAATCATTTTTATTTTTGCATCTTTGATGTTTCTAACCTTGGTGAAAGTTTCAAGTTTGCCACCTTGGATTTGCAAAACAGGTTTAATACCAAGCACTGTGCCGATTGCCGCAGCAGCAGGAGAAATTCTGCCACCTTGTTTAAGATACTTCAATGTGTCTACCATAATGTAAATTGAAGATTCTGCAGCAGTTGATTCCAAATATTCTTTGATTTCTTTTGCATCGTTGCCTTCTTTTGCCATGTTGATTGCATCAATAACTGATTGTTTGAGTGTAACTGAAATTCTTCTGTTGTCAACCACTTGCACTCTGCCTTCAAATTGTTGAGCAAAATTTGCAGCAGTTTCACAGCTGTTGCTAAGCCCACTTGACATTGGGATATGCACGACTTCGTCATATTCTTTAAGCAACCCTTCCCACATTTCAACAACATCATTTATGTTTGGTTGTGAAGTTGTGATTTTGGTTGTCTTTTGGATTTCATAAAATTTGTCTTGTGTCAAATTGATGTTTTCATAATAAATTTCACCATCAATGATAAATGGCATTGGCACAACAAAACAACCAAGCTCTTCTGCTTGTTCTGGTGTTATGCCTGCGTTGCTATCTGTTACAACTGCTATTTTTTTCATATGTTACCTCGCAATTCCAATATTAGCATACAATTCGTTTTTCTGTCAAAGATTTTAAGATTTTTTCATAAATTCAACAATTCCGCTCAAAATGTCGATTATTTTTTTGAGATATTCAGCAAATTTTTTGTTGTTGATATACTTGCTGTTGATTTCAAGCTGAATTGTCCAAATGTTGCAATCTTCTGCCACATTTCCAGCCACTGTTTTGCTTCCACCAGCAAAAGGATTGTCAACTGAAATGCCAAAGCCAGACTCTTTAAATCTGTCTTGCATAATATCAAACAATTTTTCGTCATTTTGGATATTTCTGCCCCAGTTTACGCCAAAGTTGACATCAATCCTTCTCTTTGCTGCCAAACTGTGAAAATCAATCAAAAATTTGATTCCGTTTTCTTTGATATATCTTTTAAGCGCTTCTTTGTATGGCGAAACCACATCAAAGTTGGCGTCATCACCCTTGTTTGATGTTTTTGCAAACAAATGCACACCTGTTTTCTTTTGCACTTGCAAAGCCAAAGCAAGCGAACCAGGTTCGCCATATTTCTTCTTGCCAAGTCTAAGTTGTTCCACCCCGTGAGGTGCAGACAAAACAACCGAACCTTCGCCCTTAACTACAACAAAATCTTTTTTGCTGTTTTTTCTCAAAAATGCTTTTCTTTCTCTTTTTACTTTTTTGCAAAGTGTAGCCAACTCTTTGTTGTTTGCACTCATATCATTCTCTCCTTAAAACAACCCTTCAATATGGCCGCTTCCATCAACAGTCATATTCAAATAGTTTGATTTTTTGCCAAGTCCTGGCATCAAAAGCATATTTCCAGCAATTGCCACAATCATCTGTGCACCACTTCTAAGTTCGATATCAGTGATTTCAAACTCAAATCCTTTTGGTGCGCCAAGCAAATCTTTGTCTGCCGAAAAAGAAAACTGTGTCTTTGCAATATTAACAAAAAATTTGTCAAATCCAAACTTTTTTGCAAGTTTTATTTTTTCTTCTGCCTTTTCACTGTATACAACCCTTTTTGCTCCATACACTTTGCAGGCAATGTTTTTGATTTTATCTTTTATGCTTTCACTCAAATCATAAGCATATTGCATCTGTTTTGGGCAAGCTGAAATTGTTTTGACAATCTTTGCAAGATCAACACAACCATCTCCACCTTTGGCAAATGCTTCACACACAGCGGTTTCAACATTTTGTCCTTTGCACAAATCAAGCAAAGTCGCAACATCTTCTTCGCTGTCGTCAGCGTGTTTGTTTATTGCCACAACCACATTGCGATTGTAAACTTCTCTCAAGTTTTCTATATGCTTTGCCACATTTTCAAAACCTTTGACAAGATTTCCATTTCCGTGTTCTTTTGTCACCTTTACAACAACTACAAGCACTACGGCATCTGGAGTTTTTTCAATCAATCTTGTTTTGATATCCAAAAACTTTTCGCCACCCAAGTCACTTCCAAATCCTGCTTCTGTCACACAACAATCAGCATGAGCAAGAGCATAATTTGTCGCCACAACACTGTTGCAACCATGTGCAATGTTTGCAAATGGTCCAAGATGCACAAGCGCTGGGTTGCCTTCAAGTGTTTGCACAAGGTTTGGTTTTATTGCTTCTTTGAGAAGCAGTGTCATCGCCTCCTCTGCTTTGAAGTCTTTTGCATAAAGTGGTTTGCCTTTCTTATCCAAACAAACCAAAATGTTTGCCAATCTGTTTTTCAAATCATCAAGATCCTTGCTCATGCAAAGGATTGCCATAACTTCACTTGCTGCAGTGATGTCAAAGCCTGTATCTATTGTTTCGCTTCCTATCTTGTAAGAAATCCTTCTCAAACTTCTTTCGTTTATATCCAAGCATCTTTTGAAGAAAATGTTGTTTGTGTCAACTTCAAGTTGATTGCCCTGAAAAATATGATTGTCAACAATTGAAGCAAGCAAATTGTTTGCCTGCGCCACAGCATGAAAATCTCCCGTAAAATGCAAGTTGATTTCGTCACTTGGTGCAATGCTTGCTTTGCCACCACCTGTTGCACCACCTTTAATCCCAAACACAGGGCCCATCGATGGCTCTCTAAGTGCAAGCATAGTTTTGCAACCGATCTTGTTGAGTGCATCTGCAAGGCCGATTGAGATTGTTGTTTTGCCAATGCCTATTTTGTTTGAAGTCATCGCAGAAACAAGGACAAGTTTGCCTTTCTTGTCCTTATTCTCATTTTCCACCTTTGCCATATAGTCGCCATAAGTTTGAAAGTTTTTAATCTTCCACTTCTTGGCCACTTTATCAATTTTTTTAAGTTGCATTTTCACCTGCCGATATTTTGCATTATAACATCTACCCCAAATTTTGGCAAAGAAAAATCACCCTTTTTAGAGTGATTTTTTGTTTTATAAATATTTTTTATACTTGTCGGCAATCTTTTGTGCTCGAGTGTAAAACTCTACAAAAATCTTGTCATTGTCTACTTCTTTTGAATAGATTTTTGATTGCAAAACAGCATCAAGTCTGTCAATCTCATCAACAAATTGTGCTTCTGGCGATTCGCAAGCTTCATATTCAACCCAAAGATCCAAAATTTCAGGCATATCGTTTTCTTCTGCCAATCTTGCGATACATTGTTTTTCCAACTCGTATTTTTCCTGTTTTGTGATGTTGTCATAAGGCGTAAAATCACCCACATCAATCTCGCCAAGTTCGTGATAAGTAATCATCTTCAAAACCTTTTCTTGATTGAGATTAAGTTTTTCTTTGTTCATAATTTCCAATGCAAGTATTGTCATTGAAAAGGTATGTTCAGCATCACTTTCAACTCTGCCAGAAGCCTTGTCGTGAGCATTTCGCATAAGCCAACCTGACCTTTCCAAATTTTTAAGTTTGTAAATTTCTTCGTATAATTTTGTCATTAAAAGCCTCGTTAATGATTATAATACCACCCACATTCAAAAAAAGCAAAACAAACACACAATTTTTCAAAAACTAAATTGCTTTTTTGATTGTTTTGTGCTAAACTTTAAAAACGCGTGCAGAGATGTCCGAGTGGTTTAAGGTGCAGCCCTGGAAAGGCTGTGTGCAAGAAATTGCACCAAGAGTTCAAATCTCTTTCTCTGCGCCAATTTCATTTTGAAAGGAGGATAAAAAATGAAAGACAAACAAAACATCTACGACAACGCAAATTTCTTTGCAGAATACTCTGCAATGCGAAGTCAACAAGTCAACGCAAACGAGTTGCTTGAAATCCCAACAATCAAGAGATTGCTTCCTGATTTAAAAGGCAAAACAATCCTTGATCTTGGTTGTGGCGCAGGAGGCATGACAAGATACTTTGCCGAATGTGGTGCCAAAGAAGTGGTGGGCATCGACATTTCGGAAAATATGATCGAATGTGCCCGCAAAGAAACTGCAGACAAAAACATAACTTACAAAGTTATGGCAATGGAAGACATAACATCACTCAACAGACAGTTTGACCTTGTTTTCAGTTCGCTCGCATTTCACTATGTTGCAGATTTCAACAAACTTTGCCAAGACATTGCAACATTGCTTGCCCCTGGTGGAATGTTGCTCTTCTCGCAAGAACACCCAAACACCACAGCACCAATCCGTAGCGAAAATGTTCAAAAACATTACGAATTTGACGGCAAAACATACTGGGTAATTTCTGACTACAACAATGTCGGTCCAAGAACTATACTTTGGAACAACGAATATGTTTTGAAATTCCATCGCAACTTTGAAACAATCATCAACAGCCTTATCAACAACAAGTTTGAACTTTTGCAAATTGAAGAATCAAAAGCAGACGAACGAGCAGTCACACTTCAACCAAAATATGCAAACCAAATCCATAGACCTTACTTCTTGTTTGTTAAGGCAAGAAAGAAATAGTTTCAAGTCGATTTCAACAAATCAAAAACAAAAAAACACATCGTTTTGATGTGTTTTTTTTGTTAAAACTTTTTATCAATTATGCCACCACCATAGCAAGTGCCATCTTCTGCATACAAAACAACAAATTGACCTTCTGTGATCGCCCTTTGTTTTTCTGCAAAATCAACCTTGATATGTGTGTCATCAAGCACAGTGACATGCACCTTTTGATCTGGTTGTCTGTATCTAAACTTTGCATAACAATCAAACTCTTTTTCTGCTGGCACTTCTGGGATCCAGTTGAAAGTGTCGGCATAAAGTCCGTTTGAGAAAAGTTCTTCACATTCGCCTTGACTTACATACAAAATGTTGTTTTGCAAATCCTTTTTCAAAACAAACCATCTTCCACCATTGCCGTCTTGCTTGCCACCAATGTTGAGCCCTCTTCTTTGGCCGATTGTGTAATACATAAGTCCTTCATGTTTGCCAACAACTGTGCCATCAAGCGTACAAATATTGCCTGCCTTTGCTGGAAGATATTGCTTCAAAAACTTTCTAAAATTTCTTTCCCCAATAAAGCAAATTCCTGTCGAATCTTTCTTTTCTGCAGTGCTAAGCCCCAATTCTTTGGCGATTTCTCTTACTTTTGTTTTTGGAATGTCTGCCAATGGAAACAAAACTGAAGAAAGTTGGTCTTGGTTGAGTTGGTTCAAAAAGTAAGACTGATCTTTTGTCAAATCATCTGCTTTTGCCAAATAAGTTTTTCCGTCTTTCTTATAAGTCTTTGCATAGTGTCCTGTTGCAATCATGTCAGCGCCAAGTTGACGAGCCTTTTGCAAAAATGGTCCAAATTTGATTTCTCTGTTGCACAAAACATCAGGGTTTGGAGTTCTGCCTGCTTTGTATTCGTCAAGGAAATATTGAAAAACTCTGTCATAATATTCTTTTGCGTAGTTTACAGAAAAATAAGGTATGCCAATTTTTGTGCAAACTCTCTTTACATCTTCATAATCTTCTTCGGCAGTGCATTGTCCGTCAGACTCCTCCCAGTTGATCATAAAAAGCCCCACAACATCATGTCCTTGTTGTTTGAGCAAATATGCAGCAACGCTGGAATCTACACCCCCAGAAATCCCTACAACAACTCTCATTCTTCTTCCTTTTTTTCCTCTTCTTTTGCGACAACTTCTTCTTTCGTGTCATCAGAAACAATTTCTTCGCTTTTAGCTTCGACAACAGCGTCTTCTTTTGCTTCAACTGTTGTTTCTGTCTTCGTTTCTTCGTTTTCAACTTCGGTTGATTGTTTCTTTTTGGTTTTCTTTGATTTTTTCTTTAATTTTTCATCTGTTGCTTCAACGACAACTTCTGTTGTTTGTCCGTCATTTTTTGCAACTTCATTTCTGTCATATTCCACTTTTTTGTCAAGCACTTCTTGCTCTGGAATTTCAACAATCACCGGCACTTTATATTTTTTGAACGCCACATAAACCAAACTTACCATCCAAGCGATTCCGGCAATACCAATCGGCAAATAGAGCAAATATGTTTCGCTTTTTTGAGACCATTCAGCATTGAAAACAACAGCAAAAATCAAGTAGACAAATGATGTACTCATCAATCCACCTTTGATGTATTTGCCAGTGTAATAATAATGCCCACCAAAAATGCCTGTAAAAAATGTCATAAGAAGCACCTTCCACCAAGTCAAATCGTTTGGATATTGATTTGTGTAAATGATGAAATCTGTGTCAAATTTTCTCAATTTCTTCTTTGCAGCTTTGTTTGAAGTGTATTGAAGACGAGAAAAAACAAGTCCACATTCTTCGCACTCTTTTTGCGCCATAAGGCACTTATTTCCGCATCTAGGACACTTTTTGTGTGTCTTTGGTTTTCTAATTTTCATATTGTCTATTGTAAAATAAAAAGTCGCTTTCTGTCAAGCGACTTCTTTCAACTTTTCATTTGCCTGATTGAAATAAACAAACGAAGGTTTGTCTTGTGGCAAACAATGCAAAACATATTCAAAATTTTCTTTTGCTTCGGCATACTTTTGACAGTTGTAAGCCCTGACTCCTGCTTCAAACTTTTGCTTAATCTTTTTCAGTTTGTCTTTTTTTGATTTTGCATAACAATCCAAACTCTCAAACAAAGCAAGTTTCTTGTTTTCTGTTGTCAAATCGCCTATATAACGGTGATTGAAGTCATATTTTTGAGGCAGTTGGTTGAGCAGATTTTGCGAAACTGTCAATTTTGTGCCCAAATAAACATTTGTCTCTTGCATTTCTTTCAAAACAGAAACATCATCAGAAACAATGGTTGGCATGTGTTTGTCATCTTCACCAACAAGCCCAAAATCAACCTTTTGCCAATTTATCACCACTCTGGCATCAAGTGGAAGCAGATTTTTTTGATTTTTGTTTTTTACTTCAACTGCTCTCAAAATGGCATGCGCACACTCTATTGCCTGCTCTGACTTTGCAAACACTGCCAAAATCGAATCTCCCATTTGCTTGTCAACAAACCCGTCATATCTTTTAATCAAAGGCAAAACCACCTTCAAATATGAGTTGATATAGGCAAAATTTTCTTCCAAACTCAACACTTGCGAAGAGTTTATCTTCAAATCGCAAAACATTGTTGCCACTTTTTTTGAAACTTTGTTGCCACATTCCAACTCTGCAATGCTGTTTTGATCAAACACTTTCAAAAATTGTTTAGAAAACCCTTTTTGCGATTGTAAGTTGGCTTTTCGTATCATTTTTTCTTTGTCTTTGATGTTGTAATTGATTTTGTTGAGCGAATTTTCAATATCTCTAAACTGTTTTCCTCCACCCAACTTAAAATCTTCACTTCTCGTTCTGCCATCGCCAAGTTTTTTTGTTATTTTTGCAATCCTGCCCAATGGTCTGCAACTCACTCTTATCACAAAAAACAACATCGTCAAATAAATCAATGTTGCAAGTGCAATCCACAAATAAACCTTGCTTAAGTTTTGTTGTTGCGAAATTTTGAGCGTTTGCCTAAGCGCTTGTGCTGTTTCGCCTTCCAAATTTTGCACCGAAACAACTCCACAAACAAAAAGCCCATAAACCAGTGTCAATGGCAACACTGAAAAAAATATCGCATTTGCCAACCGTTGACTTTTGACAAACTTGAAAAACAACACTGCCGACAAAACAAACAAAACAATTTGACATGCCAAACCCACCCAACCCAAAACAGTTGGGGCAAAAATAAAACCATTTCTACTTGGCGAAATTGTCGCAAAAACATATCTGCTCAAAAAGATGCTTGGCACAAGCAAAACAAGCTCCAGCACCAACAAAATTTTAGTCAAAGTTTTCATACAAATAGCATGGGACAAAAACAAATTTGTATGCACATTTTGCAAAACAAAATCTTGTAATAAATTTTGCCAACTTGCGCAATCTAAAAGCAAGGAGAAAAAAATGGAACCACAAACACAAATCACACTTTATTTGAATGCAATTTACCAAAACACAAGGACTGCCGTGCAATCAATCGAAGACATCATCACAAAGGTTGAAAACAAGGATTTGATTTGCGAACTTGCCAAAGAACAGGACGAATATTCTTGTCTTGCAACAGAGTGCGAAAACTTTGCTCGTTCTCAACAGATCGAAGGCCTCAAAGACAACAATTGGATTGAGAAAGCAAAACTCTGGACAAGCATAAATCTAGGCACAATGATGGACAAAAGCACACGCAACATTGCCGAGATGATGTTGCTTGGCACTTTCATGGGTGTTGTCACTTGCATTAAGGATCGCCACGACCACAAAAATGTGTCAAAAGACCTTGATGAAATACTTGAAAAATTGCTTAATTTTGAAAGAGATAATATCGACAAATTGTTGCCATATTTAGAAAAATAAAAAAACAATTAAAAAATACCAGATAAATATAAAAAAATACAATAAAAATGATTTTTTCCATTTTTATTGTATTTTTTATTTTAACAACACAAAACAGCCACAACCCCCTATTTTAGGGCAATATAAAATATTAAATATTCAAAAAAATGTATTTTTAATTATTTTTTATTGTTGTTTTATTATTTCTTCTATTTTTGTTTCAGGTGAAAAATATTTCAACATATTTATTATCATTTTTTCTGGAATATTAAATATTTTTCCATTCTCTAAAAACAGCACAAAAACATAGGTTTTTCTTGTTTGCATTTTTTTAAGCAATTCTGCAAGTTTGACCTCTTTGTCAATCACACAAAAATCAAGTTTTTCAAATCGTTTTTGCCCTTTGCACAAGATGTTTATCCTGTGATATTGACTCTCTTGTTTCAAATCAAGAACACCACCCAAAAGGAAGACAAAAACAGCAAGCAAACTTGGATTAAACGACAAAAATATGCTTGCGACAAACAATGTAAAAAATAAAATTGAAAGCATAATATTGACAAAAATGGTAAGTTTTTTTGCCAACTTTTCGCTTGCAAATTTTTGCGACAAATTGCAAAATATTCTCGCTCCATCAAGTGGATATGCGGGCAACAAATTAAACAAACACAGCACCAAACTCCCCTCAACAAAACTCTGCGAAACAAAATAAAATTCTGGAAAAATCCACCATACTCCAACTACCAAAAGTGCTGTCACAAAGTTGACTGCAGGCCCGGCAAAAGCAATCAAAAGTTCGTCATTTTGCACAAACCTTTCTCCACGACAATTCAACTCTACCCCATATGGCGAAAGTGCAAACTTGCCGACATCGTAACCCAACTTTTTTGCCACTAAAAAGTGCCCCATTTCGTGCAACAAAACGGCCAAAATCAGATTGAATGCTCTCAAAAAACCAAAACTAATCCAAACCCACACCCAAATCAAAAAACCAACTGGATTTATTGTCATTTTTTTTGTCACATCACTTCTCCCAAAATGCAAATTGTCACAACAACAACCACGCACAAAGCGAAAACTGCAATCAAAAAAGCAGGTTTTATTTTGTGTCTGCGTTCGATTTGACAAAAGTTGATGCCATACGACTTCAAAATGCTCTTATCTGTCTGTTTGTCCATAAAGTATGTTATGAGTTGTGCAAGTAATTTAGACAACAAAAAAAGAAGCTTAACGCTTCTTTTCTTTATTTGTTTTTATTTTTTTCAATACCTTTTTCTCTCAATTCAGCTTCATATGCCTCGTGTTCTGCTTTCATAGCTTCCATTCTTTCTCTTTGTTTTTGTGTCAATGGATCAAAAACTTTACAGAAGAAGTCAACACCCTTTGGAGAATAATGCATTGTGATTGTTGCAATCATTTCTGCGTTGAGAACTGACTTGTCAATGCTGTTGAAAACTTCAACTGCCTTGTCCATTCCGCCATTTTCCAAAGCGTCCATAAGTTCGATAACTGTAAGGATTTGCAATGCACCATTTGCATAACCACCATAAATTTTGTTTGAAACGATTGAATCCCAACCTTCTTGCAATTGTGGGTATGTAAACTTCTTTCCTTCTTCAATAAGTCTTGGTTTCAATGCTTCAAGTTCTTCATCAGCTGGAGCATTGTTGCTTCTTACATAATCATACAAATCTTCTTTAATTTCTTCAAATGTCATATCTGTGTAATTCATTTTTCTTTATTCCTCCTACACGGCCTCATTATAACACACTGCACCTTTTTTGTCAATGGTGACTTTTTTCAAAGACAACCATTTCGACCCAAAAATCGTGCAAAATCATATAAAAATTTTACTTTTTTGACACATTTTGCAGGTTTTTATTCTGCACTTATGGATTCAATGCCTTCTTCCCCTCTCAAATGTTCTGGGATTTCTTCTTCGTCAGGAATTTTAAATTCGTTATACAAACTGTCGCTTTGTTGTTGTTCTCCAACTTCAATAATCTTAATTCTTTCAAGCAAACCTTCATAATCAGGAAGTTGTGCCAAATCTTGCAAGTTAAATCTCTTCAAAAAGGTTTCTGTTGTGGCAAAAAGCAAAGGTTTGCCGACAGCATCTTTTCTTCCAACAACTTCAATCATATTTTGATCAAGCAAAATTTGCACTGCATAATCGCAGTTTACTCTTCTAATGTCTTCAATATCAATCTTTGTGATTGGCTGTTTGTAAGCAATGATTGCCAATGTTTCAAGCGCTGCTCTAGTCAAAGATTTTTCTCTGATTGGATTGAGCACTTCGCTGATGTAGTCTGCATAAGCAGGATTTGATGCAAGTTGAACCTTGTTTTTGAATGTAATAATGTGAATTCCATTGTCGCCTGAATAAGTTTCTTGCAATTCTTGAATTGCCTTTTCCAATTCTTTTTCTGTTATGTTGAGTTTTTCTTGGATAAATGACTTTTCAATGCCTTCTCCAGCAACAAAAAGGATCCCCAAAACAACCTCTTTAAGTGTTTTTTTGTTTTCAATATTCATTTTACACCTCATTTGCAGTGATAACAATGTTTCCAAATGTTCCACTTTGAATAACTTTCACTGTTTGCAATTTCAACAATTCCAAAAGTGCCAAAAATGTGTTGATCAATTCGCTTTTTGTCATTTCATCATCAAACAGTTCTTCAAATTCAAATCTCTTGCGTTCTTTAGCAAAGTTTCTGATTGAAATGATTTTTTCAGCCACGGTAAAACGATCTTTAACAATCTTTTTTGGTTGGTCGTTTTGCACCGCTTTTTTAAGTTCTTCTTTTGCAAGAAGTTTTGCAAAAGCGTCCAAAAGTTGGTCAAGCACCATATCTTTCATGATGACCTTAACCTTTTCGGTTTCTTTGCCTGGTGCTCTATACAATTTGTTGATGTCTTCAATTTCTTTCAACTTTTTGCCGGTTTCTTTGAAGAGTTCGTATTCTTTCAATCTCTTCAACAAGACAACTTCGTCATCTTCTTCGTCTGGCTCTACCTCTTGTTCGACAGGCAAAATCTTTTTTGACTTGATTTCGATAAGTGTGGCTGCGACTGTGATAAATTCGCTTGCCTTGTCCATATCAACATTTTTGATGTCTTGCATATATTCGAGATATTGCTCGGTGATGTCTGCAAGTTTGACTGTCGCAATGTCCAACTTTGCATCTTTGATAAGGTGCAACAACAAATCAAGTGGACCTTCAAAATTGTCCAACTTAAATCTATAGGCATCAGAAGACAAAAGCATGTCTGTGCTTTGTTCTGCGTTTTCTACTTTTGTTTCCAACTCTTCCATATTTTCTCCTTGCAATAGTCAAACAAATTATAACAAAAAACATCATTTCAACGCAACTAAAAACCCCACTTGGCCAACAAAAAAAGATGCCAAAGCATCTTTTTGTTTGTCTATTTTGTCATTTTTGCAGCTGGATCAACAATTGCAGGTCTTTTTGCTTCTATTTCTCTCATTCTAAGGATATGTGTTCTCAATTTAGATTGTTTGTCGAAAAATGCTTCAATATCATTTTTTTCCAACTCTTCCATAACTGCAAGGTATCCTGCTTTTTGAGGTCTGCCAGCTTCAATTTCTTTTTGCTTTCTTTGTTCATTTACTTCAGAATGTTTCTTCAAAACATATGATTGCACTTGTGGATTTCCCCAGAAAACAACCTTTTTCATCTTCTTCATAGATCCTACAATAGAAGTTGATTTTACAACTTCGTCAAGCACATGTTCTATCTTCAAGCTATCTGCAAGATTTCCATGAAAAGTATAAAGTCTTTCGCCTGTTTTGCTAAACACAATCACATCTTCTTGACCACATGTGTGTCCAATGTAATATGCTCCAAAAGTTGGTTCGAGTTCGACATGTTCAAACTCTTCCAAAAGTTCTTCTCCTGTGTCCTTGTCAATCACTTTAATCACACCATTTTTTGCTTCTACAAACTCAATCATCTTTCTCTCTCCTAAACGCTGTCATTATAACACTCGCCCAAAAAAATAGTCAATAGGCAAATCAAAATTTTTTGCAAAAAAGAGCAGTTTTTTTTCTGCTCTCTTTCCACTTTTTACCATTTTTGCAAAATCCTGTCCATTGTTTCAAACCAAGACAACGCTTTGACATCATTTTTGACAACAACTGCAATGGTTTTGACAATGTTTCCATCTTTCAAAATTGCCACGCTTCCAACCTTTTGTCCGGCCTTCATAGGTGCCTTAACACTAGGCAAAATTTGCATGTCGACTTGATAGTTTGAATTGTCACCTTTCTTCACCACGGCAGAAAAACTTTCTTGCGCAAACACATCAACGCTTTCCTCTTTTCCCTTGGCAACTTTGACTTGTGCAAGGGCTGAAGTGCCATCAACCAACTTTTTGCTTTCATAATTTGCAAAGCCATAGTTGAAAAGTGTTGCACTTTCGTTGAAACGAGTTTTGCTGTTTGGTGCGCCCACAACAACAGAAACAAGTCTCATATCCCCTCTCTTTGCCGAAGAAGTCAAACAACAACCTGCTTCGTTTGTCGAACCTGTTTTGCCACCATCACAACCTTCATAATATCTGATAAGACGATTTGTGTTGACAAGTTCGGTTTCACGGCCTGTTGGGTGAAGCAAAGTGTCCATCCAGATTGTGCTGTAATTGTGATATAAGTCGTGTTTCAACACTTCCCTAAGCAAAATCGCACTGTCGTAAGCACATGAATATTGCTCTGGTGCAGGAAGTCCTGTGCAATTTGCATAATGCGTGTCATTCATGCCAAGTTGTTTTGCTTTTTTGTTCATACGATTTACAAATGCCTTTTCATTGCCATTGAAATATTCTGCAAGCGCCACCGAAGCATCATTTGCTGAAGCCATAACAACAGATTTGAAAAGTTGATCGAATGTATAGTCTTGATAAGCATCCAAAAAGACCTGACTTCCACCCATGCTCGAAGCGTTTTCGGTGGTTGTAATTTTAGTGTCCAACGCCACATTTCCGGCATCAAACTCTTCAAGAGCAATCAAAATTGTCATCATTTTGACCATGCTCGCCACAGGCAAATGCTCTTTTTCATCTTTTCCAAACAAAACATCACCACTTTCAAACTCCATAAGCAGAGCACTCTTGCTTTCAAGCGACAAATCACTTTCTGCCTTTGCTTCGTTTGCAACCACTGCACCAGCAGAAAAAAGCAACATCATTGCAAAAACAAAGGCAATACTTCTTGTCAAAAAATTGTTCATAAAAAAACTCCTTTGCAATAGTTTTTTGCAAAAGAGAATGTTTTATACACCAAATCAAATCACTAAAACAACTTTTCCGTTCAACAACACCAACAGCGTTGTTTCAAGCAGATTGAGCACCAACAACAGCAGCAATGTGCCGACAACCAGCACAGTCCTGTTGCAATCACCTCTTCCATATCTTCTGCAATCGCAATTGCACTTTGAAAGTAGTATAAAAAATGCAATCAACACAAAAAGAGACAAAAGTTGCAACGGAAGCACTACGACAACGGCAGTGATAATGCCACCAATGCCATAAAAAATCAAAACAAGAGTGAAGTTGAGCCCAAACAAATAGCCCCTATACACCAGCAACACTTCTGCCAACGGAAAAAACAGTTTTGAAAGCGAAAGCACAACAAGCAGCGCCACATTGACAAACAAAGACAAACTTCTTGAAACAAATGCCCCCGAAGATGCCACAAACCCGTTGTAAAACCCACTCAAATCAATTTCTTGAAGTTGCCCAAGCGAATTTGCATTGTTTGATTTGATTGCCACAAACACGCCCGTAAACATTGCCATCAACACAAGCACAAAAGTCACAACAAACTTTTTTTTGTTGTTTTTTATGGCATCAACACACGAAAATCGCAATCCTTCAAAAAAGTTTTTTGTTTTGTAAGATTTTGTCATAGATTATGTTTATTTGTTGAGCATAAAAAAAAGAACACACATTGTGTGTCCCCTTTTTGTGGTTTTTATTTTTTGTTTAAAAAGTTGTTGGCAAGTGCCAAAATTTCTTCAAATGCCTTTTCTCTGTCTTCAACTTCAACAAAATTGACATTATCCATTCCCCTCAAAAATGTAAGTTGTCTTTTGGCATAATTTCTGCAATGTTGCTTCAAAATTTCAATCATTCTATCATAATCATATTCGCCTTGCAAATATCCAACAACTTCTTTATAACCTATCCCTCTCATTGATTGATTGGCCAAAGTAAGACCTCTTTTCAGCAAACCTTCAACTTCTGCAATCAAACCGTTTTCAATCATAATGTCAGCACGCCTGTTTATATCGAAATAAAGTTTTTCTCTAGCCCTTTTAAGAGCAATAACCAACGGATCGATATCCACTTCACTTTTTGTCTTTTCACCGTCAGAAAGGGCAATTTCAAGCGCTCTAACAAGTCTGACTGTGTTTGCCTTGTCAGTTTTTTCTGCCATTTCAGGATTTTTGTCTTTAAGCATTTCAAACAAAAAGTCATTTCCTTTTTCTTTAGCAAGATTTTCAAGATGAGATCTCAATTCTTCATCTTTCGCAGCGCCCCCAAAGTTGTAACCTTCTGTAAGTGCTCTCACATAAAGTCCTGTGCCACCAACAACGATTGGCACTTTGCCTTTTGCAGTGATTTCGTCAATTTTTTGTCTTGTGTATTGCACATAATCAAACACAGAAAACTCTTCTTCTGGCTCTAAAATGTCGATTGCATAGTGCACAACACCTTGCATTTCTTCTTGTGTAACTTTTGCCGAACCAACATCAAGCCCTTTGTAAATTTGCACCGAGTCGGAAGAGATTATCTCTCCGTCAATCTCCTTTGCAAGTTTGACACTGAAAAATGTTTTTCCCACTGCCGTTGGTCCCAAAATAAAGATTACTTTTTTCATTACAAAGTCCTTTTGAACATTTTTTCAAGCTCTTTTTTTGTCATTCTGACCACAATTGGTCTTCCATGTGGGCAAAGAGCAACTCCACCCTTCATTTCTTCAATCAAATAGCAAATTTCTTCTTTTGAAACACTGTCACCTGCTCTGATTGCATGCTTGCACGCAGTTTGACAGAGTTTTTCGTTGATTATTTGACTTGCCTTGATTTGATTGATGCCATCACCTGACAAAATTTCTTCAACAAATTTGTCAAGTTTGATGTTTGAAAGCACAAATGGCACAGATGAAATTTCAAAGTCGTTTTCTCTTTGTGAAATTTCAAAACCAATCACCCTCAAATTTTCTATTTGACTTTCAAACAACATTCTGTCTTTTGCCGAAAGTGTAAAACTGTATGGCACAAGCATATCTTGTTTTGAAACATTGTTTTCTTCAACTTGCTTTTTAAGCTTGTCATAGAGTTGTCTTTCGTGCATTGCATGTTGGTCAACAACATAAATGCTGTCTTCAAATTCAGTGATAATGTATGTCTTAAACACAACACCAACAATCTTGATTTCTTCAACCTTTGCAGTCAAAAATTTTTCTTCAACAAAAGTTGGCTCAATTTTTTGCTCAGGTTTTTCTTCTGCGTTTTCAAGATCTTTTTTCACAGAAAGTTCTACTTCATGCAAAATACCTTCGCCAGAGTTGTCAAAAAAGATGTTTCCACCTTTGCGATTGCGACCAATTTCGTCGCTTTTTACACTCGAAAATTGTGGCATATTGATGATTTCAATGCCATTTTTTTGATATTCTTTTGGCGAAATAACCCTTTCTTTGATTACTTCATCATCAACAGTGATGTTATAACTTGCACCTTCTGTTGCAGACATTTTATCCAAACTGCTCTTTTCAAAAGAATTGAAACTTGTCATTTGTGGATCTTTGTCGTTTTTAATGTTAAATTTTGACCATTCTTGTTCTTCCTTTGAAGTAAATTCAAAGTTTGCAACAAGATTTGTTGAAAGAAGTGCTTTTTCAACTGCTCTTCTAATGATGCCAAAAATCTTTGAAGAATTGTCAAATTTCACTTCCTTTTTGTTTGGATGCACATTGACATCAACACGATCAAAAGGTATGTCAAGTTTGACTACATAAATAGGAAATCTGCCTTTCATCAAAAGTGGTTCATAAGCACCTTGAATGCAAGCCGAAACCATATAATTTTCGACATAACGATTGTTTACAAACAAAGTTTGATAGGTTCTGTTTGGTCTAGAATATTTTGGCGAAACAACATAGCCAGAAATTTTGATGCCATCTTCTTCATATTCAAGTTGGAGAAGATTGTCAAAAACTTCTCTGCCATAAATCAAATAAATCACTTCATCAAGTTTGCCTGAAGAATGATTGTAAATGCTCTTGCCATCAACAACATATTCAAAATCAATCTCTGGTCTTGAAAGCATAAACTTTTCGATCAAATGAGTGATTTCACCTTCTTCTGTTTTAGGTTTTTTCAAAAATTTGGCACGGGCAGGAGTGTTGTAAAACAAGTTTTGTGTTGTGAGAGTCGTTCCGTCGAGTCTTGCAACTTCGACAACTTTTGAAATTTCGCCACCGTTTGCTTCGATGCGATAACCTGTTTCAGCATCTTTTGTTTTTGTGCTCAAACTTACCATACAAACTGAAGCAATGCTCGCCAAGGCTTCTCCACGGAACCCCAATGTTGCAATCGCATCAAGGTCATCAATGTCTGCAATTTTGCTTGTTGCATGTGGCAAAAAAGCAAGTGGAAGATCTTCTTTTGAAATCCCACAACCATTGTCAGAAACAACAATTTTTTTGATGCCACCTTCTTCAATCTCAACCTTAATTTTTGTTGCCCCAGCATCCATGCTGTTTTCAACAAGTTCTTTCACAATTGAAGCCGGTCTTTCAACAACTTCGCCTGCTGCAATACGGTTATATATGCGAGGTGAAAGCAAATTTATTGCCATAATTTTCTCCTTGTTTATTTTTCGTCTTTTGCTCTTGAAATCAAATCGTTGAGCACTTCAAATGTTTCCATTGGTGACATACGATTGATGTCCAAATCTCTCAAAATTGAAAGCACTTGACTTCCAAGTTTGTTATTTTTTTCTTGTTTGGTTCGTTCTTCATCTTCGCCAAAAATGTTCATATCAAGTTTTTGGTTAACTTTTTCCAAACTCAAACTGATTTCTTTTGCTCTTTCGATAACCTTGTCTGGCACACCAGCAAGTTGAGCAACTTCAATACCAAAACTTCTGTTTGCATGACCTCTTACAATCTTTCTCAAAAAGACAATGCTGTCATTGATTTCTTTGACTGTAATTTTGTAATTTTTAACCCCACCAATCACACCTTCAAGTTCGGAAAGTTCGTGATAATGTGTTGCAAACAAGGTTTTGCAATTAAGATTTTTTGAAATGTATTCCACAACTGCCCAAGCAATTGAAAGGCCGTCAAAAGTTGAAGTTCCTCTTCCAATTTCGTCAAGCACAACCAAACTCTTGTCTGTTGCATTTGCCAAAATGTTTGCAACTTCGCTCATTTCGACCATAAAGGTACTTTGACCAAAAGCCAAGTCATCACTTGCCCCAACACGAGTAAAAATTCGGTCTGTGATTGCAATTTCAGCACTCTTTGCTGGCACAAAACTGCCAATATGAGCCAAGAATGTGATGATTGCAACTTGTCTCAT
Organism: Clostridia bacterium; assembly: GCA_017452445.1. Lineage (GTDB taxonomy): Bacteria > Bacillota > Clostridia > Christensenellales > UBA1242 > Caccovivens. The sequence goes on from JAFTMH010000004.1 coordinate 191,178, forward strand.
ATATGTGCTTTTTCCGGCCATATTTGGTCCTGTGATAATCATCATCTTGTTGTCTTCGCAATCAAGCATTGTGTCGTTTGTAATAAATGAGCCTTCTTTTGCAAATCTTTCAACAACAGGATGTCTGCCTTCATCAATTTCAATCTTCTTGATGTTTTTGCCAATTGTTGGCTTGCAGAAATTGTATTTTACAGCCACTTGTGCAAGCGAAAGCAAAGCATCAAGTTCGGCAATTGCCTTTGCAACATCGGAAAATGCAGAAAGATAATTTGCAAGATATTCAATCAACATTTTGTAGAGTTTTTCTTCCAACTTAATTGCATTTTCTTGCGAGTTGAAGATTTTGTCTTCAATTTTTTGCAACTCCTCTGTTGTGTATCTTTCTGAGTTTGCAATTGTTTGTTTTCTTATATAACGAAGTGGCACAAGGTTTGTTTGTCCCTTGCTTACTTCAATGTAATATCCAAACACACTGTTTGAATGGATTTTAAGGTTTTTGATGCCTGTTTGTTCTCTTTCAAACTCTTCCAATTTTTCACATTCGAGTTTTGCAATTTGTCTTGCATGGCGAAGTTGGTCAAGTTCTTCATTAAAACCTTCTTTAATGTAGCCACCTTCTTTAATAAGTGCAGGTGGATTTTCGATGATTGCATTTTCAAGAAGCGAAACGATTTCGCCAAAATCAACGAGATTTTCTGCTGTTGAAATAAGTTTTTTTGCTTTTGTGTTTACAATCAAATTCTTAATTTCTGGAAGTTGAGCCAAAGATGTTTTAAGCATAATCAAATCTTTTGGCAAAATGTTTCCATAAGCAATCTTTCCACAAATTCTTTCGATATCTTTGATGTTTGCCAAACTTTCAGACAATCTATCTCTCAAAATAAGATTTTTTGAAAGTTCTTCAACTGCATCAAGTCTTTCGTTGATTTGCGAAGCACTTTGCAATGGTTGATCAAACATAGATCTAAACTTTCTTGCTCCCATGCTTGTTTTTGTCATGTCCATAAGCCACAAAAGCGAACCATATTTTTTTCTTTCACGGATAGATTCCACAAGTTCGAGATTTCGTCTTGTGTTCATATCAATAACCATAAATTGATTGTTTTTTACTTTTGTGATTTTGCTGATGTTTTTAAGCGATCTCTTTTGAGTTTCTTGCAAATATTCCAACAATCCACCGATTGCAGGTATGTCAAGTTTGTTTGATTTAAGTTCAAACACATTGACTGCATTTTCGCCAAATTGCTTTTCAATGTTTGCAGTCGCCTTTGCTGTGTCATAAGCATAATCAAAATATTCTTCAAATTTTGGATAAACTCCAAAGCGAAGCATTGGCAAATCGTTGTAGAAAACTTTTGCCTTTGCATTTCCAATAACTTGCGATGGCATAACTCTGTTGAGAAGATCAGCAAAATTGCTTTCAAGCCCACCGTCCAAGTGACAAAGATTAAGTTCGCCAGTTGTGATGTCGCAATAAACAACACTCAACTTATCGTCATTAAGAAACATCGACATAATGTAGTTGTTTTTTCTTTCTTCAAGCATCGAGTCATCAACCACAGTGCCTGCTGTTACAACTCTCACGACATCTCTTTCAACAATCTTTACACCCTTTTTAGGTTCGGTCAACTGTTCGCAAACAGCAACCTTATATCCAAGCGAAACAAGTTTTGCAATATAACCTTCTGCTGCATGATAAGGCACACCACACATCGGTGCTTTTTCATCAAGCCCACATGCTTTGCCGGTCAAAGTCAATTCCAAAACTCTTGAAATTTCGATGGCATCATCATAAAAAAGTTCGTAGAAGTCACCAAGGCGATAAAACAAAATACAATCTTTGTATTTCTCTTTCATTTGCAAATAATGTTTCATCATATTTGATGGTTCTTTAACTGCAGAAGCCATTATTTTTTACCTTCCTGTTGTTGAATTTGTTTTTCAAGTGCAAGCAAAGCATTGACTCTTCTTTGCTTAACTTCTTGTGGCACTTGTCCGTCCATTTTGCTTGCCACTGTTCCCTCTCTTGGCGAATACATAAATGCAAAAATGCTGTCATATTTGACAGTGTCAACCAAACTCATTGTGTCTTCAAACTCTTCTTCTGTTTCAGTTGGAAAGCCCACAATAAAGTCAGATGTAATTCTGCAATTTGGGATTTTTTCTCTGATTTTGTTGATTATGCCAAGATATTTTTCTCTTGTGTATTTTCTGTTCATAAGATGCAAGATTCGGTCATTTCCACTTTGTGCTGGCAAATGAATATCCTTCAAAATCTTGTCTTCTCTTGCAATCACTTCGATCACATCATCAGTCAAATCTTTTGGGTGTGATGTCATAAACCAAACCTTAAAGTTGCCTTCAATTTGGCAAATCTCTTCAAGCAATTGTGCAAATGAAACTGCTGGCGACAAATCCTTGCCATAAGAGTTGACATTTTGTCCAAGCAAAGTGATTTTTTTGTATTTGCCTTCAGCAACAACATCTCTAATTTCTTGCAAAATGTTTTCTTTTTGACGACTCTTTTCTCTTCCTCTCACATAAGGCACAATGCAATAAGTGCAAAAGTTGTTGCAACCTTGCATAATGTTTACCCAAGCATTTTCGCCACTTGTGCGCTTGTAAGGGATTGACTCATCAATATCACCTGCTTCAAGGATTTCAAGTTGTCTTCTGCCAGCTTTGACAGCGTTTACATAATGCTCAAAGTTTGGCAAATTGAAAGTCCCAATCACAATGTCGACAAATGGAAAGGTTTTGAGCATATATTCTGCAGTTTGTTGTTTTTGAGTCATGCAACCACACACAGCAACAATAAGATCTTTTCTTTGTTTTTTGAGTTTTTTAAGCGCTCCAACATTGCCAAAAACCCTGTCTTCTGCCCCTTCACGGATAGCACAGGTGTTGAAAATAATAAGATCGGCTTCTTCTCTCTTTTCAGCGAGATCATAACCCATCTTTTCGCAAATTGCAGCCAATTTTTCTGATTCGTGCACATTCATTTGGCACCCATAAGTAACAATAAAATATTTCATAGTGCAATTATACAAAATTGCGAGCAATTTAGCAAGTCAATAAGTGAATTTTTGTCAAAATACGACACATAATAGCAGAGTGAAGAAATTTGTCAAAATCTGTCTTATATCTTTAAGTTTGTGCATCACTTTTGCACTTTGTTTTGGTGCAACTTATTTGACACTCAACTATTTTTCATATTCGCACATACCTCTCAATGCCGATGCACTTGCTTCAAACAACTTGCAAATTGAAATTTTTGACTTCGAAAACAAAAAAATCAAGCAACCCACTCAACTAAACGCACCCCATTGCGACCTATCGCAACTGCAAGCGCACACGATCGGTGCTTTTATTTCAATCGAAGACAAAACCTTCTACAATCACCACGGCATAAACACAAAACGCATTGTCAGAGCCGCAATCAACAACCTAAAAAGCAAAAGTTTCAAAGAGGGTGCTTCAACCATAAGTCAACAACTGATCAAAAACACGCACCTTTCAAACGAAAAAACAATCAAACGAAAACTTAAAGAAATTGCTCTCACAAAAAAACTTGAAAAACAATATTCAAAAGATGAAATTTTGCAGTGCTATCTCAATGTGATATATTTTGGCAACAACTGTTATGGTCTTGAAGAAGCAGCAAATTATTATTTCAACAAACCGGCAAAAGAGTTGGATTTAAACGAAAGTTGCACTCTTGCCGGCATAATCAAAGCCCCAAGCAAATTTTGCCCTGTGCAAAATTATGACAACTGTCTAAAACGCCGCAATTTAATTTTGAGCGAAATGGAAAAAGATGGCAAAATTTCTGTCGAACAAAAAATCTCAACACAAAACAAACCAATTTCTCTTTGCCTAACCCCACGAGAAAACGCAACAAACACATATGCTCAAGCAAGCATTGACGAAGCAGCGCAAATTTTAAATATTCCCACAAAGCAACTTGCAACAAATGGCTACAAAATCCACACTTACTGCAAAATGGACAAGCAAAATCAACTTTCGCAAATCCTTGAAAGTCAAGCAGTTGATGGCGTTGACAACAGCGCCCTTGTCATCGACAACGCTTCTCACGGCATTGTTGCATATGATGGCAACAGCATCTTCAAGCTTGCAAACATAAAACGACAACCTGCTTCATGCATCAAACCCGTGCTTGTCTATGGCCCTGCACTAAACGAAAACATTATTTCGCCAAGCACTCAAATCTTGGACGAACCTCTCACCATCGGCAACTACAGCCCAAGCAATGTAAACAAAAAATTTGCCGGCTATATTTCGGTGACAGATGCAGTCAAAAATTCAGTCAATATCCCTGCAATAAAAGTTTTGAGTTATGTTGGACTTGAAAGTGGCAAGCAATATGCTCAAAAAATGGGGCTTTCTTTTGCCGAAACTGATGACAGTTACGCCATTGCACTTGGTGGAATGACTTATGGCACAACATTAAAAACTTTGACTTCTGCCTACACAACTTTTGCAAATGGTGGCATCTTTGCCCCTGCGACATTCGTGCAATACATAACCGACAAAAACGACCAACTTGTTTACATACACAAACCAGCCGAGCAAATGGTGTTAAGGCAAGATTCGGCTTATCTTATGACACACATTTTGCAAGAAGCCGCCAAAACGGGCACAGCCAAAAAACTTGCAGACCTGACCAATGTCGAAGTGGCATCTAAAACAGGCACAACCGGCGACAAAAAAGGCAACACAGATGCATACAACATCTCTTACACCCCAGAAGAGACAATTGGCGTTTGGTTTGGAAATCTCGACAACACCCCAAGCAAAATTGCTGGAGGCAATCAACCAACAACCGTGGCAAAAGAATATCTAAAATCGCAAACCTACCAAAAAACTGAATTTGAAGTCCCTTCTTGTATCACCACGGCCAAGATTGACAGTCTGGAAAAAGAAACAAACCACACACTCAAACTTGCAAACAAACACACTCCTGAAAGATACACAGAAACTGCCGTTTTTTCAAGGTTTAATATGCCAAGCGAATTCTCACCCAACTTTTCACAAATCCCCCAAATAAACGCCAATTGCGAGGTTAAAAACGGACAAATCGTATTAAACCTTGTCCCACAAAAACATATTTGCTATCAAATCTACAAAAACGATATTCCTTACCAATCAATTCAGGACAAAAAAGAAAAACTCACCCTTCGCATAAACTTTCCAGAAAAACAATGTCAAATCAAAATTGTTGCAAATTATGCAAATAATACTGCAAAAGATTTGACTGGCGAAAAAGTTTTCAATTTGTCACAGACAAAGCAAAATGCAAAGCCAAAAGACAAGTGGTATATCTAAAGCCTATTGACATTTTTTGCCGTTGTGATATAATTAGCCTGATTGACAAGGAGGATTTATGACACCAATCACAACACTTGCATTTTTGAAAATAGATTTGCCAATGAGATTTGAATCTGTTTCTTACAAAAAAGCAAAAATTATGACATTGCAAAGAGAAGTTGCATTGCTCAGCAGACACGAACTTTCTCAAAAAATCGCAACAGGTGCGGCAGTTTGCCTCAACCCAGAAAGCAAAGGACATAGAGTTTATGCCTATGTAGACAAAGAAAACCTTTGCCCACTTGCAAAAGTTCAATTTTATGATGAAAAAGGAGATGTAATGTTTACTTATCCTTGGAATGGCAAATGCGAACAAGTTGGCGAAAATTATAAATTTATCACAGACAGCCACGGCCCACTTTGTGGTTATGATGAAGCATCACTTATTAACAGTCTTCAAGTTACAGCCACAGACAAAGGCAGAGTGATCATCAAAGCAAAACAATATGGTGGTTGTGCACCAATCGCTCCAAGAGATTTTTACACATTTGCAATCTACAATCGTGAAGGCAAAGAAGAAAGAATTTTGGGTGCAGTCAACTGGAATGGTTACACAGGCACAAAACCTGGTGACAAAGGTCAAAGCGACAGCGATGACTATTGCAACAGTTGGATGGAAGCAATCGCAACAGATGGCGACAAATTGATTGACCATGCACTCGAACATACTTATGTAATCTAAAAAGCAAAAAGAAGGCTAAACATCTCGTTTAGTCTTTTTTATTGTCAACATATTCCCAGTGAAATCCCCCTGCACTTTTAGATGCCCCTCGACAACAATTTGCAATTGCCGAAGGATTGATTCCTGTCTTTTCTCCTGCTTCTTTGATGCTCATAAACAAAGTTTTTGTCTCAACGCATACAACCTGCTTAAAATGTGAAGATATCGTTTTTTGCCTAGCGCAATTAGGACACCCTCTCCCTTCCACCCTATGTGCAGCTGATGCTTGCCACGAATAATCACACTTAGAGCATTTCCACCAATACTTTTTGTTTGAGTGCGGCATGATTTGCGATGGAATTATTGATTTATTTTTATTATAATCCCATTCCTTTGCAATATTAGCATAATTAGTTTCAAGATCATTCCAACCTGAAACAACCTTTTGACCTGCACAATATGGGCACCCACATTTCTGACTGCTTGCTCTGGAATAGACAACTGCCTGCCATTCGTGGCCGTTATTGCAAATCCACCATACTTTTCTTTTGCTGCCTATACTTATAGTTCTAGGGTTCAACTCTCCATTCTTTTCATAATTCCACTCACTAATTAATTGAGAATTATAAATAGATTTTTCTTTTTGCATTCTTGAAATGTGGGATAAAATCTCATAATAATCTCTTTCTATATCTATTGACACTTGCAATTTTTTGTTAAAGTTGACACATATATAATCCAAGATTAAATTTAACACCTCTTCTATGCCTTTTTCATCTTCATTTTCTCTTATTATTTTTTTTGAAGAACTTTCATAATATGGACAATCTTTTTCTCTAACTCTAACAAGAGTTATTCCGTGTTTTTTACAAATATCATCCTTCTTTAAGTCCCTCTCACAATTTTTGTGCCACGCTTTTCCATCATATTCAACACCCATGTTTAATGAAGGAATATAAATATCAAGCTCGCTATTCCCCAGCCATGAAAATTTTTTATTTTCTTCTATTGCAAATTCTTTTCCTAAATAATAAGCTATGCATTTTTCTGGAAAAGAAATAAATAACTCCTTTTTACATATCGGACATCCCGTTTTTTGTTTTCCCGCCCTAGATCCAACAATTGCCATCCAACTATGTCCCTGTTTACATTTCCACCAAACTTTTGTAGCATTTCCATAAGTAATTTTTGTCGGATCAATGTCTTTATTTTTTTGATAATCCCACTCCTCTGCAAGCTGCGGATTTGTTGTTATCAAATCATTAACCCCTTGAATAACTTGTTGGTTGGCACATATTGGACATTTAATATTACTGTTGACCATATGATCTATTCTAGTTTTGAAGAAATGTTCTTTATTTAAATCGCAAAGCCAAAACGCGATTTTATTACTTTTAGGAAAAACCTGTGTCGGTTTAAGCGTGTTTAATGTAGGATGCCATCTTTTTGCCAATTCTGGGTATAATGACATTAAGTCATTAACACCTTCAACTACAACCTTATGTGCACACGCCGGACAATTTGTGCCTCTTGAACGATTATTACTAGAAGTCATCCATTCATAATTGCATTTCTTACATCTCCACCAAACTTTTTTGTTGCTCCCACATGTCAATTGATCTGGAAAAATATTGAGAGCATTGTTTTTCTCCCAATTCCATTCTTTCATCAATTTTTCATTTTTTGCAACACTATTCTCTTTCATCTTTTTTATTATAGCATACCTTATATAAAAAACATAAAATTTTTTCATTTTGTTGCCAAATTGTCTCTTATGTGGTAGAATGACATTATGGAGGTAATTTTTATGAAAAACAACATTTTTGTTGCACAATCAAAAAATGCTACAGGCAAAACACTTTTCTATATGTTTGAATTTGCTGCACTTGTAGTTGCTGTGTTTGAATTTATTTTTGGAATTTATACAGCTGCTGTTGGTGGTGGATTTATGTCATTCTTGTCATACCTTGTGCAAGCAATTATCTATAGCTTTATTTTGTTTGGAATCGGCACAATGCTTGATTTGCACTGCGCAAAAGCAGACAGATGTGCAAAAAAAGCTGAAGAAACAGACGCACCAAAAACTGATGCTGAATAATCTTCAAATCACAACAAAAAAACACACCAAATTGGGTGTGTTTTTTATTTTGCAAACTAATCTTCCAAATCTGTTTCAAGAAGATTGTCATTTGAAGACATAATTTCTCTAACTTTTGACTCAAGTTCGGCAATAACATCAGGATTTTTTTCAAGATAAATCTTTGTGTTTTCTTTTCCTTGTCCAATCTTTTCGTCGTTGTATGAGAACCATGCCCCTGACTTTTTAACAAGTCCAAGTTGCAAAGCCATGTCAAGAATGCACCCTGTTTGAGATACACCTTGACCATACATAATGTCAAATTCTGCAACCTTGAATGGTGGAGCAAGTTTGTTTTTTACAACCTTAACTTTAGTTCTGTTTCCGACAATGTTTGCCCCATCTTTGATTGTGTCTGTTTTTCTTACATCAAGACGCACGCTTGCGTAAAATTTGAGTGCCTTTCCACCAGTTGTTGTTTCTGGATTTCCAAACATAACCCCAATCTTTTCACGAAGTTGGTTGATGAAGATAACTGCTGTGCCACTCTTGCTTGAAACTGATGTCATTTTTCTAAGCGCTTGGCTCATCATTCTTGCTTGCAAACCAACATGGTTGTCACCCATTTCTCCGTCGATTTCTGCCTTTGGAGTAAGTGCAGCAACAGAGTCAACAACAACAATGTCAAATGCTCCCGAACGAATCAATGTTTCGCAGATGTTGAGAGCTTGTTCGCCGTTGTCTGGTTGAGAAACATACAATGATTTGATGTCAACACCAAGTTTCTCAGCATAAATTGGGTCAAGTGCGTGTTCTGCATCGATAAATGCTGCACGACCACCAGCTTTTTGTGCTTCGGCAACCATATGAAGCGAAACTGTTGTTTTACCAGAAGATTCTGGTCCATAAATTTCAATAATTCTTCCACGAGGAATGCCACCAATCCCAAGAGCCATGTCAAGTGTCAAGCATCCTGTTGGGATAACATCAACTTTTTGATAAGCTGTGTCGCCCAATTTCATAATAGCACCCTTGCCGAAATCCTTTTCAATCTTAAGAAGCGCCTGTTCGAGAGCTTCTTCTCTTGCATCTTTCTTTTCTGCCATAAAATTCAACCCCTATAAATTTAGATTGCTTATTTTGTTTCTTCTTTTGGTTCGTCTTTGAAAACTTGTCTATTTCCAACAATATACTTGATTCCAGAAATGATTGTCAAAATCACTGTGATTGCCAAGAATACATATCCAACAATACCCAAAACTGTGTTTGCTGTGCCAGCAATTGCATAGTAGAATTCTTCTACGATGAAGGCATAAACAAAGTAGTAGATAAGTGTGATAAATTGGAAAACAGCCTTAACTTTGCCATACATATCAGCAGCAAGAACAAGTTTTTTTGTTGCTGCGATTTGACGGAAAGCACTAACTACAAATTCTCTAGCCAAAATGATAACAACGGCAACAATGCCAACCCAACTTGGTCCAAGGATTGGTTGTGCTGGGTTTACGCCACCATTTGCTGTGATTGGGCAAGCGATTGCCACGATAAGTCCGGCCATAACCAAAACTTTGTCTGCGATTGGGTCCAAAAATTTGCCCATGTTTGTCACAAGACCACGCTTTCTAGCGATGTTTCCATCCAAAAAGTCTGTAAAGCAAGCAGTAGCAAACAAGAATGCTGCGATCAACTTTCCGTATGGGACAAAATCTGCAAGAAAGAAGAACACAAACAATGGTATCAAGCAGATTCTGCACAATGTAATTTTATTTGGAAGATTCATAATACACCCCTTTATAATTTTCACCATCAAAGCCAACAAATTGGACATCAACAAATTTGCCGGTTTCAATATTTATATTATCTTCAATTTCAACAGCAAAGTCAACTGTTGGAGATAAAAATTCTGAATGACCTACATAAATTCCTCTGTTTTCATCAAAATAGTCAATCAGCACTTTAAAGACCTTGCCCATATTCTCTTTCGCCTTCTCAAAAACAATGCCAGCTTGAAGTTTTTTGATCTTCTTAAATCTTCGTTGTTTTGTCCAATTTGACAATTGTTTTTTCATGTAAAAACTTGGTGTGTTTTCTTCTTTATAGAAAGGAAAGAACCCAGCATAATCAAATTTTGTTTCTTTGCAGAAATCGCAAAGTTTTTTGAAATCCTCTTTAGTTTCGCCCGGATATCCCACAATAAAAGTTGTCCTGATTGCAATTTGAGGATATTCTGTCTTTATTTTTTCGACCAACTCTCTTGTTTTTTCTTCGTTGAGTCGTCTTCTCATGCTTGCCAAAATCTTTCTGTCGATGTGTTGCAACGGCATGTCCAAATATTTGCACATTTTTGGTTCTTTGACAATATAATCAAGAAGTGCCTTGCTTGTCTTTTCCGGATAAGCATAATGCAATCTTATCCATTCAATCCCCTCAATTTTTGCCAACTTTTTGCAAAGATCAATCAAACAGTTTTGTCCGTCCCAATCCTCACCATATCTTGTGACATCTTGAGCAACAAGCACAAGTTCTTTAATGCCGTTTTGCGCAAGATATTCTGCCTCTTTGACAACAAGCTTCATATCATAACTTTGATATCTACCCTTGATGCGAGGGATTGTGCAATAAGAGCACACATTGTTGCACCCTTCTGCAATTTTAAGGTATGCAAACGAGCCTCTGTTTGTAAAAATTCGGCCGTCATTTTTCTTTTTTGCATCTTTGTGCTTTGCCTGATAAAGTTGAGCAACAATCGCACAAACATTTTCGTTGTCTTCTGCAGTCAAAATTGCATCGACTTCTGGAATTTCTTTTTCCAAATCTTTTTTGTATCTTTGTGCCAAGCAACCACTGACAATCACTTTTTCAATCACACCACTCGCTTTGAGATGGCACATTTCAAAAATGTTGTCAATCGCTTCTTGCCTTGCCGGTTGAATAAACGCACAAGTGTTTACAATCACAATGTCCGCTTCCTGAGGCTCTGCAACAATTTCAAGCCCCATATCTTTCAATCTGAAAAGCATTTTTTCAAGGTCAACTCTGTTTTTGTCGCACCCCAGCGAAATTGCTGACACCTTTTTATCTTTAAGTTTTTCGTCCATATTTTTCCTTTAAGTGTTAAAAATCTGAGCCAAACAATTGTTCAAACTCTTCCATAGTAAGAAATACTTTTCTTCCCTTTGCGCCATCACTGACAGACACATAGCCTGCATTTTCCATTTGGTCAAGCATCATTGCTGCCCTTGGATAACCAACACCAAACTTTCTTCTGATCATGGTCGCAGAAGCAGTACCTGTTTCGATACACATTTTCAAAACTTGTGGCAAAAGTTCGTCCATCTTGTTTTCTGCCCTGTCATCATTTTTGCTAAACTTGTTTGGATTTGTTATCTTTTCCTGAATTGATTTGTCAAAAACAGGTTTGTTGTTGTCTCTTACATAGTCAACAATGTTGCTGATTTCGTTTGTAGAAAGGAAACAGCCTTGCACTCTGGCAGGGTCTTTTGCCCCAATTGGGAAATAAAGCATATCGCCTCTTCCAAGCAACTTTTCTGCTCCCACTCTGTCAATGACAATCAATGAGTTCATAGTGTTTACCACAGAGAATGAAATTCTAGATGGAATGTTTGACTTGATAAGTCCTGTAACAACCTCTTTTGATGGTCTTTGTGTTGCCAAAATCAAATGGATACCTGCTGCACGAGCTTTTTGAGCAAGTCTGACAATATTGTCTTCAACATCATGTCTTGCTGTCATCATAAGGTCTGCAAGTTCGTCAATAATGATAACCAAAAATGGCATCTTTCTTATCTTGCCATCAAGCACATCTTGAGTGGTGTTGTATTCGTCAATGTTTCTTACTCTTGCGTGAGTGAGCATATCATATCTGCGTTCCATTTCTTCAACAGCCCAACCAAGAGCATTTGCTGCAACTTGAGGATCGTTGATGATTTGTGGCATAATCAAATGTGGCAATGCTTCATAAATTGCAAACTCAACCCTCTTAGGGTCAATAAGCATAATCTTTACATCTTCTGGCGAAGCTTTGTAAATAATGCTCATGATGATTGCATTAAGGCACACACTCTTTCCTGAGTTTGTTGCACCTGCAACCAAAAGGTGAGTAAGTTTTTGCATGTTGCAACATACTGTTTCGCCTGTAAGATCTTTTCCTATTGCAAAAGTGAGTGGCGATCTTGCTTCAACAAATTGTCTTGAATTTAAGATATCTTTAAGGGAAACAGTTGCAATTGCTTTGTTTGGGATTTCAATGCCCACACAACTCTTTCCTGGCACTGGTGCTTCAATTCTGATTGCACCTTCTGCAGCAAGCGCATAAGCAATGTCATCAACACGATTTTTAATTTTGCTTACCGGCACCCCTTGTGGCATTTCAAGTTCGTATCTAGTTACTGCTGGTCCAACAATAACATTTTGCACTTTTGCTGGCACACCAAATTGCTCAAGTGCATTTTCCAAAAGCACTCTCTTTTCAGCGACATCATCAGCAAGTGTCGACAAATCGACGCTTTGAGTTGTGATAAGATCAAGTGATGGTCTTTGATAATTGTACGGTTCAATCACTTCCTCTTCTTCAGGTGTGATTGGTTGTTGTTCTCTTGCAAGCACGCCGTTTCTAGCATCAAGAGTTTCTCTTTGTCTGTTAAATTCGCCTCTTGCGTCTTTATCTTCTTGTGTGATGCTGCTTGTGCGCTCAAGCACACTGTCATTGAAACTCTTTCTTGCTCTGTCAAGATCAATATTGTTGTCTCTGTTTCCAAAATCTCGACGCTCAAAATCTCTTCTTCCAAGTGCCCCCGTGTTGTCACGGTCTGGCAAAGAATTGATAACATTCATTTCAGGATTGTTTTCGGCAAACATTTCAGGATTTTCTGCTTTTTCTGCCTCAATCACTTCTTTCAAAATGCTGTCAGCCTCTTCAACCAACTCTTCAGTGTCAACAGCCTCAAGCGAAACTGGTTGCTCAATTTCTGCCTCATTTTCTTCTGAAACAAATTGTTGTTCTGAAACTTGAGGTTTTGGTTGATTTATTCTGTCTGCCTTGTAAATATCCAAAACTTCCTTAATCTCTTGTCGTTGCGCTTGAGTTGGTTGTGGTTGAGGATCATAAGCGACAGTTTGACCTTTCAACTCTTGCACATTTTGATTTACTGAAACCGCTTCCGGAGCGCCCTTGCCTCTCAAATCTTTGAAATATTCGTCAAGGTCGATTGTTGGTGGTGTCAAAATAAGCTCTTTCAAAGTCTTTGGCTTTTCAGGTTCTGGTGGTGCTTTGGCAACTGTTGGATTTGGCAATTCTTCATCATAGCCATATGCTTTGTTTCGCTTTTTGTCCAATCCCAAAATTTGTTTTGCTGTCAATGGTTTTTGTGGTTGATCTTGTTCTTTCAAATTGCCATCAAGCACAACATTGACTTCTTCTGTCGATTGCAACTGTTTAGGCTGTTCGTCTTCTGATTGAATTGCTGATCCGTTTTTGTCTTTGATTTGCACGGTCACAGACTCTTGTTCTTGCTTGTTTTGTCTCATGCGATTTAAACTGTCAATCAAAATTGCACCCGAAATCACAAGTCCTAATGCAAAAATAATGTAAGCCCCAACAAGGTTTGTCATATACAAAAAGATTGTTGTAAGCGTCCCAATCAAAAATCCACCTGCAGTCCATTTGTCAGAATAGTTTTTGCCCCAATACTTCCAAAAACTGCCAGTTTTGTTTCCCACAATGGCAAGTTGCAAAATGCACAAAAGCAGGATTATCGAAATTATCAAACTGATGGTGTATTTTTTTGACATCACATATCTTCTGTGATTGAGAAGTGCCAACCCAACAACAAAGAAAATTATGCAAAGTGGAAATCCAAAGACACCAAAAAGTCCAAGGAAAAATGTTTGCAACGGTTTGATAATCCCTGTCAAAAACAAAAATATAAGTGATCCAGCCCCAATAAGAGAAAATCCAACAATTTTTCTTACATTTGGATTTGAATCCTTCTGTTTTTTTGAATTAAGTTTGTAGATTGCCATCAAAACCCCCTACCATCATTTTTGCCACAAAGCGTGACAAAACAGGACATAGCCCTGCTATTATTACTCAGTATAACACTTAAATTATATTATACCAAACGGATTTTGCAAAATTTCTGTCAATTTTGTTGCAAATTTTGACTTATTGAACATAGTTCAAATCCATCTTGCTTTAATTTGACAATGATTTTTTCAAGTGCATTTTTTGTTGCCTCTGTAGGATGCATCAAAACAAAATCGCCACCCTTGCAATTATTGATTGCACGCCTGTAAATCACTTCGCTGTCTTTATCTCGCCAATCTATCGTGTCCCTTCCCTCTGTCCACATAATGGTCTTGTAACCCAAACTTTCTGCCGCACCGATTGTTGTTTGATTGTAAGACCCACTTGGTGGTGCAAACAAAGACATATCAACCCCCAAAATTGACTTTACAACATTGTGAGTGTTTTCAATCTCTTGCAAGTTGTTTTGCATGGACAGTTTTTTGTGTTCTTTGTGATTGTAGCCATGATTTGCAATTTCATGCCCTGCTTGATAAATTTTTTTAAGCATTTCACTCTCTTTGACAGCCCACACACCACCAACAAAAAAAGTGGTTGTGATGTCGTATTTTTCAAAAATTTCAAGCATAGGTTCGATATACTCTGTCCCCCAATAAACGTTGACCATAAGTGTCACCTTGTTTGAAGTTTTGTCACCACAAAAAAACACCCCTTGGTTTGCGCTTGTTGTTTTGACAAATTGCACCCCACAAAAAGCACAAAGCGACACCGAAACCAACATCAAAGCAATCACAAAATTTGTTGCAAAACATCTCAAATTAAACGAAACAATTTTTATCTTTTTCATACAACCAATATATGTCAAAAGGTTTTCATTCTTGCAAAAATTTGCAACAAAAAAGCACACCCTAAGTGTGCTCCTTTTTAGTCATCATCTTCTTCAAAATCTTCTTCGTCTTCATCATATTCGATGTCATCTGCATCAATATCTTCTTTTGGTGCAGCAGCGCCTGCAAGATATTCGTAATAATCGTAGATTATCACATTCAAATCAGACACCAAATGTCTTGTGTTTTTAAACTTTTTAGACACATAATTAAGCCCAATAACGAGGCCGTTTATCACCATCAAATCTCTCTTTTGGCACGCTTGAATGATTGAATTTACAACAAATTCCAAATCATCAAGTGCATCAGTGCGCTTCTTTTCAAACTTCAAAATTGCCAAGATTTGATTGCTTGTTTTTACGATTTCTTCCAACAACTTGTCAAGATATGGGAATTGTGCTTCTTCAGCACTTTTTTCTTCTTGCTTTTTGAGATATTTTTCTGCTTCAATTTGCTTTTTTATGTCTTCTACAGTGATGTCTGTGTCAAGCTCAAATGTCTTGCAAATGATATCTCTGTAAGGTTTGATAATCTTTTCCAAAAAGCATTGCATTGGTGTCAATTTTTTGTCTTGAAAATATGTTTCCAAAAATTGATTTGCGTTGATTTGGTCATTGATAATTCCGTTGAAAATCATTGCAGAAAGTGCCAATCTTTTTGTTTCGTTTGTAGGGATTGAAACTGTCGCAACACCTGTCTTTTTGTCAACTGAAAACGCCTTGTCAAACTCGACTTCATCTTCAAAGTCTTCCAAAGCATCAGCAAGCAAATCAATGATGTCTTCGCTGTTTGTCATCACCGACAAAAACTTGTCCAATCTCTTGTTGAGGTCAAGAAACTTGCCTGTCAACATATCGTTGCAAGCCACAACAAACTTTTCTACATCTAAAATGTTTTTAGTTTCCATCAAAACCCCCTCGGTGTGTTACTAGTTTATTTTAGCATATAATCAAAAAAAAACAAATAAATTTGCAAACAAGTTGAAAAAAATTGATTTTTTTGAAATGAAGTGCTATTATGCATAGGTAAAACACAAAAACGGAGTAAAAATGAACTATGATGCAATGACCAACAAGTTGGTTATTCTGTGGATTATGGAAAAAATGGAAATGCCACTCACAGAAAATTCAATCATCGAGATTTGTTCGGTCAAAAACAATTGGATAAACTATATGGATTGCCTTGATTTGTTGTATCAACTTTCTGAAGCAAAGCTCATCTACAAAACAGCTTGCAAAGAAGGAGAAATGAGATACAATCTTTCAGTAGAAGGCAGAGATTGCTTGTCATATTTTTACAAAAGAGTGCCAAAAGACCTTTTGGACGAAATCGCAGAATACAGCAAAGCCAATCGCCTTTCAATCAAACAATCGCAAGAATATTATGCAAACTACACAGACGCCGAAGATGGATCATATTTGGTGACAATGCGCATTTACGAAACTATGGTTATCGAACCATTGTTTGAAATCAAAATCAAAGCACCAACCAGACAATCGGCAGAAGAAGCCTGCAAAAAGTGGAAACAAAAAGCTCCACACATTTATGAACATATTTTTGAAAACCTTATCAGCATAGATTAAAACCCACACAAAATTGTGTAGGTTTTATTTTTTTATGCCAAAAAGTGCAACAAAAAGCCCTTTACATTTTCAACTTACTTTGATATAATAGTTGTATGGAAAATAATAGTGTTTTGGTTGTTAAAAATTTGTCAGTTTTGATTAAAGAGCGTTTTTTGGTTAAAAACGCATCTTTCTCTGTCGATAAGGGACAATGCGTTGGCATTATTGGCGAAGACAAATCGGGTAAAACAAGTTTGATCAAAGCAATTGCAGGAGCATTGCCAATCACAGACGGAAGTGTTGTGCTTGATGGCGAAAATGTTTGTCCAGGTTCGCCTGCGCTCAAACACATCAGCATCTGCCTTGACCCGCCTGTTTTTTTCAAGTTTCAAACAGTGCTCAACAACATGCAATTTCTTTCAGGACTTAGCAACAACAACGACAAAGAAAAAATTATCAAAGTGCTCAACAAGTTCAACCTTGCACACAAAATCAAAGACAAGGTAAAAACACTTTCATTCTACGAAAAGAAGTTGATGGCACTTGCCTTGGCATTTTTGACAGAACCAAAACTCTTGCTTTTGGACGAACCTTTCAAAGGTCTTCCAGAAGAAAAAATTGACGAAATCAAAGCATACATCAGAGAAATCCAAGCAAAAGGCACAGCAATCATCATTTCAACACGCAGCCTTGAAAGATTGCAAGACATGACCAATTTGTTTATGTTTATGGAAAAGAGAGCAATCACAAAAATTCTCACTTACACCCAATGCGAAACATTAAGCGACAAAACTTATGCCTTTGTTGCCGTAAAATACCCACACTATTGTGGCAAAGCAATTATGGACGAATTTCAACTCAAAGTAAAACTCTTGGACAACAAAGTGCTTTTTGAAGCCGACGAAGACACAACAGCAGAAATTGTAAGATATTTCTCTAAAAACCATATAGCAGTTTATAAGGCAGGATATTTGTCAAAGCAATCCGAAAAGATTTTTGGCAACCTTGCTCCTTATTATAAGGAGGAAGAACAATCGTGAAAAAGACCTTCAAAATTGCAAATTATGACTTCAAAAGACTTATGTTCAACCCAATCACACTGATTGGTATGGTTGTGATTTTTGCAATCACCTTTGTTGCAGGGCTAATTGTTCAACCAAAAAACACACCTGTTTACAGCGCAACAACCTATGGTGTTTCTGCCACACAAATCTTCAACGAATTTGCCAATGGTGCTTCAAACAAAGAAGACACAAAACGCAACCTTCTCAAGCACATTGACCAAGCAGAAGAGTATCTCGAAATTCAAGATGATGTTTATTGTTTGGAATATGACAACCTTGTTGGACTTAGCACAAACCTGCAAAACTTGAAAGTACAAGTTGACAAATATGCAGCAGGGCTTGGCTACACAATCACAATAAACCAAATCAAATCAACAACAACTTCTCTCAACAACTTTGTTGAAGAATATTCAGCTTTGCCAGAATTTTCAACAAAATTGATTTTCACAAAAACACAATTCCAAAAACTTCAAACTTACGCTCACATTCTCAGCACAGCAGCAAATTCAAGTTCGGTTTTGGAAACAGTTTTGGAAAATCTTGACGCCCAATCGGACACTTTTGAAGATTTCACACTTTTGACAACCCAACTCACCCGTTGGACAATAGATGCAAAAAGCGTTGCATCTTTCAGACAAAACTACATAGCAAAAGCAACAGCAAAAACAAACAAAATCTACGAAGCAATGGAAGAACTTGCATCTTCTGCTTCACACGAAACTGACTCTAAAAAAGCAGCACAAAATGTGTCAAAAATGAGAAGTTTGATCACAAACTACAAATTCACTTGCGAAAATGCAAGAAAAGCTGTTGAATCCGAACTTCACCTTTTGCTCAAAAAACATGCATCAAACTATTCAAAACTTTACAACTACACAAATTTCTATACTGAAGATTTGAAAATGGACCTTGCTTTAATCAACTACCATCTCAATCAAGACAACTTGTATTTCAAGCAATATCAAACTCCACTCAACTTCAACCAAGCTTCATACAAAACAACAGCATTTGACTATACAACATTTGCGCTTGGCATTGTGGGATTGCTCACTTGTGCTTTTGCAATCTTTGCAGCATACAAATTGTTTGGAAGAGATAGAAAAGCCGGCAAAATGGACCTTTTGTTTGCACAAAACGCAACATTCTCACAAGTTTTCTGGGGCAAATTTTTGGCAATTTTATATTCAATCTTCTTCTGCTTGAGCTCGTTTGCAGTGGCAAGTTTGCTTTGGGGAATGATAAGATACGGATTTGTTGCACAACCTATTTTGCTCGTGTTCAACACAACAAAAGCTTACACAATATCACCTATTGTTATGCTTCTTATCAAGTTGTTCAGCATGGCACTTCAAGCAGTTTTCTGGGCAGTGCTCACAATCTTCTTGATGAACATTTCTAGAAAGTTTGAATTGATGTTTGGCATTGCAATCGGATTGTTTGTTTTTGCAACACTTGGAAATCACTTCTTAAACACCCAATTGTGGTATTGCTTGCTTCCATTTATTCACACAGACATCACCCCATTCTTGGGTGGAGCAACAATGAAAACAGGTTTCCTTGCATCTTCGCTTTACACTCACGGAAACTTCTACATTTCGCTTATCTACTGCATTGTGGTGATTGTGTTGTTGTTTGCATTCACAAAACAATTGTTCAAGAAAAACTAATCAAAACAAAAAAAAGATGCTCAAAACGAGCATCTTTTTCTTTTTTGTATTTTTCGCCCAGCAATCAATTTTTATAATATTTGCTTGGCAAAGTATACTTATAATGTCTGTCCAACAATCTAGCAAGTGCCAATTTTTGCAAGTATTTCAACTCTGCATAAGGTTTGTCAAACACCGCTTCCCATTTCAACTTTTCGCCTGTGTTTTTGACAACAATATCAGGTTTGATTTCTGCAAAGATCTCAAAAACACTTGACGCAAGATCTTCCAATGCATTTTTATATTCTGTGGCAATCATTTCCAAGTCTTCCCCTGCCTTGCGACTTTTGTTTTTTCTCGAATTCCAAAGCTTAAACGCCTCATATTTAGGCAAAAGTGCAGGAAATTTGTCAAAGTCAAAAGCATAAACAGGTTTTGCAGGTTTTTCTTCAACGCTTTCAAGTTGTTTTTCTTCCGGTTGTGCCTGCTCTGCCCTTTTTGCTTCATGTTGCTCTTTAAGTCCACTCAATTCGTAAGAACTCATACCCACAACAAAATATATAATTATTGCAGCAATCGAAGCCACAACCCCAATGATAGGCACGGCAACAGTGACGGCAAAATGAATGCAATATCTAACCATCAACAAAACAAAAAGTCCACATTCGATAAAACAAAGATACATTCTTCTTTTGTAGTATTTAGGCGTTTTTACAACATCTAAAACACTTCTGCCTTCTCTCACCAACCCTGTGTTGTAGTATTCGTCGCCAAAGAAGTGTCCAATATTCCAATTTATACCCAAACCAAAAGTTGGCAACAACACAAGCCAAAGCAAACTAAGACCTGGGATTTCTTGCGAAATATCAACCCACAAAAACACTCCTGCCGCACCAACAATAAACAATATGATGATCACATACAAAGCCCCAATAAGAAAATTTGCAAATTTGTTGGTCATGTGTGTATATTTCATAATATTCTCCTTACTTTTTTAGTATAACATATTAGTTTCAGATTTGTCTAAAATTTGAAAGAAATAAAAAAAAGACATGACAAATCTTCATGTCTTTTATATAATCAACGCCTTTTATTCTGCATACTCAGGTTCGACAATAGACGAAATCTCCCTTTGCCAAGTGTATGAGCCATCTTTTGCGATTGAAACCACTGTTCCCCCAATCACATTTGCACTGTCAGATGCTTCATTTCCATAGAAAAATGAAGTTGTCAATGTTTTTGTGCCTTGCACAAGCTTGACGCCCTTGTAATCATATACAGAACGATCTCTATGCAAATGCCCTACAAACATAGCCTTTGTGCTACCCAAAGCAACTGCTGTTTCAATCAATTTTGATCTTCTTCCAGGATAAAGTCTTGAATCTTTTCCAGAAAGATCATCTGTTTCGGTTGCAATTTCACCATTTGCGTTTTCTACATTCAATCCAATCTCATCAAGAAGTTGCAGTCTTTCTTCATAAAATTCGTATTGAGGAATGTGGTAGAACAAAATTGAAGAAACCACTTTGCCTGTTGTTGGATCATATTCTCCATATTGATATTTGCTTACACCTTTAATATTCCACTCATACCAAGCAACTTGATTGTCTCTGATATGATCATAATTTCCAACAGTATCTTTATATTTTCGGTTTGCGTTTGAATCTAAAATTCCTACACTAAACACTACATCTTTTCCGTTTTTAATGTTGACAAAATGATTGCTGTTTCCATAAATTGCAGCTGGACCATTGTCAAAGAGACAATATTTCGCACTCTTAAAAGCTTCGATATAATCAACAGCTTTTGCATTTCCTTCAAAATCATGATTGCCAAATGTGTATGTCCAAGGGATTTCAAATGAATCCATAAGTTTTACATATTCTTTAAGCACAGCCTTTGTGTTGCTGTATTTACGACCTCTTCCAGCCCAAATACCATCTCCTGTGATGACAATAAGATGTGGATTTGAGTTGTCAATCAATTCTTGCACTGATCTTTTCATATAATCAAGTTGATCAACACTTTTGATATGCGTGTCAGTCAACTGCAAAATTCTAAACTCATCTTCCCCTTCTGAAAATTCAAGTGAAGCCACTTTGTTGATGTTGTATTTGTCGTATTTATCCCAACCTGCAAACACAAAAACTCCCAACACAGCAGAAATTGCAACAACAACCACCGTAAAAACTGCAACAAGAAAATATGTCGCTTTTGCACTAAGACCAAACATAAGCTTTTTGTCCTTTTGTTAAACTTATTTAGATTATAACACAAAGACAAAACAACGCAAAATATTTAACAACAATTAATTTTGTTTTAATTTAAAGAAAATTAAATTAAATAATATTTTTTATTTATTTTAATTATTTTATTCCAATTTATTTGTTATTACAAATTGCCACACAGCCCTAAAATAGGGACAAATAATTATTTTTATTTATTTTTTATATTTTTTTGTTTATTTTATATTAAATAAATTTATTTCCAAATGGTTTTATTCTGCAAGCCGAAATTTGCACATTAAAAATATAATTATTTCCGTCTTTTTTATATCTTACTGCCACATCTTTGTCCATCAAAAAGAAGTTTCGTGCAAGTGGCGTCACTTCTTCTTTCAACATCTCTGCAATTTGATCTATGTTGGCAAATTTATCTTGCATCAAAATCTGATTCAATCTTTCCATAACGCTCCTAAACATACCTTTTGATGTTTCGCTTCAAATATCCCATCAAGCCCCGATATTTGCAAGTGCAATCATAAATCTTTTTGCATCCATTATGTATGTTTTCTGACAACAATGTGAATGCTCTTGCACTTTCGCCATCAAGCATAATTCTGCCTTGACTTGACATTTTTGAAACACAATCATCTTCTGGCACCACCCCCAAAAGTGGTATACCAATCGTCTTTGCAATTGTTTCGACATTTATCATCTCACCAGAAAGCAACAAATCTCCTCTCATACGGTTTACGACAAGACCTTTGCTTTCTATGTCAAACTCTTCAAGCAAACCCACAACCTTGTCTGCATCTCTTATGCTTGACAAATGTGGTGTTGCAACAACAATTGCCTCATCTGCCGGAAAAACTGCCCTTTGAAAACCTGCTTCCACGCCAGCCGGACAGTCAATCAGCACATAATCAAACGAATGGTCAACAATTTCTATCACATTTTTGATATGCTCGCCACTTATGTTGCTTGCAGAATAACTATGCGAAGATGGCAACAAATACAAAGATGGAAAGTCCTTTGATTGCACAAGTGCCTGTCTCACCCTACATTTGCCGGAAACAACATCAGTTATGTCGAAAATAACCTGTCTTTCCATGCCCATAATCACATCTAAGTTGTTTAGACCAATGTCAACATCAATCAACAACACTCTAAATCCCAATCTAGACAAATAAACGCCTAAATTGGCGCAGATTGTTGTTTTTCCAACTCCACCCTTGCCACTTGTAACAACAATTTTTCGAGCCATATTCACCTCTACAGCACAATTTTAGGTGGTTTTTGTTTGTTTTCAAAGGGCAAAATTGTCAAAAAACCAAAAAGTTTGTCTTTTTTGAACGAAAAAAAACTCGCACAAGGCGAGTTTTTGTTTTTTTATAAATTTTTGATAATATTTGCAAGCAATTGAGCATCTGCAAGCAATTTTCCTGCACCCAAAATAGTTGTGTTGTCGACATCTTCGCAAAGTTCGATAGGGTAGTTGAGATTTTGCTTGAGATAATTTTCAAGCCCTTGGATTTTTGCACAGCCACCCACAATCAAAATCTTGCTGTTGATGATATCTGCCACAATTTCTGGTGGCAAAGCGTTGATTGTCGTGTCAATTGTGCGCACTATTTCTCTGTAGAAAGGTTCGATTGCACTTCTAAGGTCACTTGACAACATCACTGCTGTTTTTGGAGATTTGGTTCTCACATCAACACCAGTAATTTCCATGTTTAAAGTGTCGTTTGTATACAAACTGCCAACTTCGTTTTTCAAAAGTTCGGCTGTAGGAAGCCCCACAATCAACTCTTGTGTATAAGCCAAAAAGTCGCAAATAGAAGCATCAATTCTCTTTCCACCAATGCCCAAAGTTGCACCTTTAAGAATGTTTGACATGTTGATAACGGCAACATCTGTTGTTGTGCCACCTATATCTACCACCATGTTCACTTTTGAAGTGTCAACACTTCTTCCTGCCCCTATGCACGAGCAAAGCACGCTTGGCACAAGTTCTACCCTGCCAAGGTTTGCACCTTCGCACACATTCAAGATGTTTGTCTTTTCTTTTGCAGAAAGTCCACAAGGCACAACAAAAATTGCGCTGTCATCATAAGGTTTAAATCCAACTTTGCTCAAAAAATGTTTAAGCAAAATCACAGAATATTCATAGTTTGAATGGTCTCCACTTGCTGAAGGTGTAAAAATTTCGACATTGTCTTTGGTTTTTCCAACCAATTTTTTTGCATCAATGCCCATTGCCACAACTTTATATCCTTCTTCAGTAGGTTCAGCCGCAATCAAAGTTGGTTCTTTAAGCGCCAAACCTTCGCCTTTGACATAGATGCAAGTATAAGCACCACCCATTTCAATAGCATACTTAAATTTTCCCATACTCACCTCTTAAACCGTAATTGTCACACTTCTTGGCTCAGATGCCAAGTTTGTCAAAAATTCGTAATATACAGTCAAAACATCACCTTTTTCCATTTGATACAAAATCCAAATCAATTCGATTTTTCCTTGCAATGCATAAGTTTCGTCTTGATATTTAATTTTTGTCACAACACAATCTTTTTCGATTGTTTTTCCACCATAAACCAAGTCTTTAAGCAAATACACCCCACCCAAATCGGTTGAAGAATAATATTCTATGCTTGAAGAATAGTTGTTCCACTCACCATTGAAATAAAATTGAGTGTCGCCATAAGACATGTGGTAAACAAGTTCGGTTTGGTCAACACCAACAACAGCATCTACAAGAGAATTGCTGTATGTTTGTCCTTTTTTGTGTTGAGCAACAACATTGTCAACAAACAAGCAAGCACCTTCTGTTGACATAACATAATATTGATCACTGTCCAAAGAGTCGTCACTCATCACAGGTTGGAAGCAGAAGCCAAGAATTTCGCCCTTCTTGTTGAAAATAGCACCATTTGGAAAGTTTGTTATGCCAACCCCAAGATCAAGGCTGATCAAAAAGCCATCTTCAAGCACAAATTCTGCAACATCTACACCATCAACTGATGCAGGAATGCAATTTATGTCGCTTATAGAAGAAATCTCACCTTGAAATGGCGATCTTTTGTGATTTGAAGAAGAAATTGCAACAATTTCATCTCCTTCAGCATGATTTGAAATCCCACCAATTTTTGCATAAGCCATTTTGACTGCTTTTTCGGTGTTTCCAACATGTTGGCATTTGAGAATTGCCAAATTGAGTGTTTGATCAGCAAAAACAATTTCTCCTGAATAAACAACACCATAGTTTGTCAAAACTTTGAAGCCGTTTTCTGTTTGATTTTGCTTCAATTCGTTGAATGGTGCCACAACAAAGCCGTCTTTTCTTATTGTTACACCCAAAACTGTCTTATCTTCTGTTTCAAAATCTTCATTTTCTACTGAAAAGTTGATTTCTACAACAGCGTCTTTATACATTTCTTCCATTTGACTTTGTGTTGTAAATGGCCAAAATGTCAATTTGTTTGAAATGCTGTATGGAGAAATATAATGAAAATAAATCACAACAAAAAAGTAACACATAACAACTGTGAGCAGCGCAAAAACAATATACCAAAGAAGCTTTGAGTTACCTTTTTTTTCTCCCATAAATTACCTATAAAAATTAAATTATTTGCAAACTTTTCTTAAAGATTTTTTTGAAATCGTCAGAAATCTTCATACTTTGCATAATTTCAAACGATGGATCAGCAGAAACAACTGTTTTCATGATGATAGAATCGCCCAAAATGTCGCAAACGATGTCGCTGATGATGTTTTTTCTTGAAGCGTTGAGATTTACTGACAAATTTACAAGCACGCCAAGCTTTCTGATTGCATCAACATCATCTTC
Source organism: Clostridia bacterium (assembly GCA_017452445.1). Lineage (GTDB taxonomy): Bacteria > Bacillota > Clostridia > Christensenellales > UBA1242 > Caccovivens. The sequence goes on from JAFTMH010000004.1 coordinate 216,584, forward strand.
GGACAAAATGTCTTTATATTTCATAATCTCTGGGAGATTGAAATTGTCAAGATTTTGGCAAGTGCACGCAAAAGCAGCAATCAAAATGTCTTTTTGACTGGCACCTGCAATATTTGAGTTCAAAATCGCATAGAAAGCGTGTTTTGAGTGATTTGCAAAGTTGATAAACTTGCCACAATCAAACATGTATGCAGCAATTTTGAGTGGTTTTACATACACTCTTGGCAACTTGTGAACAACTTTGAGTTGTTTGAAGAGCAAAACTGCCATATCATACACTTGACTGTTGATTGCAAGGCCTTCTTTCTTGAATTCGTAATAAGCATCAAGACTGTTTTGCAAAAGGTCGGAATATTTTTCTGAAGCATTTCCATTGAGATTTGCAAGCACAACACCTTCCAAAGCGTTTGCTGAAGAGATGTTGATTGTGCCAATCTTCAAACTATCAAAGATTGCACTGATGATTGCAAGGCCGCCTGACAAACTTTCTGCACCTTCAGGGCCAAGACCTTTGATTTTTTTAACCTTTTGAGAATCAATGTCTTTTGCAAATTCTGCCACTTTCATAACAGCACTGTCTGAAAGTTCGTAATTGTTGTCAATGTCGATTGGATATCTTGTCAACTTTTTCGCAATGCGAGCAATGTCAACAAAACTTGCACCACAACCAATAACAACATCGTCTTCGTAAGATTTTACGAGAGAGCACTTTTTAAGTTCTTTTTTCACTGTGGCAACCATATCCAAAGTTGACATTCCAGAAGCAGTCAAGTTGCTGTATCCATAAGGGATTGTGTTGTATTCAACAACATTTCTTCTGTTAAACTTCAAAATATAAGTCGCATAAGAGCCAATATTTACGATATAGCCCTTTGAAGCATCAATGTTTGTCATGCAAGACAAATAAACATTTTTGACAATGTCATCATCACTTGCCAAAACAAAGTTCATGCCTGTGTTTGTATAAATTTCGTCAAGAAAACCACGATAGTTTCTTGCCTTTACGATAATGCTTGAACATACTGCTATCATCTTTCCAACATTAAAAGTTTCGATTGTGTAGCGATAAATATTTAAAATCTTGAGCAAATCAGCTTTTGATTTTGGGCTCAACAAACAATCTTTAACAATGTCGTCAGTCAAATCATAATAGTTTTCGACTTCTTCCAAAATTCTGTATCTTCCGTTTCTGTTTTGGGTAATGATCAACTTAACTTTTCTTTCATCAAGTTGGATATAAGCAATATTTTCCATAAAAATCTCCTTTAAATATGCAGTTTTGAAATGTGTTTATCAAACAAAATATGAGCTTTGGTTGTCAAAGCTCTTTTTTTTGATTGAAATTATTTTGTAATATCAATTGCTTCAACTGGGCAACTAGATTGACAAGCTCCGCAACGAATACATTTTGCTCTGTCAATAACAGCCTTGCCTTCGCCGTCCAAAGAAATTGCTCCTACTGGACAAATTGCAACGCAAGTTCCACAGCCAATACATTTGTTTTTGTCTACCATAATACAAACTCCTTGTTTATTTATTTATGCAATAAATATAACATAAAAAAGGAAATTTGTAAACTATTTTTTGAATACTTTTGCAAATTCAACCACTGCCAAACAGCAAAGAAATACACCGAAGACAATTTTTAGGATTTTAGATGGTAAAAATGACATTAAAAATGCCCCTAAAATTGCAAAAATAATGCCAAAAAAAATTATATAAAAAATATTTTTTGTCGAGATAAACCCGTGCTTATAATGCACTGCGATTGACACCAATGCCATAAGCAAAAAACTAAACAAATTTATCCCTTGTGCAACCTTCTGATCAAGCCCTAAAAATATGGTCAAAATAGGGATTAAAAGTGTGCCACCACCCATGCCCAAACCACCAAAAACACCTGAGACAACACCAGCCAAAACATAATAAAAATAAAGCATCAAAACACCTCAAAAAACATCTGATTTTGTATGTCAAAAAATCAATCTTATTCCACCAGCCAGCATGATAAACACAAAGATAATCCTTAAAATTTTTTCTGGCAAAAATTTGAGCAAAAACGCCCCCAAAACTCCACCTGCAACCACCCCGGCACTGACAGTAACAAATGACAATGTTTGCATGGTGCCATTGAGCATATAAACCACCACACTGACCAGCGAAATAGGCAAAATAATCACGATTGCTGTCGCATGCGAATATTTGTCTGGCAAATGAAGCACCTTTTGCAATAAAGGGACACAAATCATGCCTCCTCCACCACCAAAAAAACCATTGACAAAACCAATCAATGCACCCATGCAACACAACCAAAGTTTTGTTTGGGCTGGCAATCTATTTTTTTTGCCCCCAAATCTCTCCATTTTTTGTCGTTTCATAACAATATTATCTATAATTTTAAAAAAAATATTTGATTATTTGATTTGAATGTATTATAATAAGTGAGTTGATATTATATAAAGGACCGGAATATGAAAAAACTTAAACAACTTAAAAGCAAAATTATCATGTTTATCTTTGCACTTTTGTTGCCATTGTCAGCAGCAACAACTGTCGCATACACAACCGAAGTTAAGTCAGCAGACGCAGACACTTCGTCAACAAACTATTTCTCAAGTTTCACCAAAGAAGTGTCAGTGACAAACGGAAACTTCAATTCAAGTGCTTCAACTTATCTCAACACTTCTCCATCTGGTTGGACAAAGCAAGAAGACAAGCGCCGTGCAACTGCAGGCGTTATCCACACTGGATCAAACTTTGATTCAAACATGGCTTCAAACTATTACCTTTCAAACAACCCTGGTGTAAAAGACATAGCTGACAAACACATTTTGATGATCAACTCAAGGACTTCATCAACTTCTGACCACACTCCTGCAAAAGAAGGATTTAAGTCAAGTGCAGTTTCTTTGAAGGCAAATTCTTACTATTCATTCTCAGTGTCATTCAAAAGCGACACAAACTACACTTCAAAGACAACTTACATCTCTCAAGGCGAAATTGGCGTTGCAAGATATGCACTCAAAACAAACTTCGAAAATGCAAAGGAAGATGAAAACGGAAGAAAATTTGTTATCTTCTCACACAACAGTGCAAACTATTATGTTGAAAAGATTTTTACATCTGCTGCAACAATTGATGCTGACAAAACTTTGGCAAAAACAGATGTATTCTACGAAGGTGAAGATTATGTTGGATTCCACAATGGCGACTCAATCGCTTATGTGAGAAAAGACGAAATCACAAAAAATGACGACAACTCATTCTCAGTTGCACAAGGCACAGAGACATTCGCCTGCAACCTTGCATACAACAAGTCAACTGCAAGATATGATGTAAACTCATCAGAACTCTTCTACAAAACAAAAACAGAATACACAGCAATTGCTGACGAAACATTTGGATCTGTTTACCTTGACGGTTTGACAGATGCAGAAGGCAAAACAGTTGCTTACACGCAAATCCGTTCTAAAGATTGGACAACTCTCAACTTCTATGTTGCAACAGGATCAGAAGACAAAACAGTTGCAATGGAATTGTGGCTTGGCACTCGTGAAGCGGGAAGCAGTGGCGTTGTGTTCTTTGATGATTTCAAAGTTTATCAACACAGCGAAAACGCATTCTGGACAGCATACAACACAGCATACGACAACAACTATTTTGAAAACAAACAAAACGGTGTAACAACCCTCACCTCAACAAGATGCACAAGTTTGGTTGACTTGAGAGAAACAGACATCGTTGACACATCTTCAAACAACTTCGACTTTGAAACAGTTGGCACAACAATCCAAAAATGGACAGTTTCTGGCGAAGGACATGCAAGAGCGTTCAACACAAAAGCACCTCAATATTTTGAAACAACAACAGGATACGAATTTGTAGGTTCGCCTCTTGATTGCAAAGTAGCACTTGACGAAGACAACAAAGCAACAATCACAGCAAACAACTATGTGTTGGGACTTTGGGCAGAAAACAATTCAGTCAAAGTTACTTCAGCACCTGTAACAATCAAATCAAACAAGCTTTACAGAGTTTCTGCAACATACAAAGTTTCAGAGATCACTAAAGGCAGTGTTTATATGTTTATTTCTGAAAACAGATCAGTTTTGAACGAAGTTTACAACCTCTCTGAAGAGTATTACACTCTCACAGAAGAAAAGGCAAGTTCGGGCACAACTGCAAATGGCGATTCAGAATTCAACAACAAATATGCAACAATCGAATTCTATGTTCAAGGAAACGCCCTTTACGATTCATCAATCAACATTTCACTTGGACTTGGCAAATCAGATGAAACTGCAACCGGTTGTGTTGTGTTTGACAATGTAAGAGTTGAAGAAACAACTTCTGCAAAAGCAGACGGAGCAACAAACAAAATTGTTCTCAACGAATTTACAGCAACACCTTCAGTTTCAAACGGAAACTTCAACAAAGTTACTACAACAACAGAAAATGTTTTGGGCAACCCTCAAAACTGGACAATCAACAAAGGCGAAGGTTTGACTTTCAATGGTGTGGTAAACACATACAGCAAGTCATATCAAGACTATGTTGACCAATACAACAACTTTGCTGGCCCAGCAGACGAAAACCCTTATCTTTGGGCAAAATATTCAAACCCACTCAACAGCGAAAACAGTTCTGCTTATCCAGACAACATTTTGATGCTTGCAAACGAAACAGCATCATGGCAAACAGTAAGATCTGAAGAAATCGCTTTGGAAGCAAACAAAACTTACAAACTTTTCTTCGACTACAAAACAACAATTTCTGCACCAATCAAAGTTACAATCCAAAATGCAAATGGTGTCAATCTCTTCGAATCAGAAGAACTTTGCTCAAACGGAGCTTGGACTGATGAAGGATATGCAATTTACTTCAAATCATTTGCCGGAGCTGAAAAAATCATAATCCAAATCACATTTGGATCACAATCTACTCCTGTAAAAGGTCTTGCATTCCTTGACAACTTTGCATTTATCTCAATTGAAGAAGATTTGTATAACTCATATGCAAAAGTTGCAGAAGCAAACAAAGATATTTATGGCGTTGCAGATTTTTCAAATTTGTATCTCAACATTCCAACAAACACAATTTCAAAAGAACTTGACTTTACTTCAGTGACACCTGCTTACTCAAGCGACAACTTCTCTGGAGACAAAGCAACAAACAAAGGCACAATCGTAAACAGCACAGCATTTGCTGGAAACGAAGTGTTTGAAATTGAAGGAGATGAAAGACCTGTATTCTATTTGACAAACCAAGCACCTGGTTCATACACATTTGAATCAAAATTTGCTCTTGATTTGACAACTTCAGACGAAGGATCATCTTACTACAAACTTACATTTACAGTAAAAACATTCTTCAACTATTTGAACGATGGCGTGTCACTTGATGAAGACAAAACTTATGACTACGGCATTTCAGTTGGCTTGACAGGATATGACTACTTGCAAACAACATCAAATGAAGAACATACAACTTACACAATCTACTACAAACCTTCAGAAGCAACAAGCGCCAACCTTCACATCGCTCTTATCAGTGATGCAGCAGAAACTCAAGGAAGCGCAATTGTTTATGATGTGAAATTTGAAACAGCAACTGAAGATGACTATAACTTGGCAAAAGATATGATTGATGCCGAAGATTATGACCTTAACGAAGACAAAGTTATGATCGCAGAAGTAGCATCTGAAGATGGCGAAGAAGATGACAGCACAGAAGAAGAAACTCCTAAAGAAGACAAAGAAGAAACACCTTCAAACAACGAAGGCTTCTCATGGCTCTTGCTTGCATCAACACTTATCACAGGACTTGCAATCCTTGTTGCACTTGTTGGTTTGACACTCAAGAAAGTTAAGATCAAAAAGATCGAAAGAAAGAAACAAGCTTCTTACGACAGAAAATCAAGCTTGGACATTGATGTAATCAAAGTTAAAGCAAGAAAACAAAGAGATGAAGAAGCAGAAGCTCTTGAAACACAAATCAAGACATTCAAGAAAGAACTTGAAAACCTTGAAAAAACACACAAGAAGAGAGTTTTGGAATTGAGAGAAAAAGACAAAGGTCAAGTTTCAAAAGAAACTGACAGCGAATTTAAACAATTTGCAAAGAAACGCACAGTTGTTGCAGAAAAGGTTGATTCACTTGGCAAACAACTCGAAACAGTTAAGTCACCTGACTATTTGTTGAACCTCGAAAAGAAAATCTATGCTCAAGAAGATTTGAAGAGAAGAAAACTTGTAAAAGATTCTAAAAAAGCTTCAAAGAAATAAATAAAAAAGGATGTTGAATAAACATCCTTTTTCTTTTTCGTCTTTACATTTTGCCATACTGACAAAAAAAGATGATGACTAAAAGTCGTCATCATCATCTTCAAAATCTTCTTCCTCTTCTTCTTCGTCATCAAGATCTTCGTCGTCAAGATCGATGCCAAGTTCTTCGCCAAGTTCGTCCAAGCCATCATCAGAAATGCTGTCATCAAAGCCAATGCCTGAATCCAAATCATCGTCCAATGTGTCTGTGCCAAGATCAGCAACAGTTGCCATATCGCCTGTTTCTTCGTCATCATAGATGATTTCTTCTTCATCACGGTTGAGATATTCTTCCCAATCTGAAGAGATTTCCCCATCTTCTGTTTGATGATCTTTCAAACAAGTTGCACACATGATTTCATCTGGTTGAATATAGTTTGTTTTGCAAATTGGGCAAAGTTCCAAATCCAAATCGTTTACAAATTGATCTTTGTTTGCTGAAAGTTCTGCCTTGCAAACACTGCAAAGTTTGTCTTTCTTTTCGATGTAGTTAAGTTCGCATCTTGGACATCTAACATATACTGGTTTTTTCATAAAAACTCCTATTTCTTTATAACTGATATGTATTCTACATTTATTTATGCATAATGTCAAACATTTTTAACAATCTTTTCTTGCTTTTTGTGCAAGCATGTCTTCTGCTTGAGAAAGTCGCAAATATGATGGATTTAAGTCATCAGGCAAAACGAAATCGCCTTGCTCTTCTTTTTCAAGTGCAAAATCCAAAAGATCTTTGCAGTCAATTTTCATTTCTTTGACATCGCTTGTCTGAACATCACCTGCAAGCGCAAACTTTTCAATGTCAATTTGTTGATATTCTTCTTTACTTATCATTTTCTCTTCGCCCACAATTTTGCCATCGACATCAAATTGAGCCACAAAAAACAAATCTGACAAGGCATTGATCACACACACAAACGCCCCACCATTCAATTTGCTTTTTGCAATTTTATATGCCATAAGTTGCAAAGATGACAACGAAACAAATTTCAAATCTTTGCCAGCACACCCCAATGCTTTTGCAATTGCCACGCCAATACGAAGTCCGGTAAATGATCCCGGGCCAACCACAACGGCAACAGTGCCAACATCAAGTACTTCTGTTGATGCCTCTTGACACATCTCATCAATTGATTTAAGCACATTTTCTGAGTGTTTGCTCTTTGCATCGATATCTTTTAAGACAACCTTACCTACGGCCGTTCTAAGTGCCAAATTTGCCGTCATAAACGCTGTATTAATTGCAAGCATCGCTTTTCTCCTCTATCACAACAATTCTTCCATCAACCCCATTTTTGGTGATTGAAATTTCGTAGTCAACTTTTGTTATCAAACCATCAACATTTTCTGGCCATTCAACAAAGCAAACTCCGTCAAGAGTGCGCTTGTCAAAATATTCTTCAAAACCAACACCCATTGCTTCTTCTGCCGAAGACAATCTATACATGTCAAAGTGATAAACCGGAAATTTGGCATTGTATGTGTTGAGCAAAGTGAAAGTTGGGCTTGTAACCAAATCTTCACAACCAAGCGCTCTGACAACCTCTTTGACAAAAGTTGTTTTTCCTGCACCCAAATCCCCTTTAAGCAAAACAATCATCGGTGGCTTGATTGCATTTGCAAATGCAGTTGCCAAATCCTTTGTTTGTTTCAAATCGTTAATTTCCATTTTTAATCTCATTTTTTGTTTCCTTTTTCTTAGCGCAATATCTCATAAACATTATTCCTGCGATGCAGATGACTGCAGAAATCGCAACCCCTGCCAAAACATCTGTCAAAAAATGTTTGCCCAAATACATTCTTGACAAGCAAACAAGCCCCACATAAAGTGCACACGACAACCCTACGCAAACTCGCATTGAAGTTGTTTTAAACTTCGAAAACAAAAAGTATGCCATAAAGATTGCAATAGCTGTTGCGCAAGCAGCGTGTCCACTAGGAAAAGAAAAGTCCGTGACCGAATCGCCTATGTTTTGAATGTCGTCACACACAGCAAATGGTCTTGCTCTGCTGACAAGCAATTTGATTGTGTTTATTGTCAAAAACACAAAACCATATGTAAGCAAAAACCAAAAACTCATTTTTGCCTTAAATTTGAGAAAAAACAAGACAAGAGCCACAACCCCTATCACACTGCCAATGGCAGAAATCATTTGAAACGAAACATCAAAAAACTGAGATCTGCCCGACTGCAAGAACTTTATTATCTTAATCTCAAAATCCATAGTGTTATTTTATCAAATAAGACAAAAAAATACAAACAAAACTTAAAAATATAATTTATCACACAATAAGAAAAAGAAAATGCTCTCACACTTTCTTTCTACTTACACTTATTCCGTTGTCAAACTCATGAATTTGAGTTTCAAAATCTTCATCTTCAGTCAATGCTGCAATAAACTTTCGCAAGTTGTTTACGATTGTACGATGCTTGTGCTCAATATGTTGATTTGATCTAACAAGACCATAAAACAAAATGTCGTCACAAATCAAAATCCCACCTTTTTTAAGCATGTTTTTGATGAGTGGAAGATATTTGATATATTGTCCCTTTGGTCCATCAAGAAAAATAAAGTCAAATTGCCTGTTTTGGTTTGTTTGCAAATAGTCATAAGCATCACAGCAAACAACCTCAAACCTGCCCAAAAAGCCCAATTCTGTCAAATTTTTGACAGCATCACGAGCATTATCTTCATATTTTTCCAAAGTGGTGACATGACAACCATCAAAAGCATCAAGCATAATGCCTGCCGAATAGCCAATAAAAGTGCCAATCTCCAAGATTTGTGCTGGTTTTTGGGCAATCACAAAATCTTTGAGAAGTTGCATGCTTTTGTTTCGCACAATAGGTCTATATTCGTGCGAGTCAAATCCCACAAATTCTTCTTTCTCTTTCATTAAAAAATCCTAGTCGAGCAAAACGATTGTCAAAATCATAGGTCTGCGTTTTGTTCTCTTGTAAATAAAGTTTGAAACATTTCTTCTTACGGTGTTTTTGATGACTGCAGGTTCGCAACCACGCAAATCTTGTTCTTTCAAACAAGCAACAATCATGTTTTTTGTGTCTTGCACAAAAGATTCTGCTTCGTCTTGATAAACAACCCCACGAGTGATGATGAAAGGTTCGCCAACCACATCGCCAGAGATGTTGTTGATTGTCATAACAACCACACAGAAACCATCTTCTGAAAGTTGTTTTCTTTCTCTCAAAACATTGCTGTCCATGTCGCCAATGCCATAACCATCAATCAATCTTTGTCCAGCAGTCACTGTGCCAACCTTTTTGATTGAGTTTTGTGACATTTCAATTTGTGTGCCAAGTGTGGCAAGAATAATGTTTCTTTCTTCCATACCCAAATTCATTGCAAGTTGTTTGTGCATCTTGAGATGTCTATATTCACCGTGAACAGGGATAAAGAATTTTGGTTTAACCAAAGAATGAATTGTTTTGATTTCTTCTTGACAAGCGTGTCCTGATGCGTGAACTTCTGAAAGTTCGTCATAAATCACATCTGCGCCTCTTTGGAAGAGTGCGTTGATAACATTGTAAACGCTCTTTTCATTTCCAGGGATTGGAGATGAAGAGAAAACAATCAAGTCGTTTTCGCCAATTTTGATTTGCTTAAATTCGCCTGTTGCCATTCTTGTCAAAGCGCTCAAAGGTTCGCCTTGACTTCCTGTTGTGACAATAAGAAGTTCTTTGTCAGCAACCTTGTCAATCTTGTCAATGTCAACCAAAATGTTTTTGTTGAATGTGATTTCTCCAATCTTTGCACCAACATCAGTAATGTTGATCATGCTTCTGCCGGTAAAGGCAACCTTTCTGCCGTATTTTTCAGCCAAATTCAAAATTTGTTGAAGTCTGTGAATGTTTGAAGCAAAAGTTGCAACAAAAATTCTGTTTTCTGTGTGTGTTTTGAAGATTTCGTCAAGAGCTCTTCCAACGCTCTTTTCACTCATAGAATAACCTGGTCTGCATACATTGGTGCTTTCGCACATCAAAAGGTTTACTCCCTTTTTGCCGAGTTCGCCAAATCTTTGCAAGTCTGTCATTGCCCCATCGATAGGCTCAAAGTCAATCTTAAAGTCGCCCGTGTGCACAACATTTCCTGCTGGAGTTGAAATACACAATGCCAAAGCGCCTGCAATTGAGTGAGAAACTTTGATAAATTCAACTGCAAAATGTCCAATTTTGAGCACATTTTTTGGTTTTACTGTCACTGCTTTGTAAGAAACTTTTGCGTGTTCTTTCATTTTGTTTTCTACAAGCGCAAGTGTCAATCTTGATCCATAAACAGGTGCTTTGATTTGTTCCAAAACAAATGGAAGTGCACCAATGTGGTCTTCGTGACCGTGTGTCAAGATGATTGCTTTGATTTTGTCTTTGTTGTTGATAAGATATGTGAAGTCAGGAATAACAACATCAATACCTGGCAAATCGTCACCAGGAAATGTCAATCCAGCATCAACAACAATGATTTCGTTGTTATATTCGAAGGCAGTCATGTTTTTTCCAATTTCACCAACACCGCCCAAGAAGGTGATTTTCAATTTGTTGTTCATATATTCTCCTTATAAAAATGTAACTGTGACAAACAAAAAGCACAACACAAAATTGTGTCGTTTTTTTAGTTTTTATGTCACAAAAAATCAAACCTCTTACAAAATGTAAGCTGTTTTGTTTATGTTGTCAACTTCTTCAAGTTTTTTAGGTGTCAAAATGTTGGTTTTGTTTACATAAAATCTCATGCCTTGACTTGTAAAGAAAATTGTCATGTTGTAAACACAAAGCATGATTGTCATAAGTGGCACAAGCACTGCCAATGTGTAAATACCAAACAAAATCACCAATCCCCAGAAGATCATGAAAAAGATTCCTGTCAACAAAACTGTTTTCCAGAAGTGTCTTTTTACAGCCTTAACCCCTTTTGCGTAACAAACAAAAATGTTGCGATCAAAAACATTCAACGCTGGGATCCAACCAAGTGTTGCCATTTCGTTGAGTGTAAACAAAAGCACAAGCAACACAAAAATCACTGCAGGAAGTCCGTGTTTGATAAAAGTTGCGTGTTCGATTGTGCCAAGTGCAAAAATTGAAACAAGAGTTGCTCCCCAGAAAACGAGGTTGTAGAACACTTTGCACAAAGCAAAAGGCAAAGATTTGTTCAATCCCTTTACGAGAGCACTGAAAAATCCAACCTCTGTGTTGCTTGTCATATAAGCATACAACATTTTATGCATTGTGTATTTGCCAACATTAAGCAAAAATGGCAAGAAAATGAAAATCACAATCAAACCATAAATTGCAATTCCCAAATTTTGAGCAAAAACTGTTTCTGCAATTCTTACTGTTGTGTGCAAAAAGTTGTGGATATATTGTCCCAAATTTCCAGTAAACACACCACCAAAAGTAGCAAAAGTTCCAGCACTTTCATACATAGAAGCGACAGTGTCCTTAAATTCAAAAAAGGCAGGCAAAAACAAAGCAAAGGAAAGTCCCCAAATCACAACATAATACAAAAACAATTTGAGAGCCTTTTTCCAGTTTGAACCTAAAAGTCTTAATGAATTTACAAAAATCATAATATATCCTTTCAAAAATTAAACAAAAGTTGTTTACGCTAAGTTTATTATAGCAAAAAACAGCAAAAATGCAAACAATTTGCATACAAAAACAAAAGAGCAGAGCATCAAACGATCTGCTCTGCCTTTATTAAACTTCAATTGCAACAATTTTGTAAACTGTTGTGCCACCTGGAGTGTGCACAGAAATTGTTTCTCCTTGCTTGTGTCCAATAAGAGCTTTGCCAACTGGTGAAACATTGCTGATAATTCCGTTTCTTGGATCGCTTTCTGATGATCCTGAAATACGATACTCTACTTCTTCGTCAAAATCTTCGTCATAGAGCCTTACTTTGCAGCCAACACTTACAGCATCGATGTTGATGTTTTTCTTGTCGATAACTTCTGCGTTGAGCAAAATGCCTTCCATTTCTGCGATTTCTGCTTCGATTTGAGCTTGTTCGTCTTTTGCTGCATCATATTCAGAATTTTCTGAAAGATCGCCAAATTCTCTAGCAATGCCAATGCGTTTGATGACATCAGGTCTTTTAACTGTTTTATAATACTTCAACTTTTCTTCAAGTTGTGCTTTCCCTTCTGGTGTTAAATAATGCTTTTCCATAATGTCCCCCTTAAATACTTGTAAATCGGCATTTATAAATTAAAAAAATCGACCCAAACAGGTCTTTTAGATTGCGATATAATTTTGCCAATCTCAACTAAACCACTTCATTATATTCAAAACACAATAAAAAGTCAACTATTTTTGCAACTTTTCAATATATTGTATAGTTTGCCACCTTCATTTATGCCTGCTTTTTGTTTTTTTACACAAATTTTTGTTATTTTTTTCTTTTTGAAAAATACTAATCCAAAAGGAGTTTCTATGTTGACTTTTATTGCTTTTGTCTTGATGATAACTGGTGGGATAAATTGGCTGTTGATTGGCCTGTTGCAATATGATTTTATTGCAGGACTTTTCGGCTTTCAAGCAAGCATGTTTTCAAGATTGATTTACATTATTTTTGGGTCGAGCACAGCCTTTGTTGCACTTCGAACACTTCTCAACAAGGGCACTGTAAAACTGTTTGAAAGAAGAAGGAAAAAGTCACCAAAAACATCTCAAACCCTCGAAAACAACAATCAAATGCCAACAGAAGCGCAACAGCCTGCACACAATGCACAAAATTTGGCCAATTTTCAACCTTTTGAGACAGAAAATCAAAATCACAACTCTTTGCCCAAGCAAGATAATGACCGGTTATAAAGTCAAAATATTTGACTTTTGTCAACGCTAAAGAGTATTATTTGTCTATAAGGAGATTTAGATGGTAACATTAATCGTTTTAGACGGCTTTGGTTTAAGAAAAGAAAAATTTGGAAACGCAATCAAAAGCCAAGGCACACCTTATTTAGACAAACTCACAAAACAATATCCACACACAATCATGCAAGCAAGTGGCAAAGCAGTTGGACTTCCAGATGGAGTGATGGGCAACAGCGAAGTTGGCCACCTCACTCTCGGCACAGGAAGAGTAACTTTGCAAGATTTGCAACAAATCAACAATGATGTTGAAACAGGCAAAATTTTTGAAAATCCTGCACTTATCAAAGCCCTCACCCATGCAGAAAAAAACAAGTCAAACTTACATTTGATGGGACTTTTTTCTGATATAGGCGTGCATGCAGACATAAACCATATGTTCAAAATTTTAGACCTTGCAAAAAACTACGAAATCAAAAACATCTATCTTCATTTGTTTACTGATGGCAGAGATTGTGGCGTAACTGACAGTTTGAAATATCTTGAAACAACAAACCAAAAAATTGAAGGCACAAATGCAAAAATTGCAACCATCTCTGGCAGACTTTATGCAATGGACAGAGAAAAAAGATTCAATCGCCTCCAACTTGCCTATGATGCAATCACACAAGCAAAAGGCGAGCGTTTTGACACAGCAAAACAAGCCATCGAAACAAGCCACAAAAACGGCGTTACAGATGAGTTTTTTGTGCCAGCAGTTGTTGACCCAAATGGTGCAGTTTCTGACAACGACAGCGTAATTTTCTACAATTTCCGTGCAGATAGAGCACGAGAGCTCACGCAAGCATTTACAGACGAAAACTTTGCCGAATTTGAAACAAAAAAACTCAACAATGTTTTGTTTACGCCTATGAGAGAATATGCAAAAGAATTTGCACATCTCAACACACTCTATCCACAAATCAAAATTGAAGACAATCTTGCAAGCCAAATTGCAAAGGCCGGCAAAAAACAATTTCACATTGCAGAAACAACCAAATATGCTCATGTAACCTTCTATTTCAACGGTGGAATCGAAAATCCTTATGAAGGAGAAGATAGAAAACTTATCGAAAGTTTCAATGTTGCCGATTTTGCACAAACACCAAAAATGAAAGCACCTCAAATCACAGAAAAAGTTGTCGAAGCAATCACAACCGGCAAGTATGATTTTATTTTGGTAAACTATTCAAACCCTGACATGGTTGGACACACCGGCAACTTCAACAGCACAAAACAAGCAATCGAATGCGTTGACAAACAAGCATACATTGTTGCACTTGCGACACTTATGGCTGGTGGCGAATGTTTGATTGTTGCAGATCACGGAAATGCCGAAGATATGATTGATGAAAAAGGAAACAAAGTCACCTCTCACACAGCAAATCCAGTGCCAGCAATTTTAGTTAGCAACAAACACAAAAAAGCAAAACTCAAGAAAAACAAGACCCTTGCAAATGTTGCTGCCACAGTTTTAAAACTTATGGATCTTCCAATCCCAGACAGTTATGAAGAAGCATTGTTCTAAAACAAAAAGAAGAAGTCAAACTTCTTCTTTTTTTATCTGTTTGCCACTTTGCCTTCTTGCTCTTTTGCCAAATGTGTAACATTGGCCAAGATTGAAATGCGTTGACACGAAACCTCATAAGCAGTTTTTACTTCGCTTTCATTTTCGCTTATTGATTTGACATATTCTCTAGATTGAATCCTGCCTGAAAGTTCGATTTTGCAACCTATGTTTTGACTTGCAACAAAGCGAGCATTTCTACCCCACATGATGCATGGCACATAGTCAGATTTGTGATAGTTTGTGCGATTTACAGCCAACAAAACATCGCAAATTTCTCTATTAAAAGGCGTTTTTCTATAAATTGGTTGTTTGCAAACAAAACCTGTCAAACGTACTTCATTGATATGTTCGCCATGCTCTTGACACTTTTGCAAATCCTTTGCAAACAAATGCAAAATCAACTTGCTTCTTTCTTGCAAAAATTTGTTGTAACTTCTGTATTCTCCACAAACTTTGACAAAATCGCCCACCTTAAGTTGAACATTTTGCAAGCATCTTTCCGAAACAGTAACAGGTATTTCGTCTTTGATTTTTGACAACCTTTCAACTTCAACCGAAAACTCATAAAAGTTTTCACCTTCTACCTGATGCGAAAATGCCAATTCCTTTGAAATCACGCCTGCAATCTGTGCAAAATTTGTTGTTTCTTCATTTATTGTATAATTCATAAAACCTCCTAATTTTTGTGTTGTATTCCATTTCTATCTATTGTGTAATTGTCTGAATAAATCAAATCCGAAATTGCAGTCACTTTGTAGCCAGCCACCTTCAATCTGTTTAAAGTAAGTCGCAAAGCATCTAAAATGTTGTCCGAATTGTTGTGCATCAAAATTATTGACCCATTTTTAACCCTTGACATAACCCTGCCACAAATTTCTTTTGCAGACAACCCTTTCCAATCCAAACTATCAACATCCCATTGGATTGTTTTGAGCGACAACTCTTGAGCAACTTCAAGCAGATTGTTGTTGTAAGAGCCGAATGGCGCCCTAAACAACTCAACTTTTTGCCCTGTAGCTTTTTCTATTTTTTGGATTGATGTTTCGAGTTCGCTCTTCATTGTCTGCTTTGACAATTTGACCATGTCAGGATGAGTGTTTGAGTGAGTGCCAATTTCAAACCCTTCGTCAGAAATCAATTTTGTCATGTCTTGATAGTCATCAACCCAAAAACCAACCAAAAAGAAAGTTGCACCAACTTCAAACTCTTTCAAGATGTCCAAAATGCCCTGGGTTTTGTCAGCACCCCAAGCAGCATCAAACGAAATTGCCACTTGCTTTTGCTCAGTCGAAACCGAATAAATTGGCACTTTGCGAGTTGAATATCCCAAATAAACTTCTGCCGAACTATTTCCATTTATAGGCAAGCACAACAAAACAGCAATCAGCACCATGGCCATAAATATTTTTAATGTTCTTGATTTGATTACACAGAAATGCATACAAACCTCGCTTTAATTTTACTTAAATTTTGTTTTTAGGCCGACATGAATTTTGGCCGAAAAAGACCGATATTGTTTTAATATGTCGAAATTCAATTTTGGCAAGTCTGCCCACAAAACATACATATTAAAAAAGAAGCGCCAATAGAACTTGCACTTCACAAACTTTCAACAAAACTTGTTGTTTTTGATTGCGACAACAAAAAAAAGAGAACCGAAGTTCTCTTTTTTCTAATTCCAATAGAAGATTTGAAGCACCCATCTTCCGTTGATTTCCAACCAAATGTTTGGATGGTTTTTCAAATCTGCCTTTGCATATTGTGTCGAAGTGTTTTTATAGAATACTTCTTTTGTAGTGCCTGGAGATCTGTATCTATAATAGCAGTTTGAAAGCGATGCTCCATTGTGCAATGGAATGCCATCATACGCTTTTTGAGCATCAACATATGATTGATCAATTGTTGTGCCATCTTCTGCTTTTCCGATAAGATATCCAAAATAGAATCCTGACTTGACATCGTCATCTTCATCAAAGAAAAGTGTATTTTCAAGTTTAATCAAGAAGTTGGATGCATCACTGCTTCTCACCGAAGTCATAAACAACTTGCAACCTTTTGCATAACCAATCAAACTTGAGAAACATTCTCTCTTTTCGATTTCATTTTCAAAGTCGCTTTCACCTTCCAATTCTTCATAATTTAATGAAGATCCTCTTTCAGCGTCATCAATTGGATAAACAACTTTGTTTCCTTCCATAATTTCAGCGTAAATATTATAAGTTGAAATATTTGCAGTTTCAAGGATACATTCGTTTGCATGAACATTTTCAAACTTGGTGTTGACTGCGTAACCTGCAATCATGCCCACATAAGAAAATCCTTTTACCCTGCTGTTTGCAACTGTCACATTTTTGATTGTGGCATTTTCGACATAACCAAACAATCCAACACCCTTTTGTGTGTTTGTTTCACCAAAGTTGATGTTTGAAATTGTGTAATTTTGTCCATCAAAGGTGCCTTTAAATGGAGTTTGCTTTGTGCCTATTGGAGTAAACACTTCATCATCTTCAAAGGTCAAATTTGCAGTCAATTTTACAATGCGTCCTTCAAAAGATTGTCCACCTGCAACCATTTCACTAAACAACTTCAAAGCGTCTGTTGAAGCAAGTGTATAGCTTTTGCCAACCATTGGCAAACTTGCACCTGAGGTTTTTGCCGAAGCGTTGTATTTTGCAACAATACGCAAACCATCGCCACCTGCAAAGGCAAGTGCCTTTGTAAGGCTTGGATCAACAAAGAATTTATATTCTGTTTTTGTTGAAAGCAATCTGTAAGAGTCTTCTCCATCACGCAAATACCAGCCAACAAATTTGTATGCTTTTTCTGTATTTGCAAAGAAGTCTTTTGCCTTCAAAGTAACTGGAGCATAATAATACAAAACTTTCACATTTACAGCATCTGCTGTTGCACTGTCAGTAATCACAGAAACAGCTGTTGATGGATTTGCTGGCACAGTGGCGCCATATTTGTAATATTTCACTTCAGAAGAAGGCATTGAGTTTCCTGAAATTTCTTGAATACCAACATCAAGGATATAATCTTGAAGCACATAAGGCACATAAATATGAATGCCATTGTCTTCCAAATAGTCTACACCTTGATTTTCATTTGTAATCACATGTTCAGAACTATATTTGCAAACTTTTTTCACAATTGCGTGGAACACTGCAAGCAAATCTCCACCTTCTCCTGACATTGCCACATTAAGTCCCACAGAGCTAAATGCTTCTGGATAGTCAACAGTCTCAACCACTCCATTATTCAACTTCGAATACAAAACTCTGATGCCGACAGTTTTGAGTGCATTTTCTTGACCATAAACAATATATCCATCTTTTGACAACAAATACAATCGTCTAGAACCAGTTTTATATTCACTATCCTTCAAACTAACTCTCCAGTTTGAATCTTCACTGCAATCACGGCTAAATGTCACAGTGTCAACACGAGAGCCATCACTGTTGTAGAAGAACGATTCTCCCCCTACGCTCTTTTTTGTGCTGTTGCTGAATGCTGGCATGCCATCATAGTTGTTTATATAATAAATGTGGTTGGCTGATTGTGTGTTTTGATGTTGATTGTACATTTGCACAATGTTGTGCAAAGTTACATCAAGTTCAATTGCTGTTTTGGACACATAAACATAAATTTTGTTTTGGTTGATTGCCCCTGAAACTGAGGACAAATATCTTGTCAATTCGTCCATATGCAAATCTACCTTACCCAAGTTGTTTGAAAGAAGATTTGAATAACTGTTTGTTGAAGCCCAACCTGTTGAAAATCCACACTTGATGTTGTATCTATAGCCATAAGCGATATTTTCAAGCGACAAATCATTATTGTCAGAAGCTTGAACATATCCTCCTGTCACCACAAACTTCATTGTTGTACTATAATCAGTTTGCACCGAATCAGACAGTTTTTTAGGAGTTTTGTCACTTTCCTCTTCGGCAATTTTTGGGCTTGCCCCAGAAGTGCTTTGAGAGTCAACAAAAGCCAAAGTGTATTCAACCTTGTCAAACTGCCATACAAAATATTTTTGTTTGTATGTATATGTAAAACCACCTGTAGTACCTGTGACATATTTGCCCAACGCAGTGTTTGTAATTTTTGTCACGGCATTGCTTGAGCTTAAAGTTGCACTGTCGCCAGCCAACAAACCTGCAAAGCGATAACCAAAGCTTGGAGTAACTTCAAAACCCACAGTATCATTGTAATAGAATGTATAATTGTTTGTTCTTGAATTTTTCTTCAATTTTGGGGTGAGCACATTATATTCTGTTGTATCAGAAGCTGATTGTGCAATATCCTTCTTTTTTGAACTCACAGGAGTTCCTGACGAATTTGCCAACGATTTGCCCACTGCATCATAGTAGAATTTCAGTTGAATAGTTGTGGCGACAGAGTCAGTAAAACCTCTAAATTGCAAATAATTTGTTGCACCACTTGTGTAAGTTCCATAAATATCCAACCCCTGTTGATTTTTTGTGGCATCGTGACCTGAATTTATCACAAACCCTCTTGCAGTAAAATTGTCTGTGTTTGTTGTAACAACTTTCATCGCTTCAAGATAGCGATCTCCTGTATAACTAGCCCCTCTTAAATATCTGAAATTGATTGTAGAGGTTGAATTGTTCCACCCAGATGCAGATCCACCATGCTTTCTAGCATACAATGTTGAAACATCTTCTACATTTGAATTGTTTGTGGAACCCGGCTTATCCCAATATGCCGTAACTTTTCCTCTTGCAACATTGCATGCCGATGTTGGAATCAGTGTAGGCAACGAACCTGAATAAACACCAACCTTGTTATACCATTGTGAGCTTGTATAATATTGGTGTGGAAGCTGTGTAAGCAAAATATAATAGTATGTGCTTGAATAATCACCTGAATAGTAGACAGAAGACATTCTAACATTGACTGTGTTTGTCCAGTTTCCTGTAGTTGACAAGAATGTTCCGTTACATACTGCTGACAATGATTTTTTTGTTGCAGTAAGGCTAGAGTTGTTTCCGACAGCAGGTCTGGTTGACTTGTCTGACATATAGTTGTTTGAAAATAAATCATCATACAAATATCCAACAATTTGCCCAACACTGCTTCCGCCATAAACCATACCCATGTTGATACAGTTTCTTACATGAACCCCCTCGTAAACATAAACCCAAGAGTATCCAAGTTTTCCGTTGTCCCAGTTTTTCCAAGAAAGGTCTACCTCTGTAAGTTCGCCTGCAATTCCTCCGACACAAATTACATCGCTGTCACTGCTTCCAATCTTACCAAAATTGATGCAGTTTGAAATGTAACCACGACCATGATCTGCACCGTCATCATCAAGTGAATATCCGAGAATTCCACCAACAAATTTAACCTGATAACTTGCTGTTGAAAACCAAACATCACCATAGTTGATACATTCTGTAATATAAGAATAGTTTGATGCTGTTTGTCCAACAATTCCACCAAAGCCACCTGCAGAATTTTCTTCTTTTGTTAAACGAAGGGCCAAATTCCCCCAGTTTGCAGCACCCTCAATTTTAAGATTGCCTGAAGTATCACAAGATCCAACCAATCCACCAACGCACATAATATGCGCTTCGTTGATTGAAATGTCTGAATAGTTGATTCCACAATAAATATACAATCCTTGACTGCCAGAATGTTTTCCAATAAGTCCACCAACGGCAGCGTTTCCAGACCTAATCCACAAACTTCCAGTCTGCTCTAATTTTCCTGAAAAAATAACATTTCTAAGATTGCACGCAGCGGCTGACCTTCCAATAATTCCCCCTACATGGAAATATTGATAGTTGTCATTGTGTGGGTTGTCTGTCGATGTTGGCTGAGAAATTGTAATATCTCCATAATTGCAGGTAAAATCAACATCCAATTCTCCCGAGCTGTAACCAATCAATCCACCACAATAAAGGTCTGCATTTTTTGACTCTCTACTCTGATTTGAAGCAGAAACTTCAATATCTCCATAACATACGCAGTCGTCAACATCCAATGATCCTGATGAATAACCAACAAAGTTTGATATGTATGCAGATTCAAATGGCAACTGATCCCAACTTCTGTTGTAAGTGAGTTTAGATCCCTCCAAAATTGTTACGGTGTCAAGTTTTGTTGACCCCATATTTCGACCAACAATTCCACCAGCATAACAACTTTCAGTTTCCCAAAATCCATCTTCGGTAATTGCATACACGGTCAAATTGTATTTAATTTTCAAGTTTTTGATTGTTGCTCCTTCGGTATAACCAAACAATCCCATATACTGCCTTGAGTCATCTTCATAGACTCTCATTGTCAAACCATTGATAGTAAAACCACTACCGTCAAAAACCCCTTTGAAGTGATTTGACTGAAATGTTTTGTTTTCAACACCGATAGGAAACCAATAGTGTGCTGACAAGTCAATGTTGTTCATCAATTTGTAATACAAAGTATTGTGATATGATCCAGACTGAGTTTTGTAATAATTATTAATCCACATTGCCACATTGGCAAGATCTGTTCCATCATAAATTTTCAAAGGATCTGACGAAGTCCCTGAACCATGGGCAATGTTGTCTGTATAACTGCTCCAGTTGCCTGACGCCTTTGGCTCAATCACCTCGCCAATTTCTTCTTCTGGCACGGCATCAGGAGCAACTCTGTCGACAATAATATAAGTGCCACCAAACACGAGTGTCACTGAAAATAATAATGAAAATACAAAAATCAAAAGCTTCTTCATATTGTTATTATATACATAAAACAACAATTCTCAAAATATTTTGACATTTTTTTCGTTTAATTAATAAAATTAATTAATCAAAATTATTAAAAATTGCCATCAAAAAACAAAAACAATTTCTTTACTCGTATTTTTCGCATAGAAAAATTTCAACAAAACAAAATAAACGACAATAATTTGCCGTTTATTTTTGCTCTTATTTTTAGTCAATATAACTGTAAACACCAAGGAATTTTTTCTTGATTTCTTCACTTCCAACAGCCAATCTGTCAGATGAAATTTTAATCTTTTTCTTTTCAATCACTTCAAATTTCAAGCCATGATCAACCACTGTTTTTTCGTCTGTTCCGACATATGCAACTGCCTTGCCTGACTTGTCAAAATTGATGTATTTTACACCCTTTCTGTATCTCGAAGCAATAGGGATTTGAAGTGCACTCAATCTCTTTACAAAGCCATTGTTTGTCACAATCAAATAGTCATCTGCAGCATTTTGTCCTGCCCAAACAACACTGTCTTTATCGTCCAAATTGATGCCTTTTACCCCACCAGAAACTCTGCCTTGAACAGCAACTTCACTCTTTTCAAAACTCAAACAGTTTCCGTTTTTTGTAAAGAAAACAAATGTCTTGCCTTTAAGTTCGTGTTCGACATTGATAAGTTTGTCACCATCTGCAAGTTTGATTGCTTGATAATATGTTTTTGCAACAATCATATCTTTTTCGGTTGAGCGTTTTACAACACCATTTTGAGTGAAGAACACAAGTTCGCCTTCACCTTCAACCTTTACAACAGCAACAGGAGTTTCCATAATGTCAATCGCCTTGTCGAGTTGTTTGATTGCCATGCCTTTTTCACGCCACTTGCACTCGTTTATCTTGTCAACAGACATCTTGATACAATTTCCTCTGTCTGTAAAGATAAGCACTGTGTCAGTTGCCTTTACAGGAAGAAGGTTTGTGTGCACATCAAACAAAGTCGAACTGTCACCTATTGTTTTTTGCGATTTAGAATAGTTCTTTTCGCTAACTTTCTTCAATGTCTTGCCAGCAGAAAGAGTGATAAGATAGTCTTTTGTGTCTTCCATATCTTCAATCTTTGACAAAACAATTTCGTCTGACTTGATTTCTTTTGATCTTCTTGGAGTGTTAAATCTCTTCTTGATTTCCAAGATTTCTTTCTTAACAACTTCAAATTGAAGTTTCTTAGAAGCCAAAATTGCTTCCAACTCTTTGATTCTTGCTTTAAGTTGTTTCAACTCTTCTTCAAGTTTTGTAACTTCCAAATTTACAAGTCTTGCAAGTCTCATGTCGAGGATTGCTTGTGCTTGCTTGTCTGACAACTTAAACTTTTCTTTCAATCTTTGCTTTGCTTCTGAAACATTTGCTGATGTTTTGATAATCTTAATCACAGCATCAATGTTTTTGATTGCAATCAAAAGGCCTTCTACGATATGCTCTCTTTCTTTGGCAAGGTTGAGATCATATTTAGTTCTTCTGACAACAACATCTCTTTGGAATGCTGTGTAATAAGAAATAATGTCCATCAAGCCCAAAAGTTTTGGCTTGCCACCTGCAATCGCAACCATGTTGATCGCATAAGACATTTGCATATTTGTTGATTGAAACAAATATCCCAAAATCTTCTTTGCATTTGCTTCTTTCTTCAAGCGAATAACAGCTCTCATTCCGTTTCTGTCACTTTCATCACGGATTTCGCTGATAACAGAAAGTTTGTCTTTGTTTTTCTCTTTGAGTTCGGCAATCTTTTGAAGCAAAACTGCTTTGTTTACTTGATAAGGAAGTTCGGTGATAACCAAACTTTGTTTATCCCCTGCTTGCTCGATGCAAACTTTTGCACGGATAGTGATTTTGCCCTTTCCTGTTTCGTAAGCAGATTTAATGCCATCACCCAAAATAAGTTCGCCACCGGTTGGGAAGTCTGGTCCTTTGATGATTTTCATCATCTTGTCCAAAGTGATGTTTGGATTGTCGATATAAGCCACAACACCATCAATGACTTCGCCAAGGTTGTGTGGTGGAATGTTTGTTGCAACACCTACAGCAATACCAGAAGTTCCGTTGACAAGCAAGTTTGGAAATCTTCCTGGCAAAACATCTGGTTCTTTCAAAGTGTCATCAAAGTTGAGTCCCCAACGGATTGTATCTTTGTCAAGGTCTCTTAAAAGTTCCATTGCAAGAGGTGTCATTCTTGCTTCTGTATATCTCATCGCAGCAGCACTGTCCCCGTCCATCGAACCAAAGTTTCCGTGACCATCAACAAGTGGAGCACGAAGCACAAAATCTTGCGACATTCTTACCATTGCATCATAAACCGAACTATCGCCGTGTGGGTGATATTTACCCATACAGTCGCCGACAATTCTGGCAGATTTTCTGTAAGGTTTGTCTGGTGTAAGACCAAGTTCGAGCATAGAATACAAAATTCTTCTTTGAACTGGCTTCAATCCATCTTCAACTCTTGGCAAGGCTCTGTCCATAACAACATGTTCGGTGTAAGGGATCATAGAATCGTGCAAAACTTGTTCGAGTGGCTTAAACAAAATGCCATTCGAGCCATAGTTTCCACCATTTCCCCCATTGCCGTTGTCATCACCTTCGCCTTGTTCAACTGCTTCTTCTTGAACATCTGTTTCTGTTTTTGCTGTTGACTTCTTTTCCTTTGGTGCAGTTGTAGAAACAGAAGATTTTTCTTCTGCCAAAGCCCAAATATCAATTTGTCCATCAAGTTTCAACTGTTCAACAGGTTTTTCTTCTTCCTTTTGAGGCACGAGAAGTTCGTCATAACACATTTGACCTTCAATAGGTTCAATCACTGTCGGCTTAAATTCTTCGTCTTTTTTCTTTTTGCTCATCTAAAACTCCAAAACTTAATCAATTTTCTTGTAATCTCTCATAAATGTATCTTCTCTGTCGAAGTTTGCATGTTCGCCAATATATGCCTTTCTGCCTTCGATGTCATCACCCATAAGTGTTGTGATCATCTTTTCGGCTCTTGCAGCATCTTCAATTGTCACTTGCACCAAAGTTCTGTTTTCTGGATCCATAGTTGTTTCCCAAAGTTGTTCTGGGTTCATTTCTCCAAGTCCTTTGTATCTTTGGATCATATAACCCTTTCCTGCAGAAGCAACTGCTTCGGCAAGTTCGGCATCAGAATAAACATATTTTTCGTAATCTTTTTTGTAAACTTTGTAAAGTGGTGGCAAACCAATAAACACATGTCCATCTGTGATAAGTGGTTTCATATAACGATAGAAGAATGTGCACAAAATTGCTCTGATGTGTGCACCGTCTTGATCGGCATCGGACAAGATGATGACTTTGTTGTATCTCAAACTTGAAAGGTCAAAATCTTCGCCAAATCCAGTGTCAAGTGCAGAGATAATTGTTCTGATTTCTTCATTTGCCAAAACTTGGTCAATACGCTTCTTTTCTGCATTGAGAGGTTTTCCTCTAAGTGGCAAAATCGCTTGATATCTTCTGTCACGACCTTGCTTTGCACTGCCACCGGCAGAATCCCCTTCCACGATAAACAACTCGCTCTTTGACTTATCTCTAGAAGTTGATGAGGCAAGTTTGCCAACGAGGTTAAAGTTTTCGGCATTGTTTTTTGCACGAGTAAGTTCTTTTGCTTTCTTTGCTGCAAGTCTAACTTTTGCTGCTTGTTTTGCTTTGTTTACAATCACTTCTGCATAACTTGCGTTTTTCTTGTCATTCAAGATGTTTGACAACTCTTTGATTGTCAACGCTTCAACTTCTGTCCTTGCTTCAGGATTGCCAAGTTTTGTTTTTGTTTGCCCTTCAAACTGAACATTGCTCATTTTGACATTGATTACTGTTACAAGTCCTTCTCTAAAATCTTCGCCAAGAAGGTTTGGTTCTTTTTCTTTGAGCATGTTGTTTGCTCTTGCATAATCGTTAAACACCTTTGTCAAAGCACTCTTAAAGCCGATTTCGTGCATGCCACCTTCGGTTGTAGGAATGTTGTTGACATAAGAAAATGTGTTTTCTGTGTAAGAATCAGTTGAAATAAAACTTACTTCCAAATCAACAATTTTGCTTTCTGCAGCAAAATACATTGGTGTTTTGAAGAGAGAAGTTTTGCCTTCCACCAAATAAGACACAAAGTCCTTGATGCCGCCTTCATAGTGATAATCCACCTTTTCTGCAGTGTTTTCATCTTCAACTATGATGCGAAGCCCTTTGTTGAGAAAGGCCAACTCTCTCGCTCTTTGTGTGATAGTTTCAAAATTGAATGATTGTTTTCCAAACACTCTGTCATCTGGCAAAAACGAAACTGTTGTACCTGATGTTTTGCTTGTGCCAATCTCTTTGAGTGGAGCAACCGGCACACCACTGTGAATTTTGCCTCTGCCATCTTCGTAAGAGTGAAATTCGATAAAGTATTTTTTGCCATTTTTGTTTACTGTAACTTTACACCATTTTGAAAGAGCGTTTGTGACTGAAGCACCAACACCATGCAAACCACCAGAAAATTTGTAGTTTTCGTTGTTAAACTTTCCACCAGCATGCAAAGTTGTATAAACAACTTCAACACCACTCTTTTTCAAAGTTGGGTGCATGTCAACAGGGATACCACGACCGTTGTCTTCAACAGTTGCACTGCCATCTTTGTTGATCGTGATTTTGATTGTGTCACCATGTCCGTTTGAAATTTCGTCAATCGCATTGTCCACAATTTCCCAAAGAATATGGTGATAACCTCTTGCACTTGTTGTGCCAATATACATACCAGGACGAAGTCTGACTGCGTCAAGTCCATCCAAAACAACTATGTCTTTCGATTCGTATTTCTTTTCTGCCATAAATCACTCCATAAAATATTCCATATTAGTTTAACACAAAAAACAAAATACTTAAAACAAAAAACACATTTATTGCCAAAAAAAGCAATTTTTTCTAGAAAAACAGCGAAAAACAAGACCTTGACCCTTGCTTTGAAATGTGGTATAATGGTTTTGTAAGGAGAAAAAGTTATGGCAAAATGGAGACCTATCTTGAAAACTAAAACTGTTTCTGGAAAACCTAAAAAAGGATTTTTTGAATCTTTGGGAGAATTTTTCACTGGATTTTTTTCACTTTTTGCAAAACCTTTTTTGGCAGATGATTTCATTCGCACCTTTTCAGAAGAAGCCGGCATAATCGAAAAGAAAGACAAAGACGGCAAAAGCAAATAAATCAAATTTTTCAAAGAGCACCCGTTGAGGTGTTCTTTTTTTTGCGTCAAAACAAATGATTGTCTGTTGCATAAATATTTACACTTTGCATATTTATACATGTCAACAAATAATTATTCTTTTTATAAAATCGCCGATTGTTGCATATACTCTAATAAACAACCTTATGCACGGAGGCATTATGACAAAAATTGTTCTTACAGGTGGTGGCACAGCAGGACATATTTATCCGGCCCTTGCAGTCGCTGAAAAGTTGAAAGATTTTGAAATTCACTATATCGGTGGCAATGGTCTTGAAAAAGACATTGTCGCCCAACATGCAAACATCACTTATCATCAAATCCCAACCGTCAAACTTCAACGCAAACTGACTCTTAAAAATTTGCTTATCCCCTTCAAATTGTTTAAGGCAATCAGAAAGGCAAAGCAAACTCTCAAACAAATTGATGCTGACATAATTTTTTCTAAAGGTGGATTTGTTGCAGTGCCAGTGTGCATAGCAGGCAAAAGTTTGCACCTGCCAATAATAAGTCACGAAAGCGACTTATCTCTCGGTCTTGCCAACAAAATCATTTTGAGACAATGCTCCGTCATGTGCACTTCATTTGAAGAAACTGCCACCCATCATAGCAAATGCGTATACACCGGTCAGCCAATCAGATCGAAGATTTTTCACGGCAAAAAACTTTCTCTTTTTGAAAACAAAAAACCTTGCCTGCTGGTGCTTGGTGGCAGTTTGGGAGCAAAGTTTTTAAATGATATTATCTTTCAAAATCTTGATGCCATCACAAAAAAATTCAACATCATTCACATAACTGGCAAAAACAATTTTCAAAAGATTGTCCACAAAGATTATCTGCCTTTGCCTTATGCAGAAAACATTGAAGATTGTTATGCAACTGCCGACATAGTTTTATGTCGTTCTGGAAGTGGTGTCATCAACGAACTTCTCGCACTCGAAAAACCTATGTTGCTTGCCCCACTTTCAAAGGCTTGCTCACGGGGAGACCAAATAGAAAATGCAAAATTATTTGAAAAACTTGGCTTTTGCAAAATGATTGAAGAAGAAGATTATACTTTTGACAAATTGAAAAAAGAATTGGATTATTTGTGCAAAAATTCGGCAAAAATCAAAGAAAAAATGCAAAGCACAGCAAAAAATAATGCTGTTGAAAATATTGTAAATATCATCAAAAATCACATAAAAGAGTGATTTTTTGCAAAAAATTGGAATTTTTGCTTAGTTTTGAATATCTAAAAATCAAAAAAGACATTTTAAAAAATGTCCTTTTTTTATATGTAAAGTTTTGACAAATCAGGCAATCCATATCCTTCAAGGTTTTGCCCAAAGCCAAGTGGATTGCAAATCTGCAAAAGAACTCTCTTAACTTTGTCTGGCGAAAATGTTGGATACTTTTGCAAAATCAATGCACAAATCCCTGCAACCATTGGCGTAGCAACTGAAGTGCCAGACAACTGACTATACAGCCCCTTTGCAGAGCAAGAAGTTATCTCCACGCTTGGTGCAACAACATCTGGTTTTGCCGACCTAAACGCCGGCCCACGAGATGAAAAATCTGCTATTTCAAAAAAGTTTTTGTTATAACTTTTGTTGTCATAGCGATTGTCATCAATGCCACCAACTGTAACAATTTTTCTGCTTATGCCTGGTGATTTGATTGTTTGAAATTCTGGCCCACTGTTTCCTGCCGCTGCCACAACCAAAACTCCATCTTCCCACAACGCCTCTGCACCCATAACTATAGGATCATTAAAGCCCAAAGGTTCGCTACCAAAACTCATGCAAACAATTTTGATGTTGCACTTTTTGTGGTTTTCATAAACCCATTGCATAGCATCTAAAATTCTGCTTGCATTTGCCTCACCTTTTGCATCTAGAGCTTTCAAAACATGCATCTGACTTTTGCACGCAATGCCCGAATAGCGAAACTTCGACATCACACCGTTGCCCGAGCAAACCCCACAAACAAAAGTCCCGTGTCCGTTGTCGTCATACAGATTTTTCCTTCCAGCAACAAAGTCCTTGAATGTTTTTATTCTGTTTTCTCCCAGCACAAAATCTGCATGAGGGCAAGCCCCTGTGTCAATAAAAGCAATTCCCACACCATCACCATTCAACTTGCATTTGTCTTTTTGCAAAACACTTTTTGCAACATACATAAGCGAAAAAGCTTTCGGATCAGAAGATATATGTTTGACCATGCCATAGTCAGAAAGATCAAAAATTTGCTTTTGACTTAAAAAACAGCAGAAGCAATTTATGAATAAATATTCACACAAAACACTCGCCTTTTTGTTTTTTAAAAGTCGTCTTGTCGCATCAAAATCTTTTGCAAAAACAAAACATTCTGTCTTTGTTTCGCAATTCAAAATTGAAATTGTTTCGATCAATCTTGAGTCAATTTTGTTTAAGTTCATTTCAAATTTTTTGCAATCCTTATCATGTTTTCATAAGTCTCTGCCGGCAAAGCCCACTTCATGTTTTCAATCGCCTGCATCAAACCATCTGCATCAAACACTCCTGCATTTTTTTGCTTTTCAACTTCGCTCACAAGTTTTTGCATAAGTTGGTCAGCATTGCAATTTTTCAAACTGTCATATTCTTGTTGCAACGATTGCTGTTTTTCGTTTTGATTGTTTTCGTAAAATCTCATAACATTCTCCTAAATGCAATATATGCTGTTTTTGCAAATTTTTGACTATATCAAATGTTTCTTGCATATAGATAAACTATGAACAATCAAAATCCACCATCATTTCCAGAACCAATCTTTTTCAACGAAAAGACATCTTCTTTTTCGCCTATGCCCGAGCAACAACCACCTAGGCAAAATCACAATCACAAACCTTTTCCATCCGAACTTCTCAAAAGGTTGATTTCAAACAACTCATCAAACAATTTGCTTGCAACGCTTCTGTCACAAAGTTTGCAACCAAACAATCCTTGTCAATCCTCTGACTTTGCAATCCAAGCACTCTCTTCGCTTTTGTCAAAACCCACAAGACAAGAAAAGAAAACCCAAACTCCACCACCACAAGAAGAAAAAGAAGAAATCATCAAAGATGAATAAAAAAAGACAATCGTTGAGATTGTCTTTCTGTTTTAATAAATTTAGTCACCAACAATTTTGCCGTGTTCGAAATAAATTTTTCTTTTGCAGATTTTTTCTGCAATTTCAGGTCTTGTGCATGCAAGGATAAGTGTTGTTCCGTTGTCTTTAAGTCGTTTGATCAAACTTAAAATAGCATCAATATAAACATCAGAAATTTCGTCAAAAATGTTGTCCACCAAAAGCATATCAAGTTTTCTGAAAGAAAGTCTGATAAGCGACAAAACATATTTGTCTTCCTTTCTTATGTTTTTTATCTTTTCATCTCTGATTCTTTCGAGTGAAAAGTCAATGATGGCATTGTTTATCATCTTTTCTGCTTCTGCCGGTTTTACGCCCTTTTTATGCAAAATATACTTAAAGTTTTCGTAAACTGTCTTGTTTTCCAAAAAAACTGGACAATATGGCACATAGCCCAAACTCAAGTCGGTTTTGTAGTCCACTTTTTTGAGTGGAATGCTGTTGATATAAACTTCGCCAGAATCAAAATCTTCAAGCTTTGCAATAACCCTCAAAAGAGTTGTCTTTCCACTGTTAAGTTCGCCAACAAAAGCAACACTTTCGCCAGCTTCAACATCAATGTTGATGTCTTCAAGTGCATAAAATTCTTTTGTAAACTTCAAATACAAATTTTTTATTGATAACATATCTGCTCCTAACAATATAATGATACTATATTTCAAAAAAAAATAAAAGTAAATTTTAAACATTGTGACAAAATCACCATTCAACTTACTTCTATTTTTCTAGTTTTTCTTATCAGCTTTTGCGTTTAATGTAAATATTTTTGAAATATCTTCACTCAAAACCAAAATTTTTTCGCCTGTTTGCGAATTTTGTTTTATGTCGCCTGCCACAACACGAAACTTTATTTTGACATCATTTTGCACCGAAAAATTGAAAACTCTTGTGCCAAAATCTGCATATTTTTGATAGTCATTTTCACCATCTCCCTTGGTCAAATAACACAGGTTGTACCAATAATTTTCTTTCTCAAAAACAAGGGTGGACGGATCATTGTTTTCTTCTGCAAACAAGACAACTTGCTCCGGACTGTCAACCATAATTTGCAAATCAACATACTTTTGCTCCACCCTTTCGTCTTGATCAAGCACCACTTTGATCGAATAATTTGTACTCTCTGCCATCGTGGCATTTGTTATGTGCGCAACTCTAAGCTCGCTGTCGCTTTCGCACCCAACAAGGCAAAAAGAAAAACAAACACAAAGGAAAATTAAGATAATCTTTTTCATATCCTTATTGTGTTTGTTTTTAATTAAATTATAACTTCGTTTGACAAAAATTAGAAATTAACTTCAATCAAGCCATATTTGTTGTCAGATCTCTTGTAAAGAACATTGACTTTGCCTGTTTCTGCATTGAGGAAAATGTAGAATGAGTGGCCAATTCTTTCAATAGCATCTTTTGCTTCTTCAACCATGATTGGATCAAGGTCAAATTTCTTTGTTTTGTAGATGTCAGCCAATTTTGTTTCTGGTTTTTCTTCCAAGAATTCGTATCCAACATTCTTTGGTGCATTTCTCTTCTTTTGAGTTGCCTTTTCTCTTGTTCTAACAATTTGTTTTTCAAGTTTTGGCAAAACAAGGTCGATGTTGTCATAGTTGTTGTTTCCAGAAACTTCTGCTCTGTAAAGCACGCCTTTGCAGTTGATGTTTACTTCAACCTTTTCAATTTTGTTTTGTGCAGAACATACAACTCTTGCTGTTGTTTCGTCTGTGAAATACTTGTCAAGTCTTGAAAGCTTTTCACTCATAACATCTTTGAAACGGTTTCCGATTTTATATTTTTTTTCAACGAATGTAATTTTCATAATTTATCTCCTTTCGTAAAATCATTTTATCAAAAAATATTTATTTTACCAAACAATTTTAATATATTTATTTGCAAGAATTGAATGTCAAATCTTTGCCATCAAAATCAACTTCAATAATGCCACGATCTTCCAACTTGCCAAGCAAAATCATGTCAGCAATTCGATCTTCGATTTCTTGCTCGATAAAGCGTTTGAGTGGTCTTGCTCCATAAATCAAATTTGAACCCTTTGCAACAATATATTCAATCGCCCGATCTTTAACTTCAATTTGAAGCCCATTTTGTGCAAGTCTTTTGTTTGTACTCTCAAGCAAAATGTATGCAATTTTGACCAAATCTTGTTTAGAAAGCGACTCAAAAATGCAAATAACATCAATACGGTTGATAAGTTCTGGTTTAAACTTCTTTTTAAGTGCATCAAGATAGATGTCTCTTTCACTTATCTTTTCACTTTCTGGCGAACCAAAACCAAGTTGTTTCTTTTGTCTAATTTCATTTGCACCAATGTTGCTTGTCATGATAATGATTGTGTTTTTAAAGTTTACCGTCCTTCCTTTGCTGTCTGTCAATCTTCCATCATCAAGCACTTGAAGCAACATATTCAAAACTTCTGGGTGTGCCTTTTCAATTTCGTCAAAAAGCACAACACTGTAAGGTCTTCTTCTTACCTGTTCGGTCAACTGTCCGCCTTCATCAAAACCAACATATCCTGGTGGCGAACCAATCAATTTTGAAACCGTGTGGCTTTCCATATATTCGCTCATATCAATGCGAATAATGTTGTTTTCGTTGTCAAACATTGCTTCTGCAATTGCCTTTGAAAGTTCGGTTTTTCCAACGCCTGTTGGTCCCATAAACAAAAACGATCCAATTGGTTTTTTGTTGTCTTGAAGCCCAACTCTTGCCCTTCTAATTGCCTTTGAAACTGCACTAATTGCATCATTTTGACCAACAACTCTTTTATGCAAAATCTCTTCAAGATGAATAAGTTTTTCTTTTTCGCCTTCTGTAAGTTTTGTGACTGGAATTCCCGTCCACTTTGAAACCACTTCGGCAATTTCTTGTTCGCCAATTTGACTGCTTGCAATCTTTTTGACAACACTGTTGTTTTGTTCGTTGAGTTTGTTTTCAAGATTGATGATTTCTGATTGCAACTTGGCCGCTTTTTCGTAGTTGCGTTGCAACGAAGCTTCATCTCTGCTTGCAGAAAGCGATTTGATTTTTTCTTCCAAATCTCTAACTTTTTGTGGTTTGAGCGTAAAGTTTACTTTCGCCTTCGAGCACGCTTCGTCAATCAAATCAATTGCTTTGTCTGGCAAACTTCTGTCAGTGATGTAGCGATCTGACAAGTTTGCTGCTGCAACGATTGCTTTGTCTGTAATAATAATTTTGTGGAACGCTTCGTAAGTGTCTTTCAACCCTTTCAAAATTTCGATCGTTTGTTCAACTGATGGTGGATTGACCATCACAGGTTGAAATCTTCTTTCAAGCGCCTTGTCTTTTTCGATATACTTGCGATATTCGTCAGTCGTGGTTGCCCCAACTGTTTGAAGTTCGCCCCTAGCCAAATATGGTTTGAGAATGTCAGATGGACTAACTTCCCCTTTTTCACTTCCTGCTTGTGCAAGCGTGTGGATTTCGTCAATAAAAACAATGATATTGCCATCTTGAATAATGGTTTCAATCACATCTTTAAGTTTTTCTTCCATCTGGCCACGATATTTTGTGCCTGCCATAAGGCCACCAATTTCAAGCGAATAAATCGTTTTGTCTTTGATTTCTTCTGGCACATCACCACTTGCCACAGCCTGTGCAAGTCCTTCAACAACAGCAGTTTTTCCAACTCCAGCCTCGCCAATAAGCACAGGATTGTTTTTTGTTTTTCTACACAAAATTTCGATAACTCTTTGGATTTCTTCTTCTCTGCCAATAACAGGATCAAGTTTGTGTTGTTTTGCTTTGAGAGTTATGTCACTGCCCATTTCAAGCAATTTTTCAGGCAAAGAACTGCCCTCTTGATTGTTGTCATCTTTTCTTTCTTTTGAAGTTGTGGCAGTTTGCATTGAAGAAAGAAGTTTGTTTTTAAGTTCGTCAACATTGACACCAAAAATGTTTGCAAGCACCTTTGTCGCATAACAACTTTTGTTTGACAAAATCGCAAGCAAAAGATGCTCTGTGCCAATAAATGAATGCCCCAAATTCATGGCTGTCTGTTGTGCAATTTGAAACAACTCTTTAGTGCGAGGAGTCAACTGCACATTGCCAAACAATGCCACAGCATTTGTTGATTGCTCAAACAATTGAAAAAGCGAGTTTTCTGTCACACCTTCGCTTGCGAGCATCTTAGATGCAGTGCAATCTTGCACACTTGCAAGACCATACAAAATATGTTCGGTGCCAACCAAGTCGCTTCCAAATCTCAAAGCAATCTTGCTTGCATTTTTGATAACTTTTTCTATACTGTCAGAAAACAAATTGTTGTTTAATGCCATTTTGCCCCTCCTTTATAAATTTTGACAAATATGCAAAGATTAGTCAAGCTTGTCAATCAATTCGCAAATCTTTTTTGCGATATATTTGCTTCTTACCCTTTCTTCTTGCATATTTTGAGATAAAATCCCCATTTCCATAAGGTTTGCCCTGCTTGCTTCGACAATAAGATTGTCAAACGCTTTGTGGTCTTTTATTTTCAAAAATCCCAAAGCGTCGCCAAATTTTACAAGCGACAAAAGTTTGATCATCTCGGCCTCTTGCAAAATGAAACTTTCTTTCAAAATGCCACACGCACGATAAATCTCATCAATCAATGCATCGTGGTTTGATGCCAAAATATCCTCTCTTGCAGACAACTCCATTTGGCAAATGTTGTAAACATATTCCGACACACCATCAACGATTTCTTTTTCGCTCAAACCAAGCGAGTTTTGATTTGAAATTTGATAGAATGCCCCATAGTTTGTTGTGCCTTCGCCATAAAATCCTCTCACAGTGAAACCAAGCTCTTTTGCCTCTTTTTTGACTGCTTCCATATCCTTGTTTCTCTCCATTGCAGGAAGAAACAACATGACTGACGCACGCATACCTGTGCCCAGATTTGCCGGGCTGGAAGTTATGAAACCATAATCTTTTGAATATGCCACATCAATCTCCGACAACAGCATATCATCAAATTGTTTTATCTGTCTGTATGGCTTGTAGAGATTGAATCCAGACACAATAAATTGTTCTCTTATGTGGTCTTCTTCGTTGACCATCACAATCAAACTTTCATCTGGCGAAACTGCAACGGCAGAGATGTCTTTGTTTTCAATCAATTCTTTGCTGATAATGTGTCTTTCAAGCAAAGCATTGCACTCGTTTATAGGCATTTCTTTAAGGCGCATAAAATAGACATCTCCAAACGCTTTTACGACCTTTTCGACTGAATTAATGATAAAAACTGCGTCATTTTCATCACGCAGTTTCGTGAAAAAATTGAAGCCAGAGACATTTCTAGCCAATCTAATTCTGGAAGAAATAGCAATACTTTCAAAATTTTCGTTCATATTATCCTTTGCCTTTAGTTTATTTTATGTTTTTTGTTGTTAAACATTTTGTCGACTGCCTTTTTTACGCTTGGCATTTCATAGCATTTTTCACAGCCGACAAAACCGTTTTCCAAAATTTCTTCAAATGTAGTTCCACACTTTGGACACTTATCCATAGACTACTCCTTATCTTCAGCAGAAACTCCCTTCATTGTCAAAGAAATTCTCTTCTTTGCAAGGTTTACTTCTGTAACCTTAACATCAACAATGTCGCCAACTTTGACAACATCGCTAGGATGTTTAACAAATCCTTCTGAAAGTTGAGAAATGTGCACAAGTCCGTCTTGGTGAACACCAATGTCAACAAAAGCACCAAAGTCAACAACATTTCTTACTGTGCCTTTAAAAATCATTCCTGGTTGAAGATCTTCCATATGGATAACATCACTTCTCAAAACTGGTTTTGGCATGCTTTCACGGATGTCACGGCCCGGTTTAAGAAGTTCGTTTGTGATGTCTGCAAGTGTTGGCACACCTACGCCACATTCTTCTGCAACTTTTTCTGCACCCTTTGCATCAACAAGTGATGGCAAACGCACGAGATTGTTGTTTTTTACATCTTCTTCAGACAAGTTGAAAATGCCAAGAAGTTTTCTTGCAGCATCATAACTTTCTGGGTGAACTGCTGTGTTGTCAAGCACATTTGCACCACCAACAACTCTCAAGAAACCAGCACATTGTTCGTATGCCTTTGGTCCAAGTTTTGCAACTTTAAGAAGTTCTTCTCTACACTTAAATCCTTTGTTTTCTGTACGATATTTAACAATGTTTTTAGCGATTGACATATTAAGTCCAGAAACATAAGACAAAAGGCTTGGAGATGCTGTGTTGAGGTCAACACCAACGCTGTTTACACAGTCTTCAACAACACCTGTCAAAACTTCTGTAAGTCTGTTTTGTGGCATGTCGTGTTGATATTGTCCAACACCAATTGACTTAACATCAATTTTGATGAGTTCTGCCAATGGATCTTGAAGTCTTCTTGCAATAGAAACAGCACTTCTAAGGTTTACATCATAGTCAGGAAATTCTTCTGCAGCAAGTTTTGATGCACTGTAAACAGAAGCACCTGCTTCGCTGATAACTGCATAACTTACTGGATGATTTACATGTTTGATAAGTTCTGCAACAAAGATTTCAGATTCTTTTGAAGCAGTTCCGTTTCCGATTGCAATGATGTCAACATTGTGTTTTTCGATCATTGCTTTAAGTTTTTCAAGAGCATCTTCTGTCTTTGATCTTGGTGGAGTTGGATAAACCACTGTTGTATCCAAAACCGAACCATTTTTGTCAATAACTGCAATCTTGCAACCATTGTGGTATCCTGGGTCAAAACCAAGAATAATGTTGTTTTTAAGTGGAGATTCCAAAAGCAATGGTTTCAAGTTTACTTCAAACATTTTGATTGCTTGTTCGTTTGCAACATCTGTCAAATTGTTTCTGCATTCTCTTTCAAGAGATGGGAAGAGCAATCTGTCATAAGCATCGGCAATCACTTCGTCCATCAAAGCATTTGTATCTTCGTTGTTTTTCTTGAAATGTTTTTCGATAACTGGTGTTGTCAATTTTTCGTCAATAACAACATCAACCTTCAAACATTTTTCGCTTTCGCCACGGTTGATAGCCAAAACTCTGTGACTTGGAAGGTTTTTTACTTCTTGTTTGAAGTTTGCATAAGTTTCGTATGTCAAATTGTTTTCGTTTTCAACGAGAGAGCAAACAACAAAACCTTTTGCAACGATAAGTTCTCTCAATTCTTTTCTAAGGTCAGCACTGTCAGAAATTCTTTCAGCGATGATGTCTTTTGCCCCTGCAATTGCATCTTCAACTGTTGGCACTTCTTCTGTGACAAACTTTTCTGCTTCAACTGCAACCACATAATTTTTTGACTGTGCTTGCAAAATATCTGCCAATGGTTCGAGCCCCTTTGCAATCGCAACTGATGCTCTTGTCTTTCTTTTTGGTTTGTAAGGTCTGTAGATATCTTCCACTTCTGTAAGTGTCATTGCTTCAGCCAATGCTGTTGCAAGTTCGTCAGTCCACTTGCCTTGTTCGGTGATAACCTTTTCTACTTTTGCTTTTTCTTCGTCAAGGTTTCTCAAATATTTAAGTCTGTCTGCAAAATTTCTGAGCACTTGGTCATCACAAGAGCCATGCATTTCCTTTCTATATCTGGCGATGAATGGAATTGTGTTTCCTTCGTCAATCAAATCGATAATGTTTTGTGAATAGTCTGCTCTAAGTCCAAATTCGCTAGACAATCTTTCTTGTATGGTCATTTTAATTTCTCCTTAATTTTTGTTGTATCCCGTTTATTATTTTATCATACTGTGGCAAATTTTTCATAAGGATTTTGCCATTTTCTTGCAAAATTTCACCTTTTGCAACCGTCATTTTGACATCTTTTTTACTTTTTCCGTAAACAATGTCTTTCAATGGGTTTTGATAAAGGGTTTCTCCTTTTTCCACTACGCAAAAATCGGCAAATTTGCCCATTTTAAGGTCTTCAGCCCCTTCTATAAGCAAATTGTTTGTCGCAATAAGCATCGCCTCTTTTTCGCTGATTATGTCAGCATTTTCAAACATCATGCGTTGAGAAGCAAGCAAAGTCCTCATAAATGCAAAAAAGTCAATCTCGCTTACATCACCACTGCCCATGCCAATGTCAAACTCAAGTGCATCAAGCGCAACCCAATTTGTTGATCTTCTGCCCATTCTGGCATCTTCGTTTGGCACAACAACAAAACCGGTGTCATAATTTTTGAGAAGTTGCAACTCGTCTTTTTCAAGGCAGTTGCCCCCAACCAAAATTGCCTTTCTGTCCAACAAGCCAAAATCTTCCAAAACTTCGCTCAAAGTTTTGTCATAAGTTTTGTTGATTGCTCCAAGTTCGTCCAAATCTTGACCAGCCTTGATAAACAAAGTTTTCTTATCCTTTGCCACTTCGTCACAAAGTTCGCCAAGTTCAACTTCACTCCAAGATGAAATGTCTGTCAAAAAACGATTTTCAAACGCTGTAGAAGCGACATCACCAACAAAAGTTGCTCCTGCCAAAATGTTTTTGGCAATCATAAGATTTTCGGCATCTTGCGCAAGGTCTTCTCCGGCAATTTCAATCCCATAACTGTTTTTAAGCGCCAAAATCGAGTTGCAATAGTTGTTGGCAAACGGAGGCAAAACATAATTCCCCTTCAAATCAATTTCTTCAAACTCTTTTGTGCTGTCAAAGATTGAAAATTTGCCATCTTCAACACAAAAGTCCATAAAATGAAGTTTTTGATTTCGAATATCAACCACATTTGCATTTCTAAAAACTTTTTGCATACAAACTCCTTTGAAAGTGAATATTCTTTATGTTAAAATTATAACTGAAAGGGGCAGCAAAAGGCAAATGAAAGAAAAAATAATTTTACATTCAGATGCAAACAACTTTTTCGCATCTGTCGAATGTTCGACAAACCCAGATTTGAAAGGAAAACCTGTTGCAGTTGCCGGAAATCCCGAAAAACGAACAGGCATTATTTTGGCGAAAAACGACCTTGCAAAAGCAAAGGGCGTAAAAACCGGCGAAGCAATTTGGATTGCACAGAAAAAATGCCCTGACCTTGTCTGCGTTGCACCACATTATCAACTCTACGAAACCGTGTCAAAACAACTGCATGAAATATATCTGCAATACACCGACCAAGTCGAACCTATGGGTATGGACGAATGTTGGCTTGATGTAACAAATTCCGTCAAATATCTTGGCATGAATGGCGAAGAAATTGCCAACGACATTCGCCAAAAGGTCAAAGACAAACTCGGTATAACCGTTTCGGTTGGGGTTTCATTTTCAAAACTGTTTGCAAAGCTTGGCAGTGATCTCAAAAAACCAGATGCAACAACCATTTTAAGTAAACAAAACTTCAAGCAAAAAACTTATCATCTGCCAATCAACGACATTGTTGGCATCGGCAAACAACTCAACTTAAAACTTGAAAAAATCAATGTTGCAACTGTTGGAGATTTTGTAAATCTCGACACAAACTACATCGCCAAAAACTTTGGCAAAGTAGGCATCGAATTGCAACAAAAACTCAAGGGCGAATTTGACGAACCCGTTGCATGCTATTTCGATCTTGCGCCACCAAAAAGCATCGGCAACGGCACAACCACAATCACCGATATTATCGCACGAGAAGACATTTCAAAAGTGGTGGCTTTTTTGTGTGAAAAAGTGGCAGATCGCATGACGGAAACATCTTATCAAGGTTCTTGCATAACCGTTTCAGTAAAAACCAACAACTTTAAAGTTTTTCAACATTCTCGCACTGTTTTGCCAATGCGCAGTTATGAAGAAATCTTCTCGCAAGCAATGAAGCTTTTGGACAGTTTTTGGCAATACAACCAACACATTCGCTCAATCAGGGTCAACATTTCTACCCTTGAAAAAGTTGACAAACAAGAGCAACTCACATTTTTCACAATGCAACCTGACAACCTCAGCAAAACATTAAATTTTGTCAAAAACAAATATGGCTCAGACAAGATTTTTGTTGCCAGCGACAAAGCATCTTTCATCAATCGCAAATCAGATGATGAGCAAGCACCCCACTAGCAATCACTATTGACACAACAACAAAAAAGGTGTATAATCTTCAAAAGAAAAAAGGAGAACAAAATGAATCTTCAAAAAGCACTTGAAGCACAACTTGATGTAATCATTTTGCAATACAACCCAAACGACGAAAAACTCACACCACACAGATACAATGTGTTGTCACAAAAGACAAATGATGGAGACACTCGTTCGGCACTTGTCTTGCAAATGCGTATGTTTCACTATGCACTCGAAACATTGAAACAACTTTACATCGAAAACAACTTTTTTGTTTCACATTTTGAAAAAGACGCAATCACTTCTATGAAAGTCATTGCAACATACTTTGGCAGAGACTATCAATTTCCTGATTACGAAACTTTTGCTGCCGAATTTAAGAAAAAAATGTTGCAACTTCACATCGAAAATGATGCTGTCCTTGCTGCAGAATATTTGCAAAGAGAAAAAGAAATCCTTGCACAACAAAAACAACAACAGCAAGAGATTGTGACAGATTATTTGAAAGCATCACATCAACTTATCGGTTGCAAAACTCAATTTCAAAAAACTCTCGACAACTATTACGCAATGCTTGGTGACGAAGACAAATCTGTTGTCGAAAAAATTGTCCTTCAACAACCTGTTGATGACGAAGACAAATCACGAGTTTTCAGTTTGCTTACTTGGATGAATTTCAACAACATTGATGCAACAAGATTTCCAACTGGATATGCAATCACATGGGAAAACAAAAACAAATTCCATGCATGCGCACTCAATCCAAATTCAATCAAAATTTTTGATGACTATGTGACTCGTTGCACCCCAGAAGCAAAACCAATCGTCGAAGATTTTTACAACACATCTCTTTCGACAAAACAAATTGCCGAAAAGCATGGCGTAAGTGAAGATCTCGTAAACAAAAAGCTCTACAAATTTTCTCACGGTTTTGGCAGTGTGCTCAAAGGAAGAAGCACAACAGCACCTCATTTGGTGTTCTGTCTTAAAAACAACATCACCCTTGGCGAGCTTCGCCTTTACGGACAAAAACTTAGACATGGTGCAACAAGAGAAAATCTTGAAACATATCTCGAAATGAAAACAAAACCATTTGGCGAACAAACTTTGGAGCACGAAGACGGATCAAGAAGAAATCTTCATGCAGAAAGATTGTTTAGACAAGTGCAAACAATCATCGACAGAGAAAAGAAATAAAAACCACAACAAAAAAACAGGAATGTCAAATTCCTGTTTTTCTTTTTTTATCAAGTCTATTCAGCATCTTCTGCTGGAGCTTCAACCTTTACAACTGTTTTCTTTCTCTTTCTAGGTCTGTAAGCAATTGCCCAAAGTCCTGGAGTGATAAATACTGAGCTGTAGAAACCAGAAAGCACACCAAACACAATTGGCCATGCAAATTCTCTGATGTCAGCAACACCAATCACTGCAACCATAAAGATCATAACAAATGTTGTAAGCGCTGTAATAATTGAACGAGTCATTGTGTCTTTTACAGATCTGTTTGCAATTTCGCTGTTGTTGATGCGAGCTTCGGCTTTCTTTGCAACTCTCAAGTCATCTCTCATACGGTCAAAGATGATGATTGTGTTGTTGATTGAATAACCCAAAATTGTGATCAATGCTGCAATAAATGAAACATTGATTTGAATTCTAAACATAAGCACAAATGCAGAAGTGATCAACAAGTCATGGAACAATGCCAAGATTGCTGCCAAACCACTTGTAACTTCAAATCTGAATGCAACATAAATCAAAATCAAAACCATTGCAACCAAAAGTGCGATAAATGATTTCATCATAAGTTCTGAAGATGCAGTTGATGTTGTGATGCCACCATATGTTACAAATTCAGCATTGTCAATATCTTCAAGATCTTCAAATTGCACTGACGCATCAACATAACCAAACGCTTTCAAAAGTTCGAGTCTAATTTTATCGTTTTCTGCTTCGATTGCTTCTGTTTCAAGAGAGTTGTCATTTTGATATTTGATGATAACTGCTTTTGCATTGCTTACCATTCCAACATCAGAAAGGTCAACAACTGTTTCTTGCAAAGTTGTAAGTTTGAGACCATGATCTTTGAGCACATCTTCGATTGTGTCAACGATTTTGTCTTTGTTTCTGTCAAGATCCCATGTTGTTTCAGTCACTTCACTGTCAACACAGATTGTCATGTTTGAGCCACCTGTGAAATCAATGCCAAGATTGAATCCAACTGTGCACAACAAAATTACACCTACAAGAATGATTACAACTGGTGCAATCAAAAACCACTTCAAGTTTTTGCAAACATCAAGTTTTGAATTTTTAATCATATTGTCAAGTGAAAACTTGCTTTGTTTTTTATACTTTTTGTTACTCATTTGTTTCACCTCCTGTCACAATTTCAACTTCAGGAGTTTTTTCTGCTCTTTCTTGTTTTGGCAAGTGCAACTTTTGATATTTCACACTGTTGAGTGGCAAATACCACTTAACAAAGAAACGCAAAACAACAAGGTTCATAAACATTGAAAGCACAATACCAATAAGAAGAGTAATTGCAAAACCTTGGATTGATGCAGTACCCAAAATGTAAAGCACGATAGCAGTCAAGATTGTTGTAATATTACTGTCAAAAATTGGCCAGAATGCACGCTTAAAGCCGTTTTTAGCAGCCATAGGCATCTTCTTTCCAGAACGGTATTCTTCTCTAAACTTTTCAAAGATGATTACTGTTCCGTCCACAGCCATACCGATACTCAAAATAATTCCGGCAAGACCTGGAAGTGTCAATTGAACAAATGGGATTGCTTGCAAGAAGAACAACATAAGCACCATGTAGATAACAAGTGCAAATGCAGCCAAGAAGCCAAAATCACCATATCTCCACCACAAAAGAAGGATAATCAAAAACAAACCTACTGCGCCTGCAATCATAGCAAGTGTCAAAGCAGAAGTCCCCAATGTCGCAGAAACTACCGAACTTTCAAGAAGTTCGAGTTTAACATTAAATGTTCCACTCATGATTGAAAGTGCATATGCTTCTGCATCTTCCAATGTTTCAAAGTTTCCTGAAATAAATGTTTCGCCACCAGGGATTTCTTTTTCACAAGTCAAGATTTTGTCTGCAGAGTCATCAACATCGCCCAAGTAAACATAAATCTTGTGTTCTGAATATTCATCACTTGCAGCCAATTTTGTAAGTTCTCTAAATTTTGCTTTACCTTCATCAGTAAACTTTACTGAAACGCCGTAAACATATTCTGTTTCGCCATCTGGTTTTTGCATTGTTGCTTGCACATCAGCAATGTCTGTACCTTTGATGTAAATTTTTGCATCTGATTTTTGTTCCAAAGTCATATAAAGTGGAGTTGGTTCGCCAATCATCTTAAAAATTTCGTCACTGTCAGTCACTGAAGGCACTTCGATTCTGATTTTTGTGTTTCCTTGTCTTGCAATTGTTGCTTCAGAATATTCTTTTGTGATTACATCTGTCAATCTTCTGATTGTTGCATCAATTGCTTTGTCCAAATCTTGTGTGCCGCCATCAGCTGATGGAGAGCAATCATACACAGCAGAGATACCACCGGCAAGATCCAAACCAAGTGAAATTGAGTTTGCAAAGCCGTTGTATTTTGTGCTTGTGCCCGGAAATGTAAAACTGCAAACGGAAAGAAGTATCCCGATAACAGTCAAAACAGCCACAGCCACAAAGTTTATAATGGAATTTCTTTTTTGCTTATTCTTAATTCTAGCCATTTCTTCCCCTTAAAAAATCCGATAAAAGAAAAATCGGTCAAATTTACCTTAGTAAGTATAATACTTTAAGGGGCTTTTGTCAATTAAAAGTCTGCAAATAGGTCAATTTTTTTTCAAGTTGACACAAATAATTCCACAAATTGCACCGATAACACTTCCAAAGATTAAATCGTTGAAAAATGTCCTGTCAAAAACGAACGCCCCGTCCAAAAGCGAAAACACCAAAAACGCAACAATCGTAAAGCCAAGCCCTATCAACAATCCGTTGAAAAGACCTTTCGTTTTGTGTTTTTTAAGTCCCACAAACACCCCAAAAAAGATGCTCGCCCCTTTGATAACTTGATTGACTGGTGCAATAAGTTTGTCGCTCACGCTTGTAAAACGCAACACAAAGGCAAACAACAAAATCATCACCATTGCCACAGAAAGTGCCAAAAGTGTGCCTTTCAAAATGCTTGCAAAATCCCTGTCTTTGGTTTCGTTTTCTTTTTTTAATGCTTTCACTTTCATTGTTGACTCCTTCACAAAAAATAAACATATCGTTTAGCATAATTTATGAAGAAAAACTTTGTTTAAGAACAAAAAAAAGAAGGGCAAAACCCTTCTTCTTGTTTTATTAAAGTCTTGTCAACTCGCTAAATCTTGCAGTAAATCTAACCCCCTTGACTTCGTCAACATAAGAGCCAATTGTTGTGAGTGCATAACTGCTTCCAGATTTTGCAGTTGTTGCAGAAATTGCATTTGGTCTTCTTCTGTCAAGATCTCTTGT
This sequence comes from Clostridia bacterium, assembly GCA_017452445.1. Taxonomy (GTDB): domain Bacteria; phylum Bacillota; class Clostridia; order Christensenellales; family UBA1242; genus Caccovivens. The sequence continues at coordinate 260,966 of JAFTMH010000004.1, forward strand.
CCAGAAATCTCTATACAAATCAGAAGTTTGATATCCAAGTCCTGCCACACAAGCAGCAAAGTCTGTATATATTGCGTTGTGTCCACCATCTCCACCAGAATATTCAATGTTTTGAATTTCTTTCAAAGATGCAACTTGAACAGTTGTCTTGTTTGTTGAAGATGTTGATGGCACGCCATCTGTGTTTGCTGCACCATAAGCCATGTATTCTCTTGAAGTTGAAGCCAAATTGCTTGAGAATTTGAATGTGCTTTGTGCTGCTTCTGTCCACTTGTAAAGATCACTTGATGTATAACCCCAGCCTTCAGCAACACTTTGTGATGCGTTGTAAACTGAAGCAATCAAAATCTTGTCGGTGATTGCATCAACCGAAGTTGTTGTTGCACCATAACTACTACTTGTTGTTGTCTTAACCCACCATTTGATAGGTTCGATTCTGTAGTGATAGTTTGCACCGTTGTAAGCAACTCTGACATAAGTGCCAGTTGAGTGATTTACTGTGCTGTATGTCTTGCCAAAGAATGTCATAGTTGAAGCTGCAGCAGTATTTCTTAAGGTTGCGTTCAAACCTGATTGAATTTTGTCAGCATAAGTTTGTGGTGCTTCGCCATAGTTTGTGTAAAGATAGTTGCTTCCATCTTTGTAAACCACTTGAGCACCAACTTGTCTAAAGCAAATATAAATTGTTTTTGCGCTTGATCCCAAAGTTGTCGAATACACTGAAGATGGAGCACTTGTTGCAGTTGATGTTGTGCTTGTACCAATGCCAACCAAAACATATCCACTTGCTGGATTTGCTGAGATGCTGAATGAAGATCCTGCATGTGCATAATATGATGTAGAAGCTGCAGACAATGTTGCACTTGCAGCAGAAGCCACGCCACTTGCTACCTTTGTGTATGTGATTGAAGCAGATCCACCTGTTGCAGAGTTTGACGCTGTGCCAGCTTTGTTGTATGTGTAGATATAAACAGTTGTTGTCACAGAAACAGCGTTCCATTGAGCATAAATTGTTGTTGAACTTGTTGAAGTGCTGCTTGTTGTTGTATAAACATTTACACCACTTCCTGTGCCTGTTCCCCAACCTTGGAATGTGTAATAACTTCTGCTTGGTGTAGGAAGTGTGCCATAAGCCACTCCGTATGCCTTTGTGCCATAAATCTTAAATTGCAAGTTGTCGTTTCCGCTGTTTGCAGAACCGTCTTTTCTATATTTGATATAAACAAAGTGTGTGCCTGCAGTCAAGTTTGTATATGAAAATCTTCTTACAGAGCTTGAGCTTGAAGTTACCGACGTATTAACATTTGTTGATGATGAATAGTTTTCATCGAGCACTGCATCTACATTTCCAAATTGAACATAATCGAAACTTGATTCTGCATAACAAATATAATCAATGTTCAATGTTGCCCCTGCTGTTGCAGTAAATTGAATTTTTGACATTGCATAAGATGAATGAATGCCATTGTTTTTAGTTTCGTAATAACCACTGCTGTTTACAAATGTTTGATATGGGCTTGTCACTGTGATTGTGTGTGTTGTGCATTTAAATTGCAAACTGTCATTTCCACTGTTTACAGATACATCCTTCCTGTATTTTACATAAATAAAGTGAGAGCCTGCTGTTGCAACTGAATACGATGTTGTGTATGCAGATGTTGAATTTGTTGTTATCTTAAGGTGTTGATTTGGATCGGTTGTTGCATAAGAATAATCCATTGTTTTGTCAAGTGCACCAAAAATACCAAAGTCACAGCTTCCTTCGCCAGAATTGATATATTGGAATGTTACTGTTTGATTTGCTGCAGTTGTTGAGAATGCAACTTTTGCAATAGCAAATGAATAGTGAATGCCAAAGTTTTGACTTTCGTAATAACCGCTTGAATTCAATTCAAATCTATATGGAGTAAACACCTGAACACCCGAAATGCCAGTGGTTGCACCACTTCCACCATTGTTGCTGAAAATAAGATCACTTACAACTGGTTGATATTGTGTATACAAAGTGACATTTGAATTGTTTTTGTATGCCTCACCTGGCGTATATTGTGTGCCTGTTCCGTTTGCATTTGTTGAATAGCAAACAAATTGATATCCGGTCGCCGATGCTGGTGATGTATACACATCTACATCGGTGCCATACGCTTTATATTGCGTTGACGGCAGCGTCGCCGACCAGTTCCCCGTTCCCTTTGCATACGTTATCGTGTACCGCTGCTTGATATAAACATTTATGGTCGTGCTGGAGCTTGGGGTCCAACTGTAAGTTGTAGAGCCTACTGCAGAGCTTGTTGTTGGTGTAGAGCCTACTGCAATATAATAACTGTAACTTGTGTTTGCAGCAGCAATTGTTACTGTTCTTGATGAAGTATAGTATGTATGCTTTACAGTAAGAGAACCACCACTTGATGCTTCGCCAGAGATTGTACAACTAGATTGTGTTGCTTTGATGTTTGTTGCGTTTGAAACATTTGATGAATAATACTTAACTGTCAATGTGTATGTGTTGATTGTCCATTGTGCAGTCAGTGTTCTGTTTGCTGTGATGCTTGATGCAGCAATTTGGCTACCTGGACTGTAATAAGATCCGTTGCTGCAATAATAGTTGTTGAATGTATATCCGGTTCTTGTTGGATATGTGCTTGAAATTGTGTAAGGTCTGTGAGCATATGCAGTTGCCGAGCTAACAGGCACGCTTCCACCATTTCCACTGTATGTAATTGTATATCTTCTTCTAAATGTAAAATAGTAAGTACCTTGCAAAGAAGATCCTGCATTGCTGTTTGCAGTCGAACTTGATGTCGTGTTTGTGCTATTGTAGAAATACCAATATCTGTTTCCGTAGTTTGTTGTGTAAGAGCTTTCCCAGTTGCTTGTTGATGGAGCAGTGCTTCCGCAACCAAAGAATGTGTCGTAAGAATATCCGTTTGCATATGCTTGCAACCAAACTTTATCCATATTACTGAAAAGTAAGTAGTAATAATCCAAACGGAAATAATATACACCACTTACATACAAGTGATCGGTGCTAGTTCCACCAGATGAAGACACCTCTGTTTGATATGAAACTGATGGAGATGTAGGCCAATACCAACAAGTGCTTGTGTCTTTGTTGAGATAGATACTTGACAAGTAAGCTCTGTTGCTATAGTTGTAAACCCCATCACCCAAAATATGTCTAACATTGAGAGTGATGTCGATATCAACTGTTGCGTTTGCTTCTGTTTGTTCGTCTCCTTCTTCAGCCTTTTGTCCCGCAACTTGCATTTCTTCTGGGTCAGAGCCAATTTCTCCATCTTCACCATTGTCGTCATCTACGACAACTTGCGAACTGTCAGGATTTGGACTTTCGCCCTTTTTGTCGCAACCGGTCAAAAAAAGACCAACGCCCCCAACGGCGATTGCAAAAACAAAAATAAACAAAAGTGATAAAATTTTCTTCATACAACACTTCCTCAACTTTGCTTTATTGATAATGATATTATAAATATTTTTACAACATTTTACAAGCAGATTTGACAAAAAAACAACACATAAATCAACATTTTTTGAATCGATGTCGTTTTGACAACAAAAAAGAGGCAAGCTTTTGCCCCTTTTTTCAACAAATTTGTTTATGCTTTTTTTGTTGTCTTTGCACCTGTTGATTTTTTTGCTGGTGCTTTTGTTGATGTAGTCTTTTTGGCAGGCTTTTTTGCAACTTCTTCTGGTGTCGCAACTTCTGCTTTTTCTTCAACAACGCTTTCAACAACAGGTTCTTCAACCTTTACTTCTTCAGCAACTGGTGCTGATTCTGCTGGTGTTGTGTCTTTTGTAAACACTGTGTAAATTGCATAAGCATCAACTGCCATATAGCTCTTTTCTTGTCCACCTGTTTCAATAACAACAACTTTCTTTGCATCATCAAATTTGATTTCTGTGATTGTGCCATACACACCACTTGTTGTCAACACTTCGTCTCCAACTTTCAAAGAATTTGTTTGTTCTTGAACTTTTTGAGATTCTTTTTTATTTCTCATGTTCATCATAATAGGCATAGCAATCAAAAGCAATGCGACAACACCGATCAAAACATAGTTCCAAATTGGTGTTTTTGCTGCTTCTTCACCAGCTGCCAACAACATTGTATACATTTTTCGTCTTCTCCCTTATTTTTATTTGAAGTAAAACCCCATCAACAACATCAAAAATATTGCCGCAAATGGAATAATCAATTCGTTGATTCCCATAATTTCGTTACTCCTTTTTCGATACTACCATAAAATTATAGAATAAACCAAACGATTTTTCAATATGTTTGTCGAAATTAGTTTAATTTTTTGGAATCAATCTCTTCATGCAATCTTTTTGCAAAATCTTCAAACAAAAGGCCACTCTTGTTTTCAAAACCACGACCTCTGATTGAGATTGTGTTGTTTGCTTGTTCTTCATCACCAACGATGATCAAATAAGGTATCTTCATTGACATTGCTTCTCTGATTTTGTAACCAACTTTTTCGTTTCTGTCATCAAGTTCGGCTCTGATGCCTTGATCACGCAACTTTCTGTAAATTTCTGCAGCATAGTCGTTGTTTCTTTCTGTCAAAGTCAAAACTTTTACTTGAGTTGGAGCAAGCCAAAGTGGGAAAGCCCCTGCAAACTTTTCAATAAGATATGCCAAAGTTCTTTCATAACAGCCAATGCTTGTTCTGTGGATAATGTATGGATTTTTCTTTTGTCCGTCTTTGTCTGTATATTCCATGCCAAACTTTTCTGCCAAAAGTTGGTCAATTTGGATTGTGATAAGTGTGTCTTCTTTGCCAAAAACATTTTTGATTTGAATGTCAAGTTTTGGGCCATAGAAAGCCGCTTCCCCAACACCGATTTCGTAAGGAATTTCCAAGTTGTTTAAAATCTTTTCCATTGTGCCTTGTGCTTCAGCCCATTGTTCTGCTGTGCCAATATATTTTTCTCTGTTTTCTGGATCCCATTGAGAAAATCTGTAAGATGCATCTTCATAAAGTCCCAAAGTTTTGAGCATATAAATAGCAAGTTCCAAACAACCCTTAAATTCTTGTTCGAGTTGTTCTGGTGTGCACATCAAGTGACCTTCAGAAATTGTAAATTGTCTTACTCTGATAAGACCGTGCATTTCGCCACTTGCTTCGTTTCTAAACAAAGTTGATGTTTCGTTGTAACGAAGTGGCAAATCTTTGTAAGAACGAGCCTTGTTGAGATATGCTTGATATTGGAATGGGCATGTCATTGGACGAAGTGCAAACACTTCTTTGTCCTTCTTTTCGTCACCCATAACAAACATGCCGTCTCTATAATGATCCCAGTGTCCTGAAATCTTATACAAATCGCTTTTTGCCATAAATGGTGTCTTTGTCAAAAGCCAGCCTCTTTTTTCTTCTTCATCTTCAACAAATCTTTGCATAAGTTGAACAACTTTTGCTCCGTTTGGAAGCAAAATAGGAAGTCCTTGTCCAATATAATCTACTGTTGTAAAAAGTCCAAGTTCTCTGCCAAGTTTGTTGTGATCACGCTTTCTTGCTTCTTCAAGCATTGTCACATAGTCATTGAGTTGTTTTTTGTCTGCAAAAGCATAAACATAAACTCTTTGAAGCATTTTGTTTTTTTCGCTTCCTCTCCAATATGCACCATTTACTGCATGGATTTTGTAAGCATAATTTTGCAAGTTTCTTGAGCTTTCAACATGAGGGCCACTGCAAAGGTCAAAAAAGTCATCTCCTGTGTAATAAACAGAGATTGCTTCCCCTGCTGGCAACTCGTTGATGATTTCTTCTTTGTAAGGATTTCCAGCAAAAAGAGCAAGTGCTTCTTCTTTTGAAACTTCTTTTCTTACAAATGCTTCACCTTTGTTGAGAATTTCTTTCATTTTTGCTTCGATTGCACCAAAATGTTCTGGGCACAATGCAACATCCAAATCAATGTCATAATAAAACCCATCATCAATTGCAGGTCCTATTGTGAGCTTTGTTTGTGGATAAAGTTGTGTCAATGCCTTTGCCAAGATGTGTGCAAGCGAATGTCTTGCCATATGCAACTTTTCATTTTTTTCTTTTTCCATTTCTAAACTCCTTTTCTTTGCCTGTTTGGGAAATAAAAAAAATCCCTAAAAACAAGCCAAAACTTGAATTTAAGGACGATCTAAAAAAAACCGTGGTTCCACCTTAATTGCACAAAAATTGTGCCACTCTTTTTCTTCGTATCTACAATCGCAAAAGTGGTTTCGCATCTTACATTTGTCTGGGTTTTTCACCAACCAACCCTTCTCTGTGCACAAGTTGTAAGCGTTACTTGTCTTTCACTCAACACTTGCTTATATGATAACTCGCAAACTCTCGAATGTCAACAGTTTTTTAGGACAAAACACAAATTATTTTCAATTTTGCGTGATAGCCGAAAAGTCTTTTATAGTTTCCACAGATTTGCTGTAGCAGACATTTACTCTCTCTTCAAAAAGTCTAGACAAAAACCCTGCAGTGTTGTCATCACTTTTGCAAAACAAGTTTATCTTTTTGGGACACATTTCAATAATTGAAGAAACCAAATCTTCTTTTGTCAACTGGCAAACATTTTGCCCCCTAGAATTTGATTTGATTGAATATCCATTTTCATCTTGGAAAACACTGATTTCTTCTTCGCAAATCTCAAGGTTGTCCACCAAAAATTTCAGCAAGTCAAAAAACGCCTCACTGCTGACAAGATAATCACTGTTTTCATTTGCTAGCGAAACCAAATCTTCCCATTTTTTTCGCAAAGGTTTAAGTTTGAAAAGATAAAAAGATTCCAAGTGCAAATCTTTGTCCAAATCAAGATTTTTGCTGATAAGATAAATGTCCGTTTCTTTGTCAAAATTTATCAGCGCTCGCCTAAAAGCAGTCATGCCGATATTTTCGTGTGAAGGCAGATGCAAGTTTGTTGTCAAAAACCTATCCTTGTAAAAATTGCAAACAACTTTAGTTACGCATCTTTCTATTTCAACAAAAAATCGTCCCTTTTCGCAAGCAGGGCAGGCAATCACAATATAAATGTTGTCAAATTGCTCAAAACAAGTCACAACAGCTCCAACCTCATCTGCAAAAGATTTGAGCGATTGATAGACAAATTTTGCAACTTCAATGTCGTTTGATTTTATTGATATGGAAAGTTCCCACATAAAAACTCCTTTCCCAACTATTTTATGCAAGAGCAAAAAAAATACTCTAAAAAGTTTTATTTTTGACAAACATTATTTTTTGTTTGACTTTTGTCGTTTTTTTTTAGATAATTAAGTATCAAAAAAGGAATGATAATATTATGAAGAAAAAACTTTCTATTTTGCTTCTTGCAATATTTTTGATCCCTGTGTTTGCTATCTTTGGTTGTGGAAGCACTGACTCATACAAAATCTCAATCGGTTTCAACACAAAAAATGGTGATGTTACTGGTGCGGGGACTTATGCAAAAGACTCAACCGTAACTTTGGTTGCGACTGCTTTTGAAGATCAAGAATTTGTTTGCTGGGCATATCAAGGCGAAACAAGAATTGCCCAAAACGAAGTTTATTCGCTCAACAATGTTGAAAACGAAAATCAACAGATCACAAAAAGCACTTTGACATTCAAGTCAACATCAAAGACACAAGGTTTGTATATGGCCATTTTCAGTGACAGCAAAATGATGTTTACAGAATTGACTTCTTGGTATGTGACTTCAGATGCAGACATTCCAGAAAACCAAGGTTCTATCGACACAACCCCTGTTGTAACAATGACAACATATCTCACTTATGTAAACACAACACACAGCATTGATGCTTACTCTGCCGAAGATCAAGAGCTTAGAGACAACATCGCAATTGAAGTCAAAGATTGCAACAACCTCTTGAAACTTGCCGGCGACACAAAGAAAAGTATCACAGTTTCTGCCACAATGAGTTTTGACGAAAGCACAACAAGAAACTATATCTTCCGTGCAGAAATCCCATTTCAAGAAAGCAGTGAAAGCACACTTGAAAACTATGGTTCTATCAGATATGCAAACAACACATACAAAGTGATTTTTGAATTTAAAACTCCATCAAATCAAACATATTTCTTGGTGTTCAACTTTACAGAATTGGGAGTTATCTAAAATTAAAAAAACGGCAAAATTTGCCGTTTTTTTGTTGCTTTGGTTGTCTTGTCAAAAACCTTGCACTCCTTTGTTTTTGGCATTTTTATTGTTTGTTGTATTCGACGCATTTCAAATACAATCCACCTGCTGGCATTGTTGTGCCGGCATATTTTCGCTCGCCCGTTTCCAATGCTTTTTTGATGCTGTCGAGAGTTATTTTCCCCCTGCCACCATCAAGCATAGTGCCAACCAAAATACGCACCATATTATACAAAAAACCATTTCCCGTAACTTCAAAAATCGCAATATTTTTCTTCAAAGAAAAATCGATTTTGTATATCTCCCTTTCAAAATTTTTTACATTTGTATCAGCCGAACAAAACCCTTTGAAATTGTGTTTTCCGACCAACATTTGTTTTGCTTTTCTAATTTTTTTTACATCAATTTTGTATGGATAATGCCCCACCAAATCGCAATTGATTGCACTTGCTGTTTCGTTGAGATCAACAACATATTTGTATGTTTTTTTCTTTGCAGAAAATCTTGCGTGAAAATCAAGATCAACTTCTTCAACGCTTTTCACTCTCACATCTTCAGCAAGCAAATTGTTGAGTGCAACCTTAAAATTTTCGGTTGGAATTGCAGACAAAATCTTCACTGTTGCAACCTGTCCCATAGCATGCACACCCCTGTCAGTTCTGCCACTTCCTTCAACTTCAACAACTTGTTTTGTCAGTTGAAAAAACGCCTCTTCCAAGTCGCCTTGCACAGTCCTTTTTTCGTTTTGCTTTTGCCAACCAAAAAACTTTGCCCCATTATATTCTATGGTAAGTTTAAGGTTTCGTTCTTTCAAAATTGTTTTGTTTTCACTTTTCATAACATTGATTATACAAAAAAATTGCTCAACAAGCAAACAAAAGGCAAAATAAATTTGACTTAAATTCTCAAAAAGTTTTACACTTGAAGTGTAAATAAAGGAGTTTTTATGAAAAAAGTAGTTGATGGAAACACTGCGGCTGCCATGATGGCCTACAAATTGTCGCAAGTTATCCCTATTTATCCAATCACACCATCTTCGCCAATGGCAGAATATTGCGATGGCCAAGTTTCAAGTGGAAAAACAAACATTTTTGGACAACTTCCAACTTTGGTCGAAATGCAATCAGAAGGTGGCGCTGCCGGTGCGTTGCACGGAAGCGTTTGTGCTGGTGCAATGACAACAACATTTACATCAAGTCAAGGTTTGCTTTTGATGATCCCAAACCTTTACAAACTCGCTGGCGAACATATGCCATGTGTGATCCATGTTGCAGCAAGAGCACTTGCAACTCATGCACTTTCAATCTTTGGTGACCACGGAGATGTTATGGCAACAAGACAAACAGGTTGCATCTTGTTGTCTTCTTCATCAGTGCAACAAGCACACGACTTTGCTCTCATCTCCCACATTTTGGCATATAAAGCAAGTTTGCCTGTTTTGCACTTCTTTGATGGTTTTAGGACTTCTCACGAAATCCAAAAGATTGATGTGATTGATGATGAAACAATTAAAAAACTTCTTCCAAACGAAGAAATCGAAAAGTTTAGAAAAACAGCTCTCAATCCAGATGCACCTTATCAAAGAGGCACAGCACAAAACCCAGATGTGTTTTTCCAAAACAGAGAACTCTCTACCCCTGCATATACAAATGTGTTGAACACTCTTGATGCAATTTTGAAAGATTTTGCCACTCTGACAGGCAGAACTTACAGTGCAATGCAACTTGTTGGTGCAAAGAAGCCAAAAAATGTGATTGTAAGCATGGGTTCTTCTTGCGAAACAATTGAAGAATATCTTGCAGACACAAAATCAAAAGACACAGCGCTTGCAAACATTCACCTTTACAGACCATTTGACTATCAAGCATTTGCAAAACTTTTGCCTGCAAGTGTCGAAAAAGTCATTGTGCTTGACCGAACAAAAGAGTGTGGCTCTCGTGACCCACTTTATCTTGATGTTGCAAATGCGCTCAAATCAAGACCAAACATCAAAGTTCTTGGTGGAAGATATGGCCTTGGTGGAAAGGACTTTACCCCTGCAATGGTGCAAGCAGTTGTTGAAAACTTTGCAAACGAAAAAGATGATTTTACCGTTGGCATCAATGATGATGTTTCAAACAGTTCGCTTGAAATCAAGCCTTATCAAAGCAAAAACAATGTCTTCCAAATGAAGTTTTATGGACTTGGCTCTGACGGAACAGTTTCAGCAAGCAAAAGCACAATCAAGATTTTGGGGACAGAACTTGACAAATATGTGCAAGGCTATTTTGAATATGACAGCAAGAAGAGTGGAAGTTTGACTCGTTCGCATGTAAGAGTAAGCGACAATCCAATCAAAAGCACCTATCTTGTGCATGAAGCAGACATCATTTCAATCAGCAATTTCTCATTTGTGCACAAATACAACTGTTTGCAAGGATTGAAGAAAAACGGAAAGGTATTGATCAACTCAATCTTCTCTGCAGACGAAATCGACAAAGTGCTTCCTGATGTTTACAAAAAGACTTTGCAAGAGAAAAAGGCAAAACTCTATGTAGTAAATGCTCAAAAACTTGCCGAATCAGTTGGTCTTGGAAACAAAATCAACATGGTTATGCAAACTGCTTTGTTTAAAGTTTCAAACATTATCCCATTTGAAGAAGCGCAAAAGCAAATTGACAAATATATCAAAACAACTTTTGCAAAGAAAGGCCAAGCCGTCATTGACAAAAACTTGAAAGTTTGTGATTTGACAGCAAATCAAATTGAAGAAGTAAATGTGGCAAAATTGACACTTAAAGATATTCAACTTTCAAACAAAACTATCGACAACAAATTCTATCAAAACATTATGCAACCTATCGACAAACTTGTTGGCGACGATTTGCCTGTTTCTGTTTTCGACAAATCAGGTTTTGTCCCACAAGGCACTGCCGAATTTGAAAAACGTGGTGTTGCAGGACATCTTCCAAAATGGCTCCCTGCAAACTGCATTCAATGTGGTCAATGCGTGATTTCATGCCCACACAATGCAATCAGACCAGTGCTTGTCAAAGGTGAAACACCAGAAGAAATTGCTTTCTCTGCTGCCTTTGGCATGAACGGATATTTCTATCGCCTTCAAGTCAGCCCAGAAGACTGCACAGGCTGTGGTGTTTGTGCAAATGCCTGCATAGCAAAAAACAAAGCACTCGAAATGGTTATGGCTGACGAAATTTTTGAAGAAGAAAAGAAAAACTACTACACAACAAAAACTCTCAAAAACGAAACTCAAACACCATTTTCAACAGATCTTCCAAAAGGTTTGCAATTTAAGGATTGCTACTTTGGTTACTCTGGCGCTTGTGGTGGATGCGGCGAAACACCTTACATTCGCCTTGCAACAACACTTTTTGGCGATCGTATGACAATTGCAAATGCAACTGGCTGTTCGAGCATCTATGGTGGTTCGTTCCCAAGCAACCCATATCTCAAAGATGAAAACGGCAAAGGTCCAGCTTGGGCAAACTCACTCTTTGAAGACAATGCCGAATTTGGTCTTGGCATCAAACTTGGCGGCAAATACAACACTCAATCAAACCAATCAGTTTGGATTGTTGGTGGGGATGGCTGGGCTTATGACATTGGTTATGGTGGCCTTGACCACATCTTAAACGGAAAAGAAAATGTCAATGTGCTTGTTTTGGACACAGAAGTTTATTCAAACACAGGTGGACAATCTTCAAAATCAACTCCTCGTGGTGCTATGGCAAAATTTGCAAATGCCGGCAAACCAACAAAGAAAAAGGACTTGATTTCAATTGCAATCGCAAGCAAAAACTGCTATGTTGCACAAGTAAGTCTTGGTGCAAATGCAAATCAATGCATCAAAGCATTCAAAGAAGCAGAAGCGTTTGATGGCCCAAGTTTGATTGTGGCTTATGCGCCTTGCGTAAACCATGGCATTGATATGTCTCAAACTTCAAAAGAAATGAAACTTGCTGTTGAATGTGGATATTGGTCACTTCTTAGATACAACCCACAAACAAACAACCTTTCACTTGACAGCACAAGCGACTTTGACAAATATGAAGATTTTCTCAATGGCCAAAGCCGTTATGCAGCAATCAAAGAAATGAAAGGCGAAGAAGCGCAAGCATTGATTGAAGAAAGCAAAAACGATGCAAAAGAAAGACTTGAAACAATCAAAACATTTATAAACGCAAACAATGCAGAATAATATATATTGATTTCTGTTTGACAAAAACAACAAAATGCAGTAGAATTGAAAATATCATAGAATATATTTAAAGGGTAAAATTATGGACTTATTCAAATCTTGGCTTGTAGAAACACCTATCGCCCACCGTGGTTATCATTCAAAAACAAATCCTGAAAATTCACTTTCAGCATTTTCAAAAGCGATTGAAAAAGGTTATGCTATCGAACTTGATGTTCAACTTTTGGCAGACAAAACTGTTGTCGTGTTTTTTGATGACTCGCTTGCAAGAATGACAGGCAACGATGGCTATGTGCAATATCTCAACAAAGAAGATTTGAAAGCTTTGACACTCAAAGGATCAAAAGAACATATCCCAACACTTGAAGAAGCACTCAAATTGATTGATGGAAGAGTGCCTGTGATGATTGACATCAAAACAAAATACAAGGTTGGCGAACTCGAACAAGCAGTGATTGACATTTTGAAAAACTACAAAGGCGAATATGCCGTGCAATCACTCAACCCAGATTCGCTCAAATATTTCAAACAACACGCCCCTCACATTTTGAGAGGTCAAGTTGGTGGTTATTTGAAAGGCGAAACAATCACTTGGATGAAAAAACGCACAATCAAAACACTCAATCAAAACAAAAAGGTAAGCGAGCCACACTTTATCTCTTATGAAGCAAGTGCTTTGCCAAACAGATTTGTAAAGAGATTTAAACAACTTCCACTTCTTGCTTGGACTGTAAGAAGCAAAGAAGAATATCTCACAGTGGTAAAATATTGTGACAATGTCATTTTTGAAAAATTTGACCCAGAAATCTAAAACAAAAAAGCAGTGAAAATTCACTGCTTTTTTTATTCTTTGTTTGAAAGGTATGTCAGCATAATGTTGCCATATCTTTTTTCATCAAACACTTCAAAATTTGCATATTCAAAAGTGTCTTCTGTTGCATGCTCGCAAACAATAATCCCCTCATCTGCAAGCAAGTTTTTTTGATAAATCTTTTCAAGCACTTTTTCATACAATCCACTCTTGTAAGGTGGATCCAAAACAATCAAATCAAATTGTCCTTCAACCTTGTCTAAAAATGTGCAAGCATCACACTTGTTGACTTTTGCAGTTATGCCAAGGTTTTTGAGATTTGCCTTTGTCATTTGCACACTTCGCTCATCTTTATCCACAAAAATCACTTCATTTGCACCACGACTCAACGCCTCAATGCCCATCGCACCTGTGCCACAAAACAAGTCAAGCACTCGTGCTTCTGGCACAAAAAACTGCAACTTAACAAACAACGCTTGTCTCACTTTGTCAGTTGTCGGCCTTATGTGGTCATATTTGTTTTCAATCAATCTACGGCCTTTGTATTTGCCTGCATCTACTCTCATCATAATATTATTATACCATTTTTTCGCCAAAATTCCAACCAAATTGGCCGTTTTTATTCAACAACAACTTCTCCCCTAAATTTTGAAAAATTGGTCAAAATTTCATATTCTATCGTGCCAAGTTGATTTGCAAAGGCTGTTGCATCTTGCATAACAACCACCCTGTCGCCCACAGAAACAGAATTGTCAACTTGCACAAAACAAACATCCATGCAAACATTGCCAACAATCTCACAATCTTTGCCATTTATCTGCACACTCTGTCCTGACAACCCTCTAAGCAACCCATCGGCATAACCCACCGGCACAAGAACAAACTTGCCTGTTTTTGGCACTTGAAATTTGTTTCCATAGCCAAGCCAGTCCCCCTTGCGAGCGACAAAAACCTTTTCGACAAAAGAAACAATCTTCATCACAGGTTTTGCCATTTCGCTTTGATAGCCATACAGCCCCAAACCAACTCTTATGATGTCAAACTCGAAATCATAGTCGACCACCCCACTGCCACCAAAAGAGATTAATTTCCCCTTTGGCAACAACTTTTTAAACCGTAAAAATTTTTGGTATTGTTTTTGCGTGCTCTCTGTGCTTGCAGTGTTTGAAAAATGCACAGAAAATCCAAGCAACAACTTCTTGCAACAGTCAAATTTTGCAACAATTTTTTTTAAAGTTTTTGCACTGTTGACGCCCAATCTGTTCATGCCACAATCAATCTTAACAAAAACTGACAAACCAAATTTGATTGCCATTTTTGCTTCTGCTTCGCTTTCAATCACAACAATCAAATTGTTTTTTCTCGCACAATCAAAATCAAATGTCTTGCCAACAACCACAATCGGTGTTTTGCAAAAACTTCGCAAAACTGCACCTTCTTCCACTTTTGCGACACCAAAACAAAACACCTTATCTTGCAAAATTTCTGCAATTTGCCTCATTCCGTGCCCATAGGCATCTGCTTTAACCATTGCACACACTTTTTTGTGCGAAAACAATGCCAAATTGTCCAAAAGTCGTTTTGAGTTGATAATTTTAAGATTTTTCACAATATAAACTATATTGATTTTTTTTGATTGCTGACACAACATATTTAAAAAAGTATTTTTATTTTTGTCGAATTTATAGTAAAATTGTCGAACAAGGAGCACTTATGAAAAGAGAAACTTCAACCTATCCCCTTAGGTTGCCGTATGAATTGAACGAAAAGTTGAAATATATGTCTGACTTCAACTGCCGAAGCAGAAACAGAGAAATTGAAGTGGCAGTAAAAAGATATGTTGCTGATTTTGAAAGATTGTATGGAACTATCAATATTGCACCAAAGGATTAAAATTTTGCATCAAATTGAAATTTTTGATTGACAAGATTGCAAATGTGTTGTATAATACACATAGTTTTTCGCTGGAAACGGCAAAAAATTATTCTGGGTGACTAGCTCAGTTGGTAGAGCAACAGACTCTTAATCTGTGGGTCCAGGGTTCGAGCCCCTGGTCACCCACCAGAATAAATTCCCTAAAATAGGGACATTTAGCAACTTTATAAATTGCTAAACATAAAAAATCGCCGTTTGACGACAATTTTGACGACAAAAAATTTTCAATAATTTCGGTGTGTGTTTAAGAAGGGTCTTCCCCTTCTTTTTCTTTGCCTTGTTTCCAGCTGAGCCTTTATTAATATATAATATATATTTATTATAATAATATCGCGCGTGCGCACTTTATTATTATCAATCATTAATCACTATCAATAAAAAGTTTATAATATAAATAATAATATTAGACCACGAATTTTGGAAAAAAATTTCCAAAACACTGGAAAAAAATTTCCAAAACCACACTTGCAGCTTTGGAAAAATTTTTCCTATTTATATTAATTTTGTCAAAAACTTAACCTAAATCCAAATAGACAACTTAAAATAGTCATTTGTTATATTTTGTGCCGCAAAAGCACCAATAATAATCCCAACCGAAGATAATGTCAACCTTGAAATTAAACTATCGTTCCAATACTTAAATATTTGTTCCATTTTAGGACATGTTTCAATAACTTTATCTCTAACCTCTTCTGCATTCATTCTATTTGATTTAAATAATGACAATATGTAATCTTGATGAGACTGTTTTACTTTTAACTTTTCAAAAAGTTCCTTCACTGTCTCTTCATCAATTGCATTAATCTGCAACTTTTTATTATCATTAAGACATTTGGTAAATAATGTTGGATATAAAATATTGGATTTTTCACCATCCACAATCTTAAGAGATTCTTCATCAAACCCTTTAAAAAACAATCCAGTATAAGTATTTAAAAGTACACTTTCTAAACTACTTGAACCTATTGATGTTGTTGCACAACCAACATAACTTAAATGTTGAAACTCTGATTGTTTTTCACTGATCCCTTTTTCATAGATCGGAACCACATGTTGATTAAGGTATTCTAACAAAGTCTGATAATTAACTACCGTAGTTCTTTTTGTATGTGTTAAAACAAATTTTAATCCCAAGCTGTTTATTTGTGATGGTAAAAGTAATGGTGCGGTTTTAATAGCTTCACCCAATACAATTTGGAGCAAATTATGTCCTGGTTCTTCAATTCTCTTTACAACAAGATCAGAAAGTAATTCTTTTAATTCTGCTGTTCCGTATTTTATATAGGCCTTTTCAGCTTCAATAAAATCAAATTGTAGAGCAGGTTCTTGCAGTGCGACCATTATGTCATCTGGCGAAATATTTGCATCTGCCGCCTTTTTCAATATTTGTGAAACCAATTCGTCATCTCTTTTTTTTGCCTCTATCAATGCTATATCTTTCGCTTTTGATATTTCCTCTCTTATTAAATCAAGACATAAAGATCTCACATCGACATAATTCATTCCGCAATAAATTATACCATGGTTAGTTCCCACCATGCTTCCGTTATTTTCTTCTACATAAGAATCTACTTCAGTTTTTGTTTTGTTCATTAATTTCTCCGTTATTAATCCCAACCATGCTTCCGTTGTTTTCTTTTGTTTGTTACTTAATTTTGTTGTAATTCGCCTGTTTCATTTTTTGAACTTCCTTTTTTGATTTAAATGCAGCAACTGCCGATAATACAGCAGCTATGGCACTTATTCCAGAAAATACTAAAGCTGCAATTTCCATACTGCCCTCCTAATTAAATTATAAATCTTGCCATATATTCAGTCAAGTATATTGCTTGTCGAATTCTAATAATTTTTAACAAAAAAAAGGCAGTGGCACTCTGTGTCATTACCTTAAAACTATTCAATCTGGTTATGTTAAACAGGGAATTTCGCCCTGGGATTTTGTATATACTTTTCGAAAAGTATATATTTTTGCTTAAGCATTTGCCCGGATATAATCAGTCATAGCTTTGTCGACTATATCTGCAAATGTGTAAGTTCTAGCTCCAACAAAGCCCATTTTTCGATTTTTTTCATCCAAAATATCCCGAACTTGTGCATATTTGTCTGAGTCAACTCTCATCGAAATCATCTGTTTTGGTTTCCAATAACTCAAATCACATCACCTCCCTTATTTTAGATCTAAAATTTGTATATACAGCCGTAAGCGGCCTAACGGCCGCAATTTGATTGTTTATATTTGGTCAATAGGTATTTTTTCAAATTGCTTATCGCTGTTTTTCGAGTGTTGCTTGTCGTGAAAATTTAGTTGGTTGCAATCTCAAAAGAGCAACACAGCAGAGTCCTCTCTGCTTGTGTTTTGCTCTTTTTGAGGTTTTGCAACTTCTTC
>JAFTMH010000005.1 GCA_017452445.1 Clostridia bacterium
AACCCGCAAGGGAGGCAGCCGTCTAAGGTAAAGCCAGCGACTGGGGTGAAGTCATAACAAGGTAGCGGTATCGGAAGGTGCCGCTGGATCACCTCCTTTTAAAGAGAAGACAGTCGATGAGATGAGATTAACTCGTCTTAATGAACAAGATAACTAAACCGTTTGATTGTTTAAGAGCATATTTAATTAGATAAAAGAAGAACGACTTAGGTCGTTCTTTTTTTATTGCGTTTTGGGGAAATGAAACAATATTGACACTCATGTTTGGATTTGGTATAATTATCTTATAGGGAGGATAAAATGTTTAATTTTGATAAACTTATTGTAAATCTTTCAATATTGGACATTTATGACAAAAACAACGGAAAAACTGTTGTCGGCAAAAAAGCCGGTTTGGGTTTTTCTGTTGGTCAATATACTGGTGATGCAGACAAGAGAATTGCCATAGAAGTAGAGCATTGGGAAATTTCTAAAATTAGTATCGAGACTCAAAGGGGCAAAAAGGTTGTTGCACTTGAAGAAACAAGTGTTTCTGATTTGTTGGACAAGGCAATTGAAAATTGCGTTAAAAATCCAACAAGCAAACGAGCAATAAAAGATGTTTACACTTGGGCAGGTTTTGTTTTTCAAACAATTATGGCTGCTTTTGACACAGATCTTGACACAGAGATTATGTATGCAGCACTCAACGATTTGAAAGACAGATGCCAAAAGTGCCCAAGTTTCAGTTTGTCAACCTTGGCAATCCCAGATGAAAAATATACAACTTTTGGCAAAGTGTATAGGGCAATAGGAAAAGGGAATGTAAAACTTATTTCTTATCTTATTGATCAATATGGCGTCGATGTAAACTTTGTTGAAAAAGACAATCAACGCACTTTGTTGGAATATGCTATCGAACAGAAAGCGCCGATTGAAATGCTTGAAATGTTGATATCAAAAGGGGCACAAATAAGCGAAGATAGTTTGTATTTGGCTGTAAGATCAAAGAAACTTGAAATAGTTAAACTTTTGGTCGAAAACGGTGTATCAGCACAAACATTCTCACACAAATATGGACACTCAATCCTTGATGAAGCGATTGATGCTCAAAGAGGAAAGGTTTATGAGATTGTTGAATATCTTATTTCTCAAGGTGCAAAACCAAAACCAGAAGATGCAATCAAAGCCGCAAAAGGTTCGGAAGCAAGATTGGTAAAAATTCTTGCAAATGCAGGAGTTGATTTTAATGTTGTGGTAGATGGGAAAACGGCTCTTGACATTTGTTTAGACAAGTGTAAAGATCAAAAGAAATCTATTAAATATGTAAACGATTTTGTTGTTGAAACAATGGATGCATTGATTGCTGGTGGGGCAAAAACTGCAGAAGAACTTAAGCATGAAGGCAAGTTTATCAGAGGTAGAATTGCGAGATTGAAGAAAAATATTGTTGTTTCAATGTCTCATAAATATATCAAAAACAACAAATACGAAATTACACCAAAAATAAAAGAATAAGAAAGAAGAGTGGAAAGCCCACTCTTTTCTTTTTTTCGACATAATAGGAAAGAATAAGAGAAAATAGTCGTTTGGCAAAGTGGTTGAGTGTTGTATAATTGTCTTGCAAATAAAAGGAGACGATTATGAAAAATGATTTCTTGAAAGTTTTTGCGCAAAAAGCAAAGAGAAGATTGGTAGGCAAAGAAAATGTGCCTGTGGCAAAGATAAAAGTTATTGCAAAAGATGACGAAGATTTTAGAGGTAGAGTTGAGACATTGATGGCACAAGAGGGGGTTGTCTCAAATCCGGTGCAATATCTGCTTGACAACAAAAAATTGAAAGGTATGACAGACAGTGCCAGAGAAAGATATTTGCTTTCAACTTTGGATAAATATACAGCACTTAGAAACAAATTTGATGATGTTGCGACTTATGACAGGTTTTGTATGTAAAAGAGGGGAATCCTCTTTTTTTGATATAACAAACAAAAATATGAAAAATTTGTCTAAATTTTTATTGAAATGCTTGACAGATTGTCTTTTTGTGGGTATAATAAAAGGGCATTATAAATAAAGGCACATCCCCGCCAATATTTGTGATGTTTATGATGGATTGTAGCTCAGTCGGTTAGAGCACCACCCTGATAAGGTGGGGGTCGGTGGTTCGAGTCCACTCAATCCAACCAGAAGAGAAAGACAAGTCGGTTGACTTGTTTTTTTTGTTTTATCCCCCACAGCAAAACAAAAGTTTTGCATTTGGCTTTGCCAAATCTTATCAGGGTGTTCCTGTTTGCTTGCAACAAACACGCACCACCCTTAACGGGCTTAAACACGCACTTGTCAGTTTGCGTGTTTATAAGGTGGGGGTCGGTGGTTCGAGTCCACTCAATCCAATCAGATTTGAATTGAGTGCTATTGCACTCTTTTTTATTTTGATTGCCCACCTTCAACGAACAAAGTGAGTATAAGCTTTTGCGTTGGTGTGACACTCAATCCAACCAAAAGAAAGAGGCAAGTCGGTTGACTTGTTTTTTTTGTTGCAAAGAATGGTTTGTTTTTAGTATAATAAGCTGTAGAAGGGGGATTTTTGATGACAAGGGGAGATGTTATAAAGGATAGCGATATTGTTTTCGAAGAGGGGCGGGCGTTACGTCGTGAAATGAATTTTCACATTGAACATAAAAGTTATAGCATTATTTTAATATACACAAACAGGAATAACTATAAGGTTGGTGATGATGGTAGGACTGTCCTACACGAGGGACATAATGTTCAAAAAACACACAACAAAACAAACTTGTCAGAAAAATACGTTGATCAGCCGATGAAAACTCCAGAAGGATTATTAACCGAGAACGGGAAATTTTATATGGCAGCATTGGATTATAAAAATAAAAAGACAGCTGTCCATAAGGTAAAAATGTATGAAAAGATAAAAGAGGGAGTTTGGGCATATAACGGATTTTTTAATTTGGTGGATGCGTATATTGAAAATGATGGAAATAGAAATGTTTTCAAATTTAAGCTTGAAATGATTGAAGATGATTTGGATGCGCAGGAAACTTATGATCGCATAGTTCAATTAAATATGGAACATAATAGATTGATCCCAACAGATGTAAAAGTTGCGGTTTATGCTAGAGATAAAGGACGATGCGCAAAGTGTGGTTCGTATAAAAATTTACATTATGATCATATTCGTCCGTTTTCAAAAGGGGGATCTTCTACAACAGTTGACAATATTCAGTTGTTGTGTGCAGAATGCAATTTAAAAAAACATGATCATATAGAATAATTTGTGAAAGCAACAAAAATGTAAGACAAGTGTCCGATTTTTGATATAATATACAAGTAGAGGTGTTTGATGATAAGGGGTGAAGTTATAAAATATTCGGATATGGTTGCAGAAGAAGGTTTTGCAATTCAGAGAGGAATGAGTTTTAATGTAAATGGAAAATCATATGGAATAATACTAATGAGTGTAAGGAATAATGCTCCGTATGCAGATAGGTTTGAAGATAATGGGACTACTATTATTTATGAAGGTCATGACGTACAAAAAAACTTTAACAAACAAGACGTTTCTGTTAAATCTGCAGATCAACCAATGTATACTCCTAAAGGAATGTTGACGGAAAATGGAAAATTTTACATCGCTGCAATTAATTATAAGAAAAGTTTGGGGAGTGCAAAAAAAATAAAGGTTTACGAAAAAATAAAAGACGGCGTTTGGGTATATAACGGATTTTTTAACTTGGTGGATGCATTTATTGAAAATGACGGAAATAGAAATGTTTTCAAATTTAAGCTTGAAATGATTGAAGATGATTTGGATACGCAGGAAACTTATGATCACATAGATCAATTAAATATGGAACATAATAGATTGATCCCAACAGATGTAAAAGTTGCGGTTTATGCTAGAGATAAAGGAAAATGTGTAAAGTGTGGTTCGGATAAAAATTTGCATTATGATCATATTCTTCCATTTTCAAAAGGAGGATCTTCTACAACAGTTGACAATATTCAGTTGTTGTGCGCAAAATGCAATTTAAAAAAACATGATCATATAGAATAATTCGTGAAAGCAACAAAAATGTAAGACAAGTGCCTGATTTTTGATATAATATACAATATGGAGGTTTTAAATGGAAATTTTGGAAGGAAGAATTTACAAACACTTTAAAGGTGATTTATATTTGGTCGAAGGGATTGTGCTTCATTCAGAAACTAAAGAGAAGTTAGTTTTGTATCGTGCTTTGTATGGCAGTGGTTTGAGATATGTTAGACCTTATGATATGTTTGCGAGCAAAGTTGACAAAATCAAATATCCAAATGTAGAACAAGAATACCGTTTTCAATTGCAAGAAATTGAAAGTGTTGCTGGCTTTGTGGAGCCAAAAGTTTAAAAACAAAAAAGACAGGTTGATTTGCCTGTCTTTTTTTGTCTATTGTTTGCATAGGAAGTCAATCATTTGCATCAGTTTTTGGTTGTATGTTTCGAGTTGGTCTATTTCAACAAATTCGTTTGGCTTGTGAGCAAGATTGAGGTCTCCAACCCCAAACACAAAAGCATCACCACCAACTTGTTGCAGATATCCTGCTTCACAACCACCCCTAAACTCTTTTTCTTTCAAAGAAAATTGTCTTATCAATTTGTCGATTGTTTTGCTTTTTCTCTTTTCAAGTGCAGGGATTTCAAGTGTTTTTGTTATAGAGATTTTGCAACCTTTATATTTTGCTTGAAGGCGAGAGGCAAACTGTCTTATTTTTGAGATTGCTTTTTCTGCAAAGTTTGTGTATGGGCTTCTTATGTCAAAAACTAATTTTGCAAAACTTGAAACAATGTTTACTTTTTCGCCGCCATTGATTATGTTGCACGAGAGAGATGTATTGTTTATCTTCATATTAAGTTTTTCTATAAACAACATAATTCTGGCTGCTATGTAATTTGCGTTTATTCCGTTTTGAGGGGCGCTGCTGTGGCAACCTTTGCCAACAATTTCGACTTGATATTCGTAACAACTTTTTGAACTTAAACAAATGTCCATGTTGGTTGGTTCGCCAACGATTGAGCATTTGGGAATAATGTTTTGTTGTTTCATTTTGTCAGTGATCAATTTGATGCCTTCGAGTTTGGTTTCTTCATCGCCAGTTATTGCAAGAACAATTGGTTTGTTTTTGCTTTTCAAAACTTCCAAATTTGCAAGTATGCAAGCAAAAAAACTTTTCATGTCAATCGCACCCAGCCCATACAATTTGCCATCTTTGATCGTTGGAATGTATGGGTTGGTGGCATAAGATTTTTCATCTGCAATCACCGTGTCAATGTGTCCTGAAAGCACGATTGCTTCTTTTGCATTGGCAAGTGGTGTGTTGAGACCGATTAGCAAACTTTGTCGGCTGTCTGTCTTGTTGGTTAATGTGATTATTTCGCTTGCAAATGGCGAAAGTTTGTTTTTTAGATATTCAATAATCTGTTTGTTTTCTTTGGTGTTGAAAGATTTGATTGAAACTAAATCTTTCAAAAATTCGATTTCGTTCATATATAATTCTCCTTTTATGACAATAAAAGACCCGTTGATTGTTTTTGTTACAAAACATACCAACGGGCCATAAAAAGATATATATGCACGATGTTTATCCCTTCAATATGTTTTGTGAAGCGTAAAAAAGCATTCACAAAACACATTTGTTTTTGCGAATGCTAGTTAGCTATGATGCCACAAAACATAGTTGATAAACATAGTCGATTTCTCCTTTTGTTTAAGATGTTGTTATTGTAGAACAAAAAAATCAGAATGTCAACACTTTGTTTTGAGTGCAAATGTTTGAGCAGAAAGTTGCGAGATATATTTTTCTAATTTTTTGTTTTGTGCTATACTTGCAATATATTGGAGAAAAATATGAATGTTGAAAAATGGATAAACAAAAATGGTGAAAGTTTGAAAGGGAAAACAGTTGTTATCACCGGAGCAAATGGTGGATTGGGCTCTCAACTTTGCCGACTTTTTGCAAGATTTGAAGCAAAGGTTGTTATGCCTGTGCTTGAAGAAGAGGGAGCAAAAAAACTTATTGAAGAAATCAAAGAAGAGTATCCAAACTTTGATGCAAGTGTTGTTTCGCTCAATCTTGCGTCAATAGAAAATGTGGATAAGTGCATAGAACAACTCAAGACTTTGGGTGGCATTGACATTTTGATCCACAATGCCGGAGTGTATAATGTCCCTCTCAAAAAGTTGGATAGTGGATACAACATGGTTTTTCAAATCAATTTCTTGTATCCATATTATATGACAAAGAAATTGATGTCAGAATTGGAGAAAAAACCGGGATCAAAGGTTGTTGCAATCGGCAGTGTTGCGCACAAAAACTCAAAGATTGACGAAAAAGATATCGACTTTTCCACATACAAACAAATCAGCAAAACATATGGAAATTCGAAAAGATTTTTGATGTTTGCTTTGCACGAACTGTTTAAAAACAATGACAAAGTTTCGCTTTCAATTGTGCACCCAGGAGTGACACTTACAAACATTTCAAATCACTATCCAAAGGCGATAAATTGGCTTGTGATGTTTGTCCTTAAAATCGCTTTTCCAAAGCCAAAACAGGCAATTTTGAGCATTTTTAAGGGGTGTTATACGCCATGCAAATACAATCATTGGATTGGACCTTCAATCTTTGATGTGTGGGGCAAACCAAAACAAAGCAAGTTGAAAGATTGCAAAGAAGAAGAGCGAAAAAAGATTTTCAACTATGCCGAAAACATGTATGCGACAATAGAAAAAAACAAGCAATAAAATGCTTGTTTTTTTTGTTAGAATGTTTTTGGTTTGTGTGTAAGGGTTGGTTCTTTGGCAAGGATTTGGCAGGCAAACTCGAGAAGGTTGTCGTCAAGAGATTTTATCTTTTCGCCACCCTGCCAAGATTGTGAAAAGTCATATTCATCTGAGTATGGATCGGTTTCTGCATCAAAAGTGCAACCATTTGCACAATAAAATTGTTTGATTGCACCAAATTCTTCTTGCATGCAATCTTTGCCAACGATTGTGATGCCTTTGATGTTGTTGATTGGTTTTGCCATGCCGTAAAGGTTGGTTGCCCCAAGGCTGTCACCATGTGCAAGCATCAATTGCATCAAAGATGAACCGATGCCGTTTCGTTGATATTCTTCTTCAACTTCAATTGACGACAAATTGATTGTGTGAGCGCCTATGTTGTAAAGAAGTTTTGCAATAGGTTTTAAATTTTCGGTTTTGTCGAAAACCAAAATTTTTCTGCTTGCACCCCTTGTGTAGACATACAACAAATCTGTGCCTAAATTGGGATTGTGCACCACTGCAAAAATTGCAGATGTTGTGTATTGTTTGATGTTGTTGATCAAGGATTCAAATTGATGTTCCATAAAATCTCCTACATCATCATTATAAGGCATTTGGGCTTAAATTTCAATGATCTTCAGCAAAAAATATAATCTTTACTTTTGTGGCCAAATGTGATATAATATATTTATGAAATGTTTATATGTTTACAACCCAACAAGTGGCAAGCAAAACAATGCAAACAACAGAGAATATATTTTGTCTTGCCTTATGAAAAAATTTGATGAAGTGGCATGCCTTGCAACAACAAAAGCAGGCGATGCTGGCCTTTATGCCAAAGAAGCATGTGGATATTATGATGTGCTTGTTGTTTCTGGTGGGGATGGCACCGTAAACGAAGTGATCAATGCGATTGCAGACATGCCAAACAGACCACAAATTGGATACATACCAACCGGCACAACAAATGACTTGGCGCATTCTTTGGGCATACCCAAAGATTTGAAAAAGGCAATGAAAATCATTTTAGATGGGCATTATGTCAATCACGATATTTTCAAAGTGAATGATCGTTATGCAATCTATGTGTGTGCATTTGGCGTGTTTACTGGCACAAGTTATTTGGCACCACAATCTGCCAAGAAAAAATTTGGTCGTCTTGCATATTTTAAATATGGTTTCAAAGAATTATTTGGTGCAAGACCGTTTCGCACAACAATCAAATATGATGATAAGGTTGTAAAAGGCACTTATGCACTTGGCATTGTTGCAAACAGCAAATATGTTGCTGGATTTAGAATCAACAAGATGGCTCAATGTGATGATGGTTATGTAAACTTGATTTTTGTAAACGACACAGAAAAGAAAGGAGTTTCATTCCGTTCGCTTTTGCGTATTGCAAAGATTTTTGTGTTTGGTATTGGCAAAAAACAAATGCAAACAAAGAGATGTACAATCTTAAAACTTAACAAGTTTGAGGTTGAAGTGCCTGAGCGCACAACAATCAACCTTGATGGCGAAAGTGGATTTAAGGGTTCTTTCAAAGTGGAAGTTTTGCCACAACATGTGCAAATTTTTGTTAAGAAATAAATTCAAAGCAACATGCTGGTTGACAAACAAGTTGACTGAAAAAAGCATTTTGTGATATAATCAAATCAAATTAAAAACAAGGAGAAAAAAATGGAACAAATTAGTTATGTAATGATTAAACCAGGCTTTGCAAAACACCCAAAACTTATTTCATATGTGCTTGAAGTACTTGAAAATGCTGGTTTGAAAATCGAAGACAAAGGTTATGCCCTTTACACAAAAGAATTGGCAGCAGAACACTATGTTGCCCATGTTGGAAAAGGATATTATCAAAGTTTGGAAGATTACATCACAAGTGGTCCAGCATACGGAATTGTAGTTTCTGGCGAAAATGCAATTGCTGTTGTTGATGCACTTAAAGGATCAACAAAAAATCCACAACCAGACACATTGAGATACGCTTTGAAACAACTTCTTACTGAAGAAGAATTGGAAGCAATTTTTGTAAACCCTGTTGGCACAGAAGCAAGAAAAGATGAAGAAACCACAAAAAATGGTTTGCACGCATCAGATTGCCCAGAAGCAGGACGTGCAGAAGCTCAAGTTTTTTCAAAAGCAAAAAAAAACTTTGAAAAAGTGATGGGAGCAGGAAAATAAATTTTAGAAACACAATCGTTTGATTGTGTTTTTCTTTTCAAAAATACAAGGTGATGTGTTATAATTTCAAAAATAGACGGAGGAGAATTATGGCAACTAAAAAAACTGCGACAAAGACATCGTCAAAAGCAAAGTCAAACATAACTGTTGATCTTGATGATGTCAAAGTTTCGAAAAGCAAACAAAAGAAAGCTGTCAAAGCAGTCAAGAGTGCAGGAGCGAAAGCATGGATTTTGGTGTTTGCGTTTTTGTTTTTGGGGCTGGGAGGCGGAGTGTTTTCTTGCTGGATGATTTGCAGAAACGATTGTTTTGAAATTGTAGGGCAAGAAGAACTTGTTTTCACCCTTGATAGCGAAGATGAAAGATATGTAGATGAAGGGGTAAAGATTGTTTCGTTTGGAAAAGATGTTTCTTCATCAGTCGAGATTGAAACAAACTTGCTTGTTGATGATCAAGGCAGATATTATGCCGAAGAAGAAGGCACATATTATATCAAATACAAATCAAACGATTTGAAATATGGAAAGATTTTTACAGTTGAAAAGGTAAGAATTGTTACATTTGTAGAACCAAGTGAAGGAGGTGATGCAAATGAGTAAGAAAACAGCATCAAAACTTTTTGGCTTGGTGGCTCTTTTTGTTGGTCTTGTTGGTGGATTTGCTGGGTTTACTTATTTCACATTGCCAGAGACAGACGAAGTGCATGTTGGCGAAGTTTATTATTCTTATGGCGACAACGAAAACAGCAAGATTGACTTGTCTGCTGATGATGCCGAAGTTTCTGTTCACTTTTTGGAACTTGGCAACAAATATACAGGTGATTGCACTTACATAAAAACAGACACTTGCGACATCTTGATTGATTGTGGATCAAAAACAAACAGCATTGCAACTGTTTCAAACTATCTTGACCAATATGTGACAGATGGCACTTTGGAATATGTTATCGTGACTCATGCTCACATGGACCACTATGCTGGTTTTGCGACAAGCACAAAAGTTGAAAGCATTTTTGACCTTTACGAATGCGAAACAATCATTGATTTTGCAGGGGTTACAACAGATAAAGTTGGCACAAAGACATACAACAACTATCTTCGTGAGAGAGATGCCGAAGTTGCAAATGGGGCAAAACACTTCACTGCACTTGAATGTATCAACGGCACAACAAATACCACAGGCACTGCTCAAAGAGAATTTGAAGTTGGCACAAATGTTACGCTTGAAATTTTGAACAGTTATTTCTATGCAAATGTAGACACAAGAGACGAAAACAACAATTCTGTTTGTGCAATGATCAAACATGGCGACAAAAACTTTTTGTTTACAGGCGACTTGGAAGCAGAGGGGGAAGAGCATTTGCTTTCTCTCAACAACTTGCCACAAGTTGACCTTTACAAAGCAGGACACCATGGATCAAAAACATCTTCTTCACAAGCACTTTTGGAAGTTATCAATCCAAAAACAATTTGCGTTTGCTGTTGTGCAGGCAGTCCAGAATACACTGACACACAAGAAAATCAATTTCCTACACAACAATTTATTTCAAATATTGTTGCCTTTACAGATTGCACAGAAGTGTATGTGACAACAATGTGCATTGACTACAAAAACAACAAGTTTACTTCTATGAACGGAAACATTGTTTACCTTTCATCAGCAGAAGGGTATAATGTTGTCTGCTCAAACAACGACACGATTTTGAAAGAAACGGAGTGGTTTAAGCAAAATCGAGTCTGGGAAGCGGCTTAGCAAAACAAAGACATCACCTCAACGGTGGTGTTTTTTTGTTGGCAAGGAAGAGTTTGAAAAATTTTTGAAGTGATAGGTTGACATTTTTTCAAGATAATGTTATTATGCTTACATCAAAACGATGACGAAGGTAGTAGCCTAGGACAAAGAGTTTTACAGAGAGGCAAGGTGGCTGAGATTTGCCAAATTCTCCAAAGCGAATGACAACTTTAACAGTTTTGTGCCCTACTGAGCAAATCAGTTTCAAAAGAGAGGTCGCACAGCGACAAATTAGGTGGCACCGCGGATAAGAAATATTCGTCCTAATGCAGATTTGCATTAGGATTTTTTTATGCAAATTTTGCAAGTATGTCAATATAGATAAAAGGAGAGAAAGATTATGACTACACAAATTTCACAACTCGAAGTCGGAAAAGTAAGATTTCAAGGTATGGTTGAAGTTGTTCGTGACAAAAAGAACATTCAATTTATCATTTTGAAAGACTTTTCAGGCAAAATCCAAGTTACTGTTGACAAAGTTGCACATCCAGAGGTGGGAGAAGTTTTCTCACACTTGATTGCAGGTGCTACAGTGCTTGTTGAAGGCGAACTCGTAAAAAGCGAGTATGTAAAAATGGGAGGTCAAGAAGTGCTTGCTGAAGCAGTGACTGTTACAAGCACAGCCGAAGTTTCGCCAATCGGACCAGAAAGCAACATTGACCAAAGACTTGACTACAGATGGCTCGACCTTAGACAAGAAAAAAACTTGCTTTTGTTTAAGGTTCAAACTGCATTTGCAAATGCAATGAGAGAATTTTTGGTGCAAAAAGACTTTATCGAAATTCACTCACCAAAACTTATCGCAACAGCATCAGAATCAGGCTCAGAAGTGTTTGAAGTAAAATACTTTGACGGACTTGCTTATCTTGCACAAAGCCCACAATTCTACAAACAAATGGCTATGTGTGGTGGTTTGGGCAGAGTTTTTGAATGTGGCCCAGTTTTCCGTGCAGAAAAGTCACACTCAAGAAAGCACGCAACCGAATTTACAGGTTTCGACCTTGAATTTACAGGCATTGAAAGTTATGAAGATGTTATGGTGCTTGAAGAAGAACTTCTCACATATGCACTCAAAGCAGTAAAAGAAAAATACGGCCCAGAAATCAAAGAAGTTTTTGGTGTTGAAGTTGTTGTTCCAACTTTGCCATTCCCAAGAATTAAACTTGCTGATTTGTATGCCGAACTCGAAAAGAGATATGGACTTAAAGTTCCTGCTGAAGAACAAGACGACTTGACAACTGAAGCAGAAAAACTTTGTGCACAATTTGCACAAGAAGCATATGGACACGAATTTGTTTTTGTGACAGATTACGGCCCAAGAAAGAGAGCATTCTATCATTTGAGAAAAGATGGAATTCCACAAGGATACGACCTTATTTGGAAGGGTGTTGAAATCACAACAGGTGCTCAAAGAGAACATAGATATGATGTTTTGAAAGCACAAGCAGAAGAAAAAGGATTGGACAAAGATGTTGAGTTCTATTTGCAATTCTTCAAATATGGCTGTCAACCACACGGTGGTTTTGGACTTGGCCTTGACAGAATCACAATGAACTTGCTCGAACTTGCAAACATCAAAGAATCAATGTTTGTGTTTAGAGGACCAGACAGAATCACACCTTAGTTTTGAAGGAGAAGAAATGAAAAGAATCGAAATTAGAGATTTGTATAAAGCATATCAAAGTTATGAAGGTCAAGAAATCACTCTTTGTGGTTGGGCAAGAACTGTCCGTGACTCAAAAAACATTGGGTTTATCGAACTTAATGATGGTGCATTTAAGAGTGTTCAAATTGTTTGCGAAAGAGAAAAACTTGCAAACTTTGACTCAATCGTAAAAGAAAATGTAGGCACATCATTTTGTGTTAAAGGCAAATTGATTGTTACACCAAATGCTCAACAACCATTTGAAGTAAATGCAACTTCTGTTGAAATTTTGGGCTCTTGCGAATTGGATTATCCACTTCAAAAGAAAAGACATACAATCGAGTTTTTAAGAACTATCCCAACAATCAGAGCAAGAGGAAACTTGTTTAATGCTGTGTTTAGAATTCGTTCGGTTGCAGCATTTGCAATTCACAAATTCTTCAACGAAAGAAACTTTGTTTATATTCACACACCAATCATCACAGCAAACGACTGCGAAGGTGCTGGCGAAATGTTTCAAGTGACAACACTTGATCTTGACAATTTGCCAATCAAAGATGGAAAAGTTGATTACAGCCAAGATTTCTTTGGCAAAAAGGTTGCACTTACAGTTTCAGGACAAATCCACGAAGAAACACTTACTCATGCTTTTGGAAAAACTTACACATTTGGACCAACTTTCAGAGCAGAAAATTCAAACACATCTCGCCATGCTGCAGAGTTTTGGATGATGGAACCTGAAATCTGCTTCTGCGATTTGGAAGAACTTATGAACAACGAAGAAGATGTGATTAAGTATGTTATCAAATATGTTATGCAAGAATGTCCAACCGAACTTGAATTTTTGAACAAGTTTGTTGACACTGGACTTTTGGAAAGATTGACAAATGTTGTTGAAAGTGATTTTGTTAGACTTGACTATACAGAAGCGATTGATTTGCTTCTCAAAGCAAACAAAAACTTTGCTTTCCCAGTTAAGTGGGGTGTAGACTTGCAATCCGAACACGAAAGATATTTGACAGAAGAAGTTTTCAAAAAGCCAGTTTTCTTGAAAAACTATCCAAAAGACATCAAAGCATTTTATATGAGACAAAATGATGATGGCAAAACAGTTGCTGCTGTTGACTTGCTTGTGCCTGGCATTGGTGAACTCGTTGGTGGAAGCCAAAGAGAAGAGAGACTTGACAAACTCAGAGCAAGACTTGCAGAATTGGGACTTAAAGAAGAAGATTATTCGTGGTATATCGACACAAGAAGATATGGCACAAATGTTCACTCAGGATATGGCATTGGATTTGAAAGACTTGTTATGTATTTGACAGGTGTTTCAAACATTAGAGATGTTGAAATCTTTCCAAGAACTGTTGGTGGAATTTTCGGTTGATAAAAAAAGAGGTGTATGCCTCTTTTTTTTGTTGGCTGTTGCACACTTTTTTGAGTTGTTCATATGATAAGAATAGATGGCAATTAAGTCATCTAGGAGAAAAATATGTATTCAAGACAAAATTGTTGCAGAAGAAACTTTCCAATGCCAATCGCTTGTTGCTGTTTTTCAAGTTCGCCAAACTTTGTGCTAAATCCAACAACATCTTCACAGACAACACAGTTTGGATTTTTTGCAAGCACAGGCGACACTGCTGTTGAGACAGGAGGCACAATTCCACTTGCTTTAATCAGGTCAAACGGCACAACAATTTCGCCAAGTTCGACAACTGCCGGTGGAGTTAATTTGCTTGCAGGCAGATATTTGGTTTCTTACACTGTTGGTGCTACAACACCTGCAGGAGGCACAGTTTCGACTGCACTAAACTTAAATGGAGTTCAAGTGCCAAACACTGTCGCCACAGAATCTCAAACGGCAGACACTCTAGTCAATCTTGGGCAAACAGCAATTTTGGATATTCCACAAACAAGCACTTTGACTTTGGTCAACACTTCTGCCGAGACCGTAACCTTTGGTTCGGCAAATCTTACAATCACTAGGTTGTAAAAAAATGTGCCAAACAAAAAATTGGCACACTACATATTTTTCTGAAAATTGTTTGGAGATTTTTTGCTTGTTGAATTAAAATAAGAATATAAAGAGTGCCAATCGCACAAAATAATATAGGGGAGGTGGCCATGAAAAAAGGTTTTTCAAACATTGATGAAGAGATGACTTGGGAATTTTTTAAGATGTCCAACGGCAATCCTTATATTATTCAGGATTTGGTGCAAACACGCAACAAGCAAAGAGCGTTGCTTTCTACAAAAGAAAAGTAAAGGTTTTTTTATGACGCAAAAACTTCAAGCAATTGTTATAAGGTCAAATGACAGAAAGGAGAAGGATAAAAATATTCTTCTTTTTTCTATCGAACAAGGCAAAGTTTGGGCGACTTTGAAAGGGGTTAAAAGCCCAACTGCAAAGATGAAAATTGCACAAAATCCTTTTTGTTTTGGTGAATTTATGCTTGAAGATGGCAAAATGGGCAAAATTGTCACAGGATTTGATGCAATTGAAACTTTCCACGAGCTTGGCGATGATGTAGACAAATATTTTGAAGGCACGGCAATGCTTGAAATTGTCAACGCAATTGACTTTTCTACTCAAATCGAACAAGCTCAAGTGTTTGTTTTGTTGCTTAAATGTTTGAAGTCGCTCTGTTTTGGCAGTGTGCAACCACTTTATGTGTTGGACAAGTTTTTGATTGAATTGTTTGCGATTGTTGGATCACCACTCAATGTGGACAAGTGTGCTTGTTGTGCAAGCAAAGTTTTTGACAAATTGTGGATTGACTACAAAGATGGCTCTCTTGTTTGTTCGGGTTGCAAAGGTTGGGGGTGTGAAGAACTTTCAACAACAACACTCAGTGCACTAAAAGTGATCAAAAACACTGATTTGGAAAAGTTGAGCACAGTCAAACTTGCACAAGAAAGCGAAAACGGACTTCTTAGAGTTTTGGTGAGAAATTTTGATGCAAGGTTTGAAAGAAAGCTTAAAATGATTGGCATTTTGTCGTAAAAGTTGTGCACATTTCCACAAAAATTGCGAATGTTTTGTCGCAGACAATTTTTATAGATTCGCCGAAAACACTTCGATTGTCGAGGTGTTTTTTTTGATTAAAAATTTTTATTTTGTCAAACATCTTTGCAGAGGTGGTTATGAAGATTTGGAATGACAAAGAGGTAAAGTTTTTGTTTGAGAAGGTTGAGGAGTGCAAGCAAAAAGCAATTTCACTCAAGTTTGCATTTGAAGAGCATGCCAAAGTTTTTGAAAGAAAAGCAAACAGTGTGCGAAATTATTATTATCAAGAGGTAGAAAATTTGCACAAAGACACACACAGGTGTCAAAGGTTGCAGATTGATTTGCGCAAGCATCAAAAAGCACAATTTGTGAGATTTAACGCTGAGTCCGAAAAGAAATTGGCAGAACAGATTGGGCAACTTACGGCAAATGGAATGTCTGTTAGATCTGCATGCGAAAAGTTGAGTGGTGGAGATTTGGCCGTGATGACAAGGATTCAAAACAAATATCAATCTCTAAAAAGAAGGGCTGTCAAGGCAGGCAATGTTGTGGTGTTTAGAAAACAAAATTTGCTTGGAGAAGAAGAAATCAACAGTCTGTTTTTGGGGCTTGTGAAGTTGGTTAAAAAATCTGCAACCGAAGAGGTTGAGGCAAGGTTTAAAGAAGAAAAACTAGGGGCAAACTTGGCGATCAAAAAGGCAACCAAAACAATTTTGGAAAAAGATGAGGTTATTTCAAATTTGAAAAGAGAAATTGAGAAATTGAAGCAAGAAAATTGTTTTTTGTCTGAGCAATTGGCTGGTGGAAAAAGCAGACAGCAACAACTTAAAGATCATTTTGCACAAAACTCTCAACAAAACAACTTCAAAAACAAAAAAGAGTTTGATTTGTAGGTGTTGTTGTGGTAAAATTTGAGTATGAAAATCAAATTGGTTGAAGGTGCAACTGCTTACGAAGCGGCAATAAACACTTTGCAATATGTTGATGCAAAGGATTTGACAAAGGACAATCTTGTTGTTGTGCCTGATACTTTTTCTATGCAAGCAGAAAGTTTGCTTTTTGATGTGCTTGGCACAAAATCAGTGTTCAACGCAAAAGTGGTTGGCATTTCAAAACTTGCCAGCAGCATTTTAAGAAAAAACAACATTCCTTTTCAAAGAATTAGTGGACTTGAAGAAGTGTTTGTCGTTTTTAAAGCAGTAAAAGAATGTGAAAGCAGTTTTCAATATTTCAAAAAATGCAGTGTTGATTTTTGCATCAAAATCCTTAAAATAATAAAACAATTTAAGGCGTGCAAAGTTTTGCCAAGCGCAATAAAGAAAGTTGGCGATCAACTTTTGGATAGAAAAATGGCTGATTTAAGGCTTGTTTATCAAAAATATGAAGATTTGCTCGGTGAGCGCCTCGACTTGTCTAAAATGCTTGATTTTTTTGCAAAAAATGCAGAAAATTGCATTGATTTGTCAAATGTAAATTTATTTTTTGTAAATTTTGACAGCTTTTCAGCAGAGATAAGTTCGTTTATTTGCAAGTTGGCAGCATCTGCCAATTTGACATACATAGGCATGGCAAAACCAATTTCAGTTGGCAATGCGTTTATTTATGAAGATGACATTTTTGAAAAGGTGAAAATGTTTTCAAAAGAAAACTCTGTTTTGGTGGAAATTGAAAACAAACCAACTGCTTTGACAGGAAACAGATTGAAGCTTGTCGAAAATCTTTTTTCTTTTGATGTGACAAAAGGTGAAGATAAAAATTATTTTACAAATATTATTGCACAAAACAGACAAGACGAAGTTGAATTTGTTGCAAAATACATAAAACATCAAGCTTGGCAAGGTGGCAGATTTAAAGATTTTGCAATTGCAGTGTCTGATCCGGTTTATTATGACAAAATAAAAGAAGTTTTTTCGCAATATGACATTACATATTATTGTGACGATGCTGTAAATTTGTCGCACACGATTTTGGGTAGATTTTTGACAAAACTTTTGCAGATTGCAAAACTTGACTTTGATAAAGAATCGCTTGAATATTTGGTTTCGCACCCATTGACAGAGTGTGAAAACAAAGCACAGATTTTGTCTGACATTTGGTATTTTAATGTTGAAGATGAAATCGAATTTGAACAAAGGTTTGGTCAGTTGAATAATATTGTTTCTGAGATAAAAAACCTTAGAAAATGCAAAAAATGTGCTGATTTTGCAATAATTTTGAAAAAAATAATCCAAATTGTTGACGAAAAATATTTAAAAATGATTGAAACCTTGCATCAAGACGATTTGTTTAAGCAAGAAAGCGAAAACGCACAAGCGAAAGATTTGATTGTTGCTGTGCTTGACAAACTTGCTCAACTTGGAGAGCAAGACAAAATTGATTTGATAGATTTTGAAAATCTGTTTGCACTCTCTCTTGAAAGTGTTAAGGTGGAAACAATCCCATCTTATGTAGATGCTGTTTATGTTGGAGATGCAACAGGAAGTTATTTTGAAGATGTTTCGCAGTTGATTGTTTTGGGAGCAACAGCAAATGCCCTTCCTCGCACACAAGGTGATGTAGGGATCATTGATGATGCTGATATCGAAAAGTTGAGATTGAACTTTAGATTGGAACCTGAAATCAAAGTTTTAAATCGCAGAAGCAGATTGAAATTGTTTGAATGTTTGCAACACGCAAAAGACAGGCTTATTGTCTGTCAACCGGCAGCAGAAGATGGTCAAATTTCGCAACAGGCAAGTTTTGTTGAAGATTTGAAACTTATGTTTGGCAACAATGTCGCACATACGGTTGTTTTTGAAAAAATTGAAACACCAACTTTGACAAAAGAAGAAATGTTGAGCAAACTTTTAAGATATTTGGGCAACAAAACAAACTTGACAAATGCTTACACAAAACTTAAAGCAACAGACAGCATGCCAAAAAATTTTGCAGGCGAACTTGCACATTTGGCAGAAAACAGTGTGACAAAACCTGTTGAGTTTGAAACTTTGCCAAAAGAGATTGCAAATAAGGCAGCGTTTGCAAAAGGCACAGTTTCTGCTTCTAGACTTGAAAAATATTTTGATTGCCCGTTCAATCATTTTGTTAATTATATTTTGGGAGTAAAACAGAAAAACAACATTCAACCAACAAAACTTTTGTTTGGAAATTTTCAACATGAGTTGATTGAAAAATTTGTTGCTGACAACAATTTTGATGTTTCAAAAGTAGATGCAAAGGGGATTGAGAGATTTTTAGACGAAAACTTTATGACCATTGCAAAAAAACATTATGATGAAAAAATAATTTCAAAAAAGAGTTTTCTTGCTTATCTAAAAAATGAAAGTGTCATAATTTTGAGGTCTGTGGTTTATGAGCAATCAAACAGCAACTTTAGACCTGCCAAATTGGAAGAGTTTGTTGGTGGGCCAATTGCAAACGAAGTTAAACTTGTGGGCAGAGTTGATAGAATTGATGTTTGCGACAATTATTTTAGAATTTTGGATTACAAAACTGGCAATGTTGGCAGCGTTTTGAAAGATTTGTATTATGGCAACAAATTGCAACTGTTTTTGTATGGGAAAGAAGCACAACGCAAGTTGGGCAAAGATTGTGCAGGATTGTATTATTTCAAATGCAACACAAATTACAAGTCACAAAGTGCAAAAAACGAAAATTTGTTTAGAGGACTTACCAAAAAAGACAATGATGTTGTCGAAAATTCTGATCGCAGATTGCTAGATGAAGGATCAAAAAGTGATATTATCGGCATGGCTAGAAAGAAAGATGATGGCAAACAAACATTTTCGTTTAAGTATGGAAGTCCCGTTGAAGATTTTGATGTGCTTTTTGATTATGCAACAAAAGTTTCACAAGGTGCGATCGAAGAAATAAAGCAAGGTTACATCAAAGACAAACCTTATGAAGGCAAGTGTGAAGGTTGCCCTTATGGTGCAATCTGCAAGCATAACCCATTGAGTGGTTATAGAATTTTGCAAAAAGTCGAAAAAATAGAATTGGGAGAATAATGGCAAAACGAGATCCTATTCCAGAACAATTGGCTGTTTTGGAAAATGACAAAAAAAACATGTTGGTCAGTGCCTCTGCAGGCAGTGGCAAGACTTTTATTATGATTGAATATGTCGCTAAACTTGTTGTCAAACAAAAAATCCCAGTGCAACAACTTTTGGTGCTTACATACACAAAAGCGGCTGCGACCGAAATGAAAGAAAGGTTGCTCAAAAAGTTGAAAGAAGAGTCGCAAAAAGATTTGTTTGTTGTAGAACAAATTGACAATTTGTCGACTGCCAACATTTGCACAATCCATGCTTATTGCGAAAAATGTATAAAAAAATACGCAAATTTGCTTGATATCAACGAAAGTTTTGAAGTTTTGGACGAAAACGCTGCAAACAAATTGAAATCAACAGCATTTGTGCGTGCTTTTGAAAAAATGAAAGAATGTTATTCTGCCGAATATCAGCTTTTGGTTGAAATTTTCAAAAATGACAAAGAAAAAATCAAAACTATGATGCTTGGCATC
The DNA here is from genome assembly GCA_017452445.1 of Clostridia bacterium. Taxonomy (GTDB): domain Bacteria; phylum Bacillota; class Clostridia; order Christensenellales; family UBA1242; genus Caccovivens. The sequence continues at coordinate 19,952 of JAFTMH010000005.1, forward strand.
GAAGAATTGGCAAATTCTGTTTCTGACAAAGAAGAGTTTTTGACAAACAATGTCAAAAATATGGAAACTTATTTTGATCAAGCATTGCAGTTTTTGTGTGAAAATTTGAAAGAAAAAATCCAATCAAAATTGCACAGTTTGGAATGTTTGCATGCAGAAGATTATTATGACAAAGTCCGTGCAACCGTTTTGCCGGTTTTGAATGCAAAAGATTTGTTTGAAATTGCAACAATTAAAGAATGCTTAAAATATCCAAACAAACCAAGCGACAAATTGTATGGCAAAGAAATCGCAACTGCTGCAGGAAAAATCAAAGATTCTATCAAAAAAATGATAGATGAAGTTGAAAAGCTTGATTTGCAAGATGAAGTCAATGTAGACAAGCAAAGGTCGGGAGAGTTTGAAAAATTGTTACTCAAACTTTTTGACATCTACGAAAAAGAGCAAGAAGAACTTAAAAAGCTTAAAAATTGTCTTACATTTTCCGACTTTGAAAAATATATGAGCATTTTGTCAAAACAAGAAGATTTGTTTTCAAATCTTAAATATGTTTTTGTTGATGAATATCAAGATACAAACAAAATGCAAGAGAGAATTGTTAAAAATGTTGCCAAAAACTGCAATTTTGTTGCAGTTGGCGATGCAAAACAAGGGATTTATGGTTTTAGACTTGCAAGTTTTGAAATTTTTTTGAAAGATACCGAAAATTTTTCAAAAGATGAAAATTCGACGGTTAAAAATCTTAAAACCAATTTTAGAAGCAGTCAACATATTTTGTCATTTGTAAACAAGATTTTTGAAGTTTGCATGACAAAAGAACATTGTGGCATTGACTACAAAAAAGATGCTATGCTCAAAGAGTTTGCCCCTTTTGGCGAAGATGGGCAAAAAGCAATCAATATAGATTTGATTGAAGAAGAAAAATTGCCAGAAAAAGAGTTGCCACAAATTTACAGCGTCAAAGAAGACGAACTTGTTGTCAAAGAAAATAAAATTGCGCAACTTGTTGACATTAGAAACAAAATTGTCGAAGTTATGCAAACTTCAATTTATGAAAACAAACAACTAAGAAGATGTCAATACAAAGATATTGCCATTTTGTTTAGGGAAAGAAACGGGCTGTTTAACCAACTTGAAAAATTTTTGATTGAAAGTGGAATTCCTGTGGTTTCAAACTCAAAAAATGTTTTGTTGGAAGAAGCAGAAATACAAGTGTTGCTCAATCTTTTAAAACTTGCTTTAAATGTTGATGATGACATTGCATTGTTGAGTGTGATCAATTCGCCATTCTGCAACATTGATTTCTTTGAAGTGGTGAAAGAAAAAGCGTCAACAGAAAAAACTCTTTGTCAGTTGGTTGTTGAAGATGAGAAGGGTTTGTTTGCTCAATTTAATCAAACAATTGCAGATTTTTCAAAAAATATTCAAATTTTTGGTGCAAGAAGTGCATTTTTAAAACTTTTTGACAAAGTTGATTATCGTGCATACATAAACACAAAACCAAATCAACACAATCTCAACAATTATATAGACACATTTTTGTCAGAAATTGATGCTTGTGATTTGGGTTATGATTTGCCGGGGCTTATCAATTATTTTGAAAGTGTCAAAATTACAGTGCAGTCGCAACCATCTTCAATAGGCGATGCAGTTTTGCTTACAACAATTCACAACAGCAAAGGGCTTGAATATCCAATTGTGTTTATGGCGGAGTGTGACAAAAAGATAAGAAAAAACGACACAAAATCCACAATGAGCATAAACGAAAGGTTTGGTTTTGCTGCAAAACTTTTTGATCAAGAAGAAAACACATCGGTTGATTCGGTGCGCATGAGGGCAATAAAAGAATCAAAACGAAAAAAAGAGTTTATTGAAGAACTTATGATTTTTTATGTTGCGCTTACAAGACCAAAAAATCGTTTGTATCTTTTTGGCGAGTTTAGCGACAAAATTTTTGAAGATAAAACACTTGATGAGTGTGAATGTTATTTTGATCTGATCTTCTATGCGTTGAAAAAAGAAAAGTTTGAGTTGATGGCAAATGGCAGATACGAAGACGAAAATACGAAGATTTCTTTTGTTGGGCTAGAACAAGAAAAAACATTTGTTGAAAAACAATCTTTTGAAATGGCTGAATATGATCCGGGAATTGTGCAAAAAATCGAAAAATATCTCAATTTTGAATATAAATACAGCAGAATTAAAAACTTTAAATTGAAAGAAAGTGTGACTGGCTTGTCAAAAAGGCATGACGAAGATCAACTTTTGAAATATTCAAACGACAATTTTGTTTTTTCAAATAATATGGTTGAAATTGGAAACGCTTATCACTTGGCTTTGAAGTTGATTGATTTTGCAAAAGTGAGTGACGAGCAAACTTTGCATCAAGAATTGCAAAAATGGAATGATGTTTTGCAAGAAGGTGCAAGTTTGATTGATGAAAAGGTGCTTTTGCGCAACATTTTGCTTCTCAAACAGGTTGTTGGAGATGGTGTTGTGTTTAAAGAAAAAGATTTTATCACAAAAGACAGCATCTGCAATTTGATTGAAGGTGAAGTTGAAAAAGACGAAATTTTTGTTCAGGGCATCATCGACTTGTTTGTTGTCAAAGGAGATGAAATAGTTTTGATTGACTATAAATATTCAAATTCTACAAGTGATGACTATCTTGTGGATAAATATAAAAATCAATTAAAATTATACAAAAATTCGTTAAAAAATGCATTTTCTAAGCAAATAAATGATGTTTATTTGTTGTCATTAAAGCATTCAAAACTTATAAAAGTTGACATTTAAGTCAAAGGCGAAACTGCTTGAAAATAGGGAAGGAAAAATGTTTTTTAAACAAAAATCCTTCTCTTTTTTCATATAGAAAAAAATTATAAAAAAATATTTAAAAAATTATTGAAAAATATTAGTAATTATTTTTTTAGTTGTGATATACTATTGCATATACAAGGGGGTTTTATGATTTCGACAATTTGTGATATCGTAGGCAATGTAGTAAAATTTTTGACAAATGCTACAAACAAACTTGGTTTGGACCTTTTGACAATCATCGCTTTGGGCGTTGAAGTGCTTTTGGTGCTCTTCTTCTTGATCAAGTCTGCACTTTCTTATGAGTCAGCTTTGAACAGAGCGTTGGACAAGGTCAACTATTGGTTGTTTGAAAAGAAAGTTGTCACTGAAGAAAATGTTAGAGAGTTGAATGATCTTTTCAAAAAGAAAGGTCCAAAAAGACTCTGCTATTATTGGCAACAATACATACTCTTTAGAGAACATGATCCATCAGAATATCTTTCAACAGACAATTTGATTGAAAAGCCATTGAAGACAAGTTCTGCACAATCAAACATCAAAAACTTGGGATTGTTTACAACTATCTGGGCTTTCATTGCATCAATGTTTATTTTGATTGCAGAAGCAATTGAAGCAAATGTGCTTACAGGCACAGCGTTGGTTACTTCTATGCTTGTAGCATTGATTATCTGTGTGATTGGTTTTGGTTTTGTGGCTTATATGAGAGCAAGAAAGAATGCAGTGCTCAATTCGCTCTATCAAAGCGTTTCGCTTTTTGGTAGATTTATGGACAATGCCTGCGTAGATCTTCCATCATATATTGACTATCAAATTCTCTTTACTCCACAAGAAATCGAGAAGGGACAACCTGTTTTGCGTGAATTCTTGGATTATAAAGCAAGAAAAGAGAAAGAAGAATTCAACCGTTCTAAAGAAGAAATTGTTGAACATGTTTCATATGACTTCTCTGAAACAGGCGTTGACGGATCTATCGTGCTTGAAAGAGCAATGAGAGAAAGCGAACTCTTCTTGAAAAAGAAAGAAAGATTGCTCGTTAAAGTTTCTCAATTGGAATCAGAACTTGAATCTAGAAGAAAGAACTTTGATAATGTTCAAAAAGAATCTCAAACAAAGATTCAAGCATCAAAAGAAAATATTCTTAGACTTCGTCAGATGCAAGAAGAAACAACAAACAGAATTGAAAGCAACTATTACAGAAAGCAACAAACACAAGAAATTGCTAAGCAAGAACAACTCGAACAAGAATTTGAACAACAAAGAGCAAAATACTTGCTTGAAAAGAATGAAGGCGAAGAAGAAATCAAGAAACTTAATGACGAGCTTGAAGGTTATCGCAAAAATGTTGAAAATGCAATGCTCAACGAATATCAAACATTCTTCAACAAATTCTGTAAGAGTGCAGAAAAAGTGGTTGCAAAAGTGTTTGCTGACAAGATCATTTCTTTGAAAGATCAAAATGCAAAAGATAAAGAATATATTACTTCACTTGAAATCAAGTTGAAAAATGCTGGACAAGGTGATTTTGATTTGCCATCAGATCCAGCAACTCCAGCAACAACAAATCCAACTGAAGGTGTGACAGACATTCCTGCAGAAGGAAGATATGACGAAGCTGGAAACTATTTGTATCCAAATGGAACATGGTACGACCCACAAGGAAACTTCCATGATGAAAACGGAAATGTTTATTCTCAAGATGGACAATTGATTTCTTCAGCAGCTGACAATGCTCAAGCTGCACAAGAAGTTGCTGCACCTGCAGAAGAAAAGAAAGTTGTAAACTTTGATGACTTTGATGACTTCGACTTTATGACAGATGTTGCACAAAAAGACGACATCTACAATGTTGCAGAAAAGGTTATTGAAGAAGTTGACACAGATGACAGCATCGAAGTTGTAAACAACAGCGCTGAAGAAGTTGCTGCACCTGCAGAAGAATCTCCAGTTGTAGAAGAAAAGAAAGTTGTTGATGATTCGTTTGAAGATTTTGATATCGACGCACAACCAAAAGCAGAAGAAAAACCTGCTCTTGTAGATTTCGATTTTGATGAAATGGAAGAAAAATCTGATGATGGTGATGAAGAACCTGCTGAAGCAGTAGAGGCACAACCAAAGAAAAAGGCTGGCCGTCCAAGAAAAGTTGTTACTGAAGAAAATCAAGCGCCAAAGAGAAGAGTTGGCAGACCTAAAAAAGTAGTGACAGACGAACCTGCAAAAGAAAAGAGAAGTGTTGGTAGACCAAAGAAAATTGTTAAGCCAGCAGCTGCTGAAGATGGCGAAAAGAGAGGCAGAGGTAGACCAAAAAAAACGGTTGAATCAGTTTCTGAAATAAACAAAAAACTCTCTGAAGAAGAAGCAAGATTGAGTCAAGCAAAAGAAGAAATTGACAACGAAATCAAACTTGCAGCAAATGCAATGGAAAACAATGATCCAAAGCAAGCAAGAAGAGAGCAACTTCTTAAAGAAATTGAAGCACTTCAAAACGAAGCTGCAACAGTTATGGGACAAGAAGAATCTGAAGGAAAAATTGCAGAAATTAATGCAAAACTTGAAAACCTTCTTGATGAAATTAAAAACTTGAACTAAAAGAAAAGACTGCAAATCGCAGTCTTTTTTTTGTTGGGATTTTGAAATAGTAAGACTTTTTTACGCAATAGCTATTGAGGGTGAGTGATAGACAAACTTGCAACAAAAAACACAACCTAAAATCTGGTTGTGTTTGAGTTTTGTAGACTTAATTAAAACAATACGATATATCCTTGTACGAGTCCATAAACAAGCAAAACGATTGCCAAAATGATAAATAAAAATCCGAGAATGAAACTTATAAGTGCAGATGGAGTGCGGCGATATTCTCTGTGATAGCCACCGTTATACATCAAAGCAAGGCCAACAAAATAAGCGACATAAGTTAATGCCAAAAAAGAATCCAATGATTTGATAAGATTGAAGTGATACAAAACAGCAAAGACAACTGCTGCGAGAGCGAATATAATGCCAAAGCCCATACATTTTTTAGGTGATATCTTTCCCATAATTTATCTCCTTACATATATAATGATAATTTTTTTTGAAAAATAAGTCAATTATTTTCGCCAAATTTCGGAACAAACGCCTCGCTTGCACTGTCAAATTGTTGTAAATAGCCATTTATAAGGTTTAGTTTTTGCATATGAGCAACAACGGCCTTGTATTCGATAGGTGTGAGTTTGCGATTTAGGCTGCTTTTTCCGTTTGGGGTAAACTGACTCATAAGGCTTATTTTGCGATTTTCAAAATGCTCTGCAATTTGATCCAAAACTTCAAAAGAGTTTTTTGTGTATCCAGGTAAAACGAGATGTCTTATCACAACTCCTTGTTTCATAAATTCGCCATCTAAAATGTCAGGTTTGAGTTTGCACATTAATTTGATTGCTGGCAATGCTTTTGAAAAATAGTCGTTACACTTTGAAAATTGTTGCCCAAGTTGATCGTTTGAATATTTGAAATCTGCCAAAAACACATCAACAAATTTGCTTACGAGAGAAATGTTTTCTTCGGTTTCATAACTGTTTGTGTTCCACACAACGGGGATTGATGGCTTAAATTTTTCAAAACACATTGCAAGTTGTTTTGAAAAATGGGTTGGGGTGACAAGATCAATGCTTGAGTGAGAATATTGGTTTTCTTCTATCAGTTTGCAAAACTCGTCAATGGTGTAAGTTTGTCCAACTCCACCACGAGAAATTTCGTAGTTTTGACAATAGTCGCATCTAAGGTTGCAGCCCGAAAAGAAGATTGCAAGAGTGCCTTTGTCGCCAGTTATGCAAGGCTCTTCCCACTCAAAGTTTTTGATTATTTTTGATATTCTTATTGTGTTAAACTCGTTGCAGAATCCCGTTTGAATTTGTCTAGAAATTTTGCAATTTCTTGGGCATGTTGTGCAAGTTTGAGTTTGGTTTTGTTGAATGCTTTTTTTCATATTATAAATATTATCACAACTGAAAATAAAAGGCAACAAAAGCTTGAACAGATTGCATTTTGCCCCAATGACTAGACAAATTTGAATATGTGTGGTATAATGTGCTGTAATTTCAAAAATAAAGGAGACAAAAAATTGAATCACCCCAGTATGCTTTTAGCGGCTTCATTTACAACTGTGCACGCAGCACTCATAGCAGCAATCGCTGTTTTGTTGGTGCTTTCGGCATTTTTTTCAGCGAGCGAGACAGCTCTCTCTTCCATGAACCTTATTAGAATCAGGACAATGGCAGAAAATAAAGTAAAAGGAGCACGCAAAGCATTGTATTTGTCAGAACACTCTGACAGAGTGCTTACGACAATCCTTGTTGGAAACAACATTGTAAATATTTTGTCTACTACACTTTGTGCATTTTTGTTTGCACAATTTGTTGATAATGCAACTTTGCAAACAGTTTTGAACACCGTTGTGATGACAATCATCATTTTGATCACAGGTGAAATCTTGCCAAAGGCACTTGCAAAGAAAAGCCCTGAAAAGGTGGCAACAAAGATTGCACCAATCATTTATGTTGTTATGAAAGTGCTTTATGTTGTCGTTGTTCCATTTTATGGCCTTCAAAAACTTTTTACCAAAAAGAAAGAGGGAGAAGCTTCAGTCACAATGACAGAAGACGAACTTGAAAGCATTATTGAAACTATGGAAGAAGAGGGTGTGCTTAAAGAAGAAGAGGCAAACCTTTTGCAAGGGACTTTCAAAATTAAAGAAGCGACTGCACATGACATTATGACACACAGAGTTGATGTTGTGTTTTTGAAAGATGATGCGACTGTTGAAGAAATTGAAAAGACTTTTATCGAACATCAATATAGCCGTATTCCGGTTTACAAAGACAACACAGACAATGTGGTTGGCGTTTTGACACTTAAAGATTTCTTTAGTGCAAAATTGTCTGGCAAAAAGATTGTGCTTAAAAACCTTATGACAGAACCACTTTTCACAGCCGAAAATGCAAATGTTGACACTCTTATCAAAGAGATGCAAAATGCAAAAAAACATTTGGCGATTGTGCTTGATGAGGCAGGTGGTGTTTCTGGTATTGTGACAATGGAAGACTGTACCGAAACAGTGTTTGGTGAAATTTATGACGAAACAGACCAAGATGAAGTAGAACCTTCAATCGAACCTGTTGGCATGGACGAATATGAAATTGATGCCGAAATCACAGTTGAAGAATTGTTTGAAAAACTTGAAATTGAAAATATCCCTGAAAATCCATACAGATCACTCAGTTCGTTTGTGTTTGATTTGTCAGAAAATGTCCCTGAGATAGGTGCGATTTACACATTTGACACAATTGACGAAATTATTGACGGCGAAGGAAGATTGGAACAGCACAAAATCAACATGTTGTTTACGGTTATCAAAATGGATTCGCACCGTATTGAAAAGGTTAATTTGAAAATTAAGTATGTTGACAATTTGACTGATCCAAAAGAACCTAAAGAAAAAGATAAAGAAGAAGGAGAGGAATAATCTTCTTCTTTTTTTGAAATGTAAATTTATGGAAATAATCTTTTGCGATTAAATGATTGAATTTTTGAAAATTTTGTGTTACAATTTTTTTTGTAAATAGGAGAAAAGTTATGCAAGAAAATATTATAAAACCACATTTGGTAAGACCTATTCTTGAAAAGGTTGTTTTTGAAATAATGCAATTTCCACAACAAAACGCAACAATCAACATCAAACCCACCGATGTTTTGGACATAAGAAAAGTGTCAGAAGAAATCGTCAAAGTTACTTTGCAAAGGTCGCTTGAAGTTAGCCCTGCAAATTTGATTAGGGTTGCCGTAACTATGAGCATTGATATCCCTGTTGACTCAATCGAATTTGTCAGACTTCCAGATCCAAAGGATTACATCAAAAACAGTCAACCGGTGCGAATTTTGACTGCTTATATTTCAAATACAATCACAAACCTCACAACAAATTCAATTTTGGGACCAATCGTAACACCACCAAATATTCAAGAATAAAAAACAAAATCCAGCCAAAGTCGGTTGGATTTTTTTTGTATTTAAGCAAATGTTTATGCTTTTGGTTTTGTTGCAGTGCTTGCGCTTGCTGCTCGTTTTATTTTTTTTCTTGTTTTTGATTGTTTCAAATCTTGCAAAGAGAGTTTTCTCTCTTTTACTGCCTTGATGATGTCTTCGCTGAGCAAAACTTTTCTAAATTGTTCGTTGTTGATGTTTTTGATGTCGATGATGTCGTCCTCATCAATAAAATCATATTCGATAATGTGTGCAGCAGTTTTGTTCTTTTCCAAAATTTGGATCATTTCGCTGATAAATGCTCTTTGCAATCCCCAAAGTATGTCTTGATTTTCTTCTTGCAACCCGTTCAAGAAAATGTCAAAATACAAAACTACAACATCAAGCACCAAAACTCTGCGACCTCTAAAAACTTCTGGTTTGTTGATTTTGTAGTCGCCATCGAGTTGATTTTTGAAAAACAATCTTCCCATGTCAATACTTGCTGAAAGGTCAACCAAAGATTTTGAAATACCTTCTTTGTCTGCAGTTGTTGGGTGCCTTAAATATAAAGATTTCATTATGTATGCAGTTTTTTCAAACCAAGCTTTCATTGCGCCATAGTTGTCGTGTGCAAGAGTTTGATTTTGTATGTGTGTGCTGTGCGAAATTGCAAGTGCTGCAATAAGAGTTGAAGCAAATGACATAACAACACTTATGATTGCAATAATTTCTGAAATATCCATATTTATATCTCCTAAAAAAATTATATAAAGTTTGTTTAGGTTAGTCAAATTTTTGAAAGACAATTTTTGCAGTTGACAACTTTGGGGCGATATGTTAATCTAAAACTGAAATAGGAGGGGGATATGGAAGAGAGAATTATGCCACACGGGCTTAGAACTAGATGGGAAAATAGATATATGGAAGCAGGAAAGTTGTTTTTTGAAGAAAAATATTTGGCTGCTAGAAACAAATATGAAATTTGCCTTGATGAAGCAAGTGGATATGACCTTGAAGGAAATATGAAGGAAAGAGCAAAAAGAGGTATTGCTGACTGCAATCAAAAACTCAACGAAAGGGTTGCTGGCAAGTGATGAAAAACAAAAATATCGACACAAAAATCGTGTTGATATTTTTTTTGCTGTCATAAAAACTTTACTTTTTTCTTATAAAATTTTATACTAATTATGCAAAAAGGAGCGAAAATGAAAATTAAACCTATATTTGATAGAGTTGTGCTTCTTCCAAAGGAAGCAGACAAAGAAACAAAAAGTGGAATTATTTTGCCAAGTGTTTCAGCAGAAAAATCTCAAATCGCAACAGTTGTTGCAGTTGGAGAGGGTGGTTTTGTTGATGGCAAAGAAATCAAGATGCAAGTAAAAGAAGGTCAAGAAGTTTTGTATGCCAAATATTCTGGCACAGAAGTTTCTTTTGACGGACAAAAATATATTGTAGTAAAGCAGTCAGATATTTTGGCTGTTGTTGAAGAATAGGAGGATTTATGGCTAAGATGATGCTTCAAGGCGAACAAGCTAGAAAGAGTTTGGAAGCTGGTGTAAACAAACTTGCAAACACTGTCAAAATTACTCTCGGACCAAAAGGAAGAAATGTTGTGCTTGGCAAAAAATATGCTTTGCCACTTATCACAAATGACGGTGTCACAATTGCAAAAGAAATTGAACTTCAAGACCCATTTGAAAACTTGGGGGCAGAACTTATTCGTGAAGTTTCGGTAAAAACAAATGATGTTGCAGGGGACGGAACAACAACTGCCTGCGTGCTTGCACAAGCAATCATTCGTGAAGGACTTAAAAACTTTACTGCTGGGGCAAATCCTATCATTTTGAAGAAAGGTATTTTTAAAGCAGTTGAAGTTGCTTGTGAAGAATTGAAAAAACTTTCAAAACCTGTTTCAAGTGCAAAAGATATTCAACATGTTGCTTCAATCTCTGCAGGAGATGAAAATGTTGGTCAACTTATTGCCGAAGCGATGGAAAAAGTTGGAAGTGACGGAGTGATCACTGTTGAAGAATCTCAAACAATGCAAACAGAACTTGCAGTTGTTGAAGGTATGCAATTTGACAGAGGGTATCTTTCTCCGTACATGAGCACAAACACAGACAAGATGATTGCCGAACTTGAAAATCCATACATTCTTATTACAGACAACAAAATCACAAATCTCAACGAGATTTTGCCAGTTTTGGAACAAATCGTAAAAGTTGGTGGCAAACTTCTTATTGTTGCTGATGATGTTGAAGGCGAAGCATTGACAACTCTTATTCTCAACAAATTGAGAGGATCGTTGTCAGTCGTTGCTGTCCGTGCTCCAAGTTTTGGTGACAAGAGAAAGGCAATGCTTGAAGATATTGCAATTTTGACTGGTGGGACTTTTGTTTCTGCCGAACTTGGTGTTGATTATGCAAATCTTACATTGGAAGATTTAGGAAGAGCAAAAACTGTAAGAGTTGACAAAGACACAACAACAATTGTTGAAGGTATGGGCGACAATGCTCAAATCGAAGCAAGAGTTGCACAAATCAAACAACAAATCAAAGACACAACAAGCGAATATGAAAAAGAAAAATTGACAGAAAGACTTGCAAAACTTGCAGGCGGGGTAGCTGTCATCAAAGTCGGTGCTGCAACAGAAGTTGAAATGAAAGAAAAGAAACTTCGCATTGAAGATGCACTTGCTGCAACAAAGGCTGCTTCAGAAGAAGGTGTTGTGCCTGGTGGTGGGGTTGCACTTTTGAAAACAACTCCTGCAATCAAAAAACTTGTTGAAGGTTTGTCTGGTGATGAAAAGACAGGGGCAAACATTGTTTTGAGAGCAGTTGAAGAGCCTGTAAGACAAATTGCTGCAAATGCAGGCATTGATGGTGGTGTTGTTGTAAACAAGATTTATGAAAATCTTGATCAACCTGCTTATGGTTTTGATGCACTCAACAACGAATACGGTGATTTGCTTGAAAAAGGAATTTTGGATCCAACCAAAGTTTCAAGATCTGCACTTCAAAATGCAGCATCTGTTTCTGCAACGCTTCTCACAACAGAGGCATTGGTTGTTGAAGTTGAAGACAAGAAACAACCAGACGAAAAAGATGTTTATTAAAATAAGAGAAAAGAAAGGGGCAATGCCTCTTCTTTTTTTGCAAAAAATCGACATTTTTAATGTTATTGACACTAGGTTTGTTTGTGTGTTATAATATATAAGATTGATGTTGTCAATCTGGGAGGGGATAATATGAAAAGTCACGAAATAGAATCAGAAATCCAATTTTTGTTTGACTCTGTTGAATTTGGCTCTGATAGATATTATGATTTGAGCAAAGGGGCAGAATATGTTTGCGATCAAATTGTTGCAGACATTGACAAGCAAAACTTTTCAGATTTGAAAGTGCTCGTGCTTATGGTGATGAAATCATATTTGAAAGTAGGCCGCAGAGAAGAAATGAAACCTTTTGTATCTCGTTCTGCAATCAAACTTACTGACACATATGGATTGTTGACAAAGTTTTTTGACGAATATGTGGAAAAGGGCGCTTCTTGCAAAACAAATGAAGAAGCAAACAAAATTTTGGCAAAAATTTACATTGCTGGCATGCAACAAATTTTTGGCGACGAAGTTTTGATGCTTGATGTGTTTGCTGGCAAGAAAAACGAATCATTGAAAAATGCACTTACAACTGTGGCAAGAGCAGAAGGTTATACACTCAGCCCAAGGACAAAAAGATTGGCAAGTAGACCAGTAGCAACAAAAGCAGGACAAGTTGCTGACGGCAAATATCAAGACGCGTTGCTTAAAAAATATGAAGCATTTACTTTTGAATTTTTGAGAAGATTTGACCTTTTTGTTTCAGAAAAAATGGACAAAGCTGTTGCTGTTGAATTTTTGGAATTGATCAAATCAATTTCTCATATTATGGAAAGCAGAATGAGTGAAGCAACAAAACATTCTACAAAAGGTCAAGTTGCAATCGAAATGGCCAGAAAAGCAATCGAACATATTGACTGGCAACTTGAAACTACATATATTGTTGAAGAGGAAAGATTGCCATATTATCAACAAGTTCAAAATGCAATTTCAAGATACAAAAAAGGTCAACATTCTGAAAAAGACAAACAAACACTTGATTTGCTTATGGACAGAATTGGCGCAATGCATCAACTTCTTGCTTGGAAAGACGAAAACGGTTATAGAAGACCAGCAAACTTTTATGTGGTTTCTGCAGGCATGACAGCGCAACAAACAAAAAATGTTTTGAAGGCGCTTGAAACAATTGGTTATGCAAAAACAGAAGCAGAAAGAGCAAGCATAAGAGAAACAAAAACTCTTCTTTCAATGAGTTTTGACACTTTGCATGTTGCAAGCACAACACCGGTCGATGTTGAAAGGGCACTTGATATTTATCGTACAAAAATCGTTTCTGCTGATGGAAGACAAAGAGATTATGCAAGTCCAGAAGCGTATGCAAAATATTGCGCGACAGTTGAAGAGTGGTTGAAAAAGTTTGACATTCCTCATTATGAAGAAGCAATCAGAGCAATTGGTTATGACATTGTTCAAGAAAGAGAACCTATTGTTATTCCAGAAAAAGCTGTTGTTGCAACACAAGCATTTACAAAAAATTAACAAAAAACAGGGGTTGTCCCTGTTTTTTTGTTGAAATGTGAAGAAATATGACAACTTTTTGCAAGTTTGGTGATTTTTTTATAATTATTTTCAAAAAAATAAAGGAATTTCAAGGACGAGTGGAGTATATTATAAGCAATTGACGATTTTTTAGGAGATTGAATGCAAAATAATGGATTTTCAGTCGAATGGTTGAGCGAACTTAAACGAAAAAATGACCTTGTGTCAATCGCATCAAACTATTTGAGACTTGAACAAAAAGGCAGCAGAACTTGGGCATGCTGTCCTTTTCATAATGAAAAAACACCATCTTTTTCGATAAGAAACGAAGATGGAATTTATCATTGTTTTGGTTGCAAAGAATCTGGCGATGTCATCAAGTTTGTGCAGAAAATGGAAAATTTGGATTTTATGGACGCAGTCAAAATGTTGGCCGAGAGAGTGGGTATGCAAATTCCAGAATTTCAAAATTCTGCAGCAATCAAAGAAGGGCAAAGGCAGAAAGAAAGGATTTTGAGTGTTTTGGATTATACATACAAACACTATGTTGAAAATTTGTATAGCAACGAAGCAAAACCAGCGCAAGAATATATAAAGAAAAGAAAGTTTACAAGAAGAGAACTTGAAGATTTTAAGATTGGATATTCAAAAGGTTGGACAGACCTTGTGACTTATCTTAAAGGAAAAGGGTTTAAAGAACAGGAAATGATTGATGCCGGAGTTTGTGCAAAGAAAAACGATCGACTGTTTGATCCTTTGGCAAACCGATTGGTGTTTCCGATTTTCAACTCTTTTGGAGAGTGCATTGGCTTTAGTGCAAGAGCACTTGAAAAAACAGATTTTGCAAAATACAAAAACACAGCAGAAACTGCAGTTTTCAAAAAGAGAAGAGTTGTGTTTGGCATAAATTTGCTTAAAGCGCAAAAACAACAACAACTTTTGCAAAACATAATTTTGGTTGAAGGTCAAATGGATGTTATTGCAATGCACAAGGGTGGTTTTAAATCAACTGTGGCTTGCATGGGGACAGCATTTACACAAGACCATGTCGCCGAACTTAAAAAATATAGCACAAACATTGTTTTGTGTTTTGATGGAGATGGAGCAGGCACAAAAGCAACGCTTGCAGCAATTGAAATTTTGAGATATGAAAATGTCAACTTGAGAGTTGTTGCCTTGCCAGATGGAAAAGATCCTGATGAAATTTTGAATTTGTTTGGCAAAGAAAAATTGCAAGAGATGATTGAAAATGCAAAACCTTATATGGAGTTTTTGATAGATCACTACCAAAGTAAGTTTGACATGAGCAGACCTGAAGAAAAAGGAAAATTTGTCAAAGTCGTTTTGGCAGAAATCAAAAAGCTTGGAAGTGAAACATTGTTTGAACCTTATTTGGAAAAGGTTAGAGACATCACAAAAATACCTTTGGATATTTTGAGAAGGGACATAAACTTAAAGCAAGAAGAAAAACAACCTGTTTTGCAAAAAGAACCTGCCAAAGAGGTAAAAATAGAAAAAGGTGATGAAAGGGCTGTCAAATATATTTTGGCGACACTTATGCACAAAAAAGATGTTGTTGATCAACGGATTAATTACAACAAATTGTTGATAGGATATGAAAAATATTTGCAAATTATCGAGCAAAACCTGCCACTTTCTGCAATTTTTGATTTTGAAGGGGCAAACGAAGACGGATTTTTGATGGATATTGTAAATTTCAATTTTTCAACTTATCAAGGAGACGAAGAGAGATATTTTAGAGAATGCTTGTGGAAGGTTGCAGAACAACTTCTCAAAAAAGAACAAACAGAATTGAATGAAGAATATCGCAAATGCGAAGATTTGGACAGAAGAAGTGAGATTGCAAGAAAACTTGGAAAACTTGCATTGCAACTCAAAAATAAAAGTTTGGAGGAATTTAATGTCAGAAGATAAAGAAAATGTAGCAAAAATCAAAGAAGTTCATGAAAAATTGCAAACACTTGCAATCAAAAAAGGATCAATCAATGAAGATGATATCTATTTTTGGCTTTTGAAGGTTGGTGACAACGCAGCAAATGTGGACAAGTTTATTGATCACCTTAAAAAGAAAGGTATCAAAATCATCAAAACTAATGATGAAGATTTGTATAAAGACAATTTGTCAGATTTGGTTATGTCAGCAAGTGTTGACGACCCTGTAAAAATGTATCTCAAAGACATTGGAAAAGTCCCTCTTTTGTCAATAGAAGAAGAAAGAGAACTTGCAAAAAAAGTTATGCAAGGGGATCAACATGCAAAATCAGTTTTGTGTGAAGCAAACTTGAGATTGGTTGTCAGCGTTGCAAAGAAATATGTTGGAAAAACATCAATGTCTTTCCTTGATCTTATCCAAGAAGGAAATATGGGTCTTCTTAGAGCTGTTGACAAATTTGATTATACAAAAGGTTTCAAATTTTCAACTTACGCAACATGGTGGATCAGACAAGCAATCACTCGTGCAATGGCTGACCAATCAAGAACAATCCGTATCCCAGTGCATATGGTTGAAACAATCAACAAATATGTAAAAGTTTCAAGAAGTTTGATGCAAAAATTGCAAAGAGAACCAACTATTGAAGAAATTGCAAAAGAAATGGATTTGTCTGTTGCAAAAGTTATGGAAATTCAAAAAACTGCACAAGATCCAATTTCGCTCGAAACGCCAATGGGTGAAGAAGATGACGGCAAGATGGCAGATGTTATTGTTGACGAATCTGCAAGATCTCCAATTGAAAGTGCGACACAAACACTTCTTAGAGAACAACTTTTGGCCGTTATTGACACATTGACTCCAAGAGAACAAGAAGTTATCAGACAAAGATATGGTCTTTTGGATGGCAAGCAAAAAACTTTGGAAGAAGTTGGCCGTGAATTCCATGTAACAAGAGAAAGAATTAGACAAATCGAAGCAAAAGCTTTGAAAAAACTTAAAAATCCAACCAGAAGCAAAAAATTGGTAGATTTTGTAGAATAAAAATTGGCACCAAAGAGTGCATTAAATGGAGAATGTAATGAATATTGAAAATTTGTTGAAATATCAAAAGCGTGATGAGGACTTGTTTAAGGTAGAACAAAAACTTGCAAACAGTGCATACAGAAGAAAAGCAGCCGAATTGACTGCAGTTGCAAAAAAGGCACAAGCGAAATCTACCGAACTTGAAAACCATGCAGAAAAATTGATTGTTGAAATTGGAGAAATTAAAGAAAAATACAATCTCACCAAGAAGAAAGCAGAAGGTATGGTTGCTGCAAACATTGAAAATATGACAATGGAAGAACTTGAAAAAACAAACGAATTGAAGCAAAAAATTATGCAAAATCTTGCAATTTTGGAAAAAATGCTTCAAAAAAGTGCAGAAACAATAAATCAAATTTTGTCAGAATTCAACAAAACAAAAAAAGCATATGATGAAGCAAGAAGCCAATATGCAATTTGCAAACAAAAGATTGACGAAGAAACAAAAGAACTTGAGCCTGAAAAGGAAAAATTGAAAAAAGAGTTGCTTGCTTTGGAAAAAGATGTTGATCCTGCGCTTATGGCTGAATATAAAAAGAGAAGAAATGACAACATTTTCCCTGTTGTTGTGCCATTGGAAAACGGAACTTTCTGTGGAAGATGCAGAATGGAACAACCAAAAGTTGCAATTTCAAAACTTAAAGAAGCCGGCGTAATTGTCTGCGAACATTGCAAACGATTTATATATCAAAAATAACAAAAAGACGCTAAAAAAGCGTCTTTTTTTGTGTTTTTAGCATATGTTTGACTGCAAAAACAAGTCTTTCGATTTCTTGATAGGTGTTAAAGTAAGACATTGACACTCTGACAGCGCCAGAAATTTGCGTGCCAAGGTGTTTGTGTTTGAGTGGGGCGCAGTGCAAACCACTTCTTGTGCAGATGTCAAAATGTTGATCTAAAAAGTTTGAAACATCGGCAGAGGGGATGTTTGGAATGTTGAATGCAAACACACCACAAGAGTTTTCGTTTTTGGTGTAAATTTCTAGTGGCAGTTTTGAAAATTCGTAGTGCAAATAAGTTGTTAAATCTTCGATTTTTTCTTGAATATATTTCCAATTTTCTTCCACAAAGGTTACACCTTCGCCAAAACCTAAAATTGCAGGAGTGTTGAGAGTGCCAGCCTCTAGTTTTTCTGGCAAAGAGTTTGGCATTTCGAGAAGGTGTGAGTTTGAGCCTGTGCCACCAAAGCGAAAAGGTTGAATTTCAAAATCTCCGTTGATTGCCAAACAGCCAACACCTTGAGGAGCATAAAACCCTTTGTGTGGAGCAAGTGCGAGTAGGTTTATATTTTGTTTTTGCATGTCATAGAAAAAGTGTCCACCACCTTGTGCTGCATCGACCAAAAACAAGATTTTTCTTTTTTGCAAATTTTGTCCAATTTCTTCAATATTTGCGACATCACCATTGACATTTGAAACATGATTGCAAACAACCAAATATGTTTTTTCGTTTATGTGTTTTTTTATGTCGTTCCAACAAATGGAATGTCCATCTTCAGGTTCGGCGACACTTAAAGAAAAGTCTGGATCAATTGTTTGAAGTCGTTGCAAAGGTCTGAGCACAGAATTGTGTTCGTTGCAAGAGCAAACCACATGACCACCGATTTTGTGCGTGCCGAAGATTGCTATGTTGAGGGAGTCTGTGCAGTTTAGCGAAAAAGTGATTTTTTCTGGCAAGGTGTTGAGGTGGCGAGCGATGTGTTGTCTGACTTCTTCAACTTGCATTGCCGTTTTTATTGCCTGTTTGTGCCCACTTCTGCCTGGGTTGGCTGAATATGTGCTCAATGCTGTCAAAACCGATTTTTGGACGGATTTTGGCTTTATTAAGGTAGATGCTGAATTGTCTAAATAAATCATTGTCCTTCTTCTTTCATTTTTTTGTTATATTTATAATATAATGAAATATGGGGAGATTTGTGCACAAGGAGATGAGATGAGTTTTGTATTGGCTATCTTTCGATCTCGCTTTGCGACTTTGAGTTTTGCAAAAATGCTTAGAGAAAACAATGTCCCTGTGGCAGTCATAAACACGCCACACAAATTGGCAGAAAGTTGTGGACTTTCTGTTAAATTTGCGCAAGAATATTTTTTGCTTGCACAAAGGTTGCTCGCAAAAAGCAATTTAATGCGAAATTTTGCAGGTTTTTATGGGTTTGTGCAAAGAAATGGACTTTTTGAAGTTGTAAAAATGTGAAAGAATAGTATTTTTATTTTTTCATAAAATAGCAATATGAAGGCGTTTTTTGCGATTTTTTTTAGTTTTTTTGCGATTTTTTTAACAATTTTTTGCACGAATTGTTTTTACGGAACATTTTTTCCGACCAAATATCAAGAAGAGATTGATTTTTGTTGCAAAAAATATGATGTTGATCCAGCGATTGTTTTTTCTTTGATAAACATTGAAAGTCATTTCAACAAAAATGCAATTTCTTCAAAGGGTGCTGTTGGTTTGATGCAGGTTATGCCAACAACTGCAAAAGGGATTTCAAAAGATGTAGGAAAACAAGAGTTTGATTTGTTTGACGCTCAAGACAACATAGAGTTTGGAGTTTGTTATTTTGCGCAACTTCAAGACAGATTTGGCGATTTGCACCTTGCGTTGTGTGCTTACAATGCAGGGCCGACAAATGTTTCAAATTGGCTTAAAAATGAAAAATACAGCACGGACGGCAAGACGCTTTCAAATATACCTTTTTCGGAAACCGAAAATTATTTGAAAAAGTTTGAAAGAAATTTTAGATATTATTCAGCAAAAATAAAATAAAAAGAGATGACTATTTGCCGTCTCTTCTTTTTTGGCAAGCATCTAAAAATGCTTGAATAAATTTGCGGTGGTTTTCATCTTCTTTATATAGCGACTCGGGATTGAATCTTGTCAGAAGAACAAATTTGTTTGCCATATCTACACTTTCTATGATTTCGATTGTGCCGTCCGGTGAACATGCAACAGGTTTGAGCGAGCTTGGCACAATGCAAGTTTTGCCATAGTGGCGAGAGTTGACTCTTATTTTGTCAACTTGCAAGACTTTGTATGTAAATGAATTTGTGTCAATGGAAATTGGGTGTGCATACTTCTCGGCAGAGAAGTGATATTTTTCGCAAAAGCAGTTTGTTCCACCCAGACCTTTGACAACATTTGTCATGCCACTGCTTATGCCAAGGATTGGGATAGAATGCTCGAAACAATATTTTGCAAGAAAAGGCTCATAGTCATCTGTGTCGGTGCCGAGTTGAAAAACGATGCCATCACAAAGTGCCAATGCATTTTGCCAATATTGTGCGTTGGTCCTGACCGGATCTCCATGCAACTTTTCGACCATTTGCTGATAGTCAAAGTCGCTGTATTGTTTGTCGTGTCTTTTTGTGCCGATAAAAACTGCCTTGTCACTTGGTGGCAGAACAGAAATCGGGATTGCTCCACAAAAAATGAATGCATTTTTCAAACTTTCGCAAGTATATAAAAATGGCTTTCTATCTTCGATTTGAAGATGCTTTGACACAATGCCTACGACAATTGGTTTCATAAATAAATATCCCCTTATTTATTTTTGTAAAATTTTGAAAAAATCAAAAACAATTATAAGCATTTCGAAAAATAATGCAAGCAAAACAAACAAAAAAAGTTGTTGACAAAAGAAAATAAAAGTTGTATATTGAAAATGTAAAGGGGAAAAGCAGACAAAATGATTATTTTTAGAGCTCAACAACAACAAAACTTTGGAGAAATTGTATAGACTACAATTTGTTTTTGTTGTGCTTATAAAAAATTTTATTACTAAAGGGAGCAACTAAACAAAGAGTTGCTTCCTTTTTTTAATTTTAAGGAGAAAGAAATGAAAAAAACTGAAACTGAAAAGATGTTTGGCAAATTTTTGTGCAGTGATGATGTGCTCAAAAAATATATGGACAGAAAAACCTTTGCCAAATATCTCAAAACAAAAGAGACTGAAGGCGAACTTGATGCCTTGGTGGCTCGCAAAATTGCAAAAGCAATGAAAACTTGGGCTTGTGAGAATGGTGCAACACATTATTCGCATTGGTTTTCGCCATTGACCGGAAAAACAGCCGAAAAGCAAGTGTCTTTTATTGAAGTGGACAAAAACGGAAAGTTGGTTGAAGATTTTAGCGAAAAGTCACTTATCAAAGGCGAAGCAGATGCATCAAGTTTTCCTAATGGTGGCGAAAGGGTGACTTTTGAAGCAAGGGGTTACACTGTTTGGGATTACACATCGCCGGCATTTATAAAAGAGGACAAAGCAGGAAACAGAACTCTTTACATTCCGACAGCATTTTGTTCTTACAACGGCACTGCGCTTGATGAAAAAACGCCACTTTTGCGTGCAATCGAATCGCTCAACAGAGAAAGTTTGCGAGTGCTTAAAGGGCTTGGTTATGATGATGTCAAAAAGGTTGTGTGCAATGTCGGCGCCGAGCAAGAATATTTTTTGATCAAGAAAAAAGATTTTGACAAGCGAAGTGATTTGAAAGTGTTGGGCAGGACTTTGGTGGGTGCAAAACCAATCAAGTCGCAAGAGATAAATTCGCACTATTTTGGCGTGATTGATGATGGCATCAACAGTTTTATGCATGATGTTGACAAAGAGTTGTGGAAGATGGGGGTTATGGCAAAAATTCAACACAACGAAGTTGCTCCAGCACAACACGAACTTGTGCCAATTTTCTGTCCGGCAAACATTGCGAGTGATCAAAACCAAGTGATTATGGAAGTCATTAAAAATGTGGCAAAAAGACATGGTTTTGAAGCGCTTTTTCATGAAAAACCATTTGCAAACATGAACGGAAGTGGCAAACACATCAACTGGTCGCTTTCGACAGACACAGGCGTCAACTTGATCGACTCAAACATCAAAGATCGCAGATTGTTTTTGCTGTTTTTTACAAGCATGATTGCCGGCATTGACAGATATTACAAAGTAGTAAGAGCAAGCACAGCGCATCGTGGCAACGATTTGCGTTTGGGTGGAAATGAAGCCCCACCAACTTTGGTGTCGATGTTTGTTGGCGAAAACATCGAAAAAATTTTGGATTCGGCAGACATGAAAGTTAAAAACAAAACGAAATACCTTGAAACCAGAGTTGCTAGTTTGCCAAAAATGAAAAAGGATTATTGTGATCGCAACAGAACAAGTCCATTTGCTTACACAGGAAACAAGTTTGAGTTTAGAATGGTTGGATCTTCGCAATCTATCGCATGGCCAAGCACTTGCATTTGCACAATTGTTGCAAAAGTGCTCAAAGAAATTGCTGACAAATTGGACAAAGCAGACAATGTTATGGAAGCGGCAGACAAGATTGTCAAAGAAAACATTTCAAACCACAGACGAATTGTGTTTAATGGCAACGGTTATGACAAAGAGTGGGCAGAAGAGGCGGCAAAAAGAGGTCTTGTGGAATATAAAAGTTGCTTTGATTGTTTGTCTGTGCTTGATGACAAAGATGTTTTGGATTTGTTTGAAGAAACAAATGTTTTGGACAGAGGCGAAGTGTGTTTGCGTAAGTCAACTTTTGCAAAAGCATATGCAGAAACCGTAAAAATTGAATCTTTAACAATGCTCGAATTGTTGCACAAAGATATTTATCCAAGTTTGTATAAGTTTGTTGGCGACCTTTCAAACTCAATCAAATTGGATGCAGACGGCAAAAACGGAGCAAGATCAGATATGAAAGAAAAAATCTTGGGCGCTCTCGACAAGCTTTATGCAAAAGGCGAAAAGTTGAAATCAAATCTCAATGTTTTGGACGGCGAAGAAGATTTGTTGAAAAAGGCGTTGTTTGCAAAGGATAATCTTGCAGTTGAGTTGGAAGAAGTGCGAAAAATTTATGATGATATAGAAGCAATTTTGCCAAATTATCTCGAACCATTTCCAACATATAATGATATTTTGTTTTGATTTTGATGGGGCAGGGTGACTGCCCTATCTTTTTTGTTTATCGAATTTTGTAAAATATTGTAAAATATTGTAAAAAACTTTTGCAACAAGCGTTGTTTTGTGTTAATATAAGAAAGCGAAGGGGTTTTTATGACAACAAAAAATGAAGTTGAAAGAATGGTGACAATCACACTTATCAGGATTGGTATAAAGTGTGATTTGGTTGGATTTTCATATTTGACAAAGGCAATTGAATATGTGATTGAAGATGGCAAGTTGGCATACAATTTGAAGAGTTTGTATGCAAAGGTTGCAAATGATTTTTCTGTCAAAAATCCAATCAGAGTTGAAGCAAACATTCAAAATGCGATCACTTTTACATACAACACAAAAGGTTTTGAGTCGTTCAACCAACTTTTTGGCATGGAAGTCGTTTCGCCAACACACAAACCGTCGACTGCAGAGTTTATTATGCTTGTTGCAGAATATTACAACTTGCAACTTTACAAACAGACAAAATCAGCATTGTGATGATGCTGATTTTTCTTTTTGGGAGCTATTTATACAAAAATGATGAGTTTGAGTCGACAAAATTTATTCTTTTTTGAAAAATTTTTATTTTTTCTTGACATTTAGCAAATCCTATGTTAGAATGTTAGAGCATTTGCAGGTGTAGTTCAGTGGTAGAACACTAGCCTTCCAAGCTGGTTGCGAGGGTCCGATTCCCTTCACCTGCTCCAATTATGCTTCCATAGCTCAGCTGGATAGAGCACTGCCCTTCTAAGGCAGGTGTCAGGGGTTCGAATCCCTTTGCGTGTACCATAATGGTGGGTGTAGCTCAGTTGGTTAGAGCGCCAGATTGTGGTCCTGGAGGTCGTGGGTTCGACCCCCATTACCCACCCCATGTTGGGGTGTCGCCAAGTGGTAAGGCACTAGACTTTGACTCTAGCATTCGTAAGTTCAAATCTTGCCACCCCAGCCATGAAAGACAAAACCAAGCATAATGTTTGGTTTTGTTTTTTTATTGACATTTTCTTTTTATTTTTATAATAAATTGTTAATCTTTAAAAATAGTGTTAAGTTTAATGGACACCATATAGAGAAACTTTGAAAAACACTTTTTAGAAAATATTAAATTTTTATGAATTTATTAAAATAAATTGTATCATAAATTTACTTTTTGGTCATAGATAAACCTACAAAAAAACCCAGACTATCTGGGTTTTTTTATACAATAAAATTAGGAATAAATACTTACTAACTTATATTTTTAGTGAACTATTTTTAATTTTCCATTATCAAGTCTTGATTTTTCTATTGCTATACACATTAAATGACTTTCTATGGACTTTTCTAAACTAGTATCAAATTCTACATTTGGATCTGATATTGCTTCGTATAATTTACCAATCATTCTTTTATCTCCACCACCATGACCGGATAAATCAGTTGTAAGTTTTGTTATATCTATCACTTCTTCAGGTTTTCCAAAAACATTGATTGTTATTGTATTCTCTGTTTCGTTATAATAAATTTCACCCAATGTTCCGTGAAAATGTATTTGTCTACCACCTTTTTGAGTAAAAGCTGTCATTCTAAATGTTGCTTTTACACCATTTTCAAATTCCATCATAACAGATTGATTATCCACCACATCATTGTCGCAATCGAATACGCATTTTCCGTAATTGGTTGTTGCTAATGCTTTAAGTAATTTTTCTTCTGTAACTTCACCTATTACCAAAGTTTTTGCACACCAACGACCTTTTCCATTATTCTTTACAAAATCATCTAGATAAATCTTTTTAGCACTAAATGCACAATCATCTTTTAAAGGACAATCCATACATCTTTCTGTTGCATTTTTTGGCATATTTTCTTTTTTGAAAAATTCCAAATTGCCATACGAAGATACTGTTTTACATCTTGAATCTACAAAATATTGAAGTAAATCCATATCATGACAACTTTTTGCCATAATCATTGGAGCTGTATCTTCTGTAACTCTCCAATTACCTCTCACGTAGCTATGGCATTGATGCCAATAAGCAACTTGTTCAATATGATCTATTAAAACAAGTTTTCCAATAATATTAGAATCTAATAATTCTTTAAGTTTTTCTACCGCTACGGTATATCTTAATACATGACATACCATAATTATTTTGTTATATTTTTTTGCATAATTTAACAATTCCAAACACTCTTCTTCACTTGCTGATATTGGTTTTTCTAGCAAAATATGGTAACCTTTGTCTATTGCTTTTTTAGCTTGTCTTACATGATCCTTGTCTAATGTCGTAATTAATAATAAATCACTTCTCTTTTTATCAAAAAAATCATCTTCATTTGTAAATAAATTCTCTTTTTCTACTCCGAATAAATTAGCTGAATACTCTAATTTTTCTTGGTTTACATCACATATAGAAACTATTTGAAATTTATCCTTTTGTTCGTTTATGATTTTCCCATAAACATTAGTTCCCCTATTTCCTGCACCTAAAATTGAAACAGTAATCATAAAACACCTTTCCTAATAAAATA
>JAFTMH010000001.1 GCA_017452445.1 Clostridia bacterium
CTCGACACAACCCTGCATTTGATTGCCAACAAACAAAGTGACAATTTTCATAGAAGTTGCTCAAGTTACATCACCCCCCCCCACTTTTAAGTATTGTTTTTCAAAAAACAACAAGCTTGTGATTCTGCAAGCTTTGATACCATGCAGATTGCAAAAGTTGTTGTAAATTTCAAATGTTATGTCTTTTTTCATGTTAACCCCTCCCCTATAACTTCTAACAATTTGTTAGATTCATAATTAAAATACCACCGTTTTGTTATTTTGTCAAATAAAAATCTAACATTTTTTTAGATTTGATAATTTTTTTTTAGATTTATTGAATAAAAACTCTCAAAATGTTAGATTTTAAGTAGGAGGTCGACATGAAAAATCTTAAAAAATTGAGATTAGAACGAAATCTAACACAAGAAGATGTATCAAAAATTATAAATAAATCTGCCGTTGCCTATGGCTATTATGAATCTGGCAGAAGCGAGCCACCAATTGACTTGCTATTAAAACTTGCCGATTTTTTTGGCTGTTCGGTGGATTACTTGATCGGACATCAAACCAAAGAACTCTTACATCTTGATAGTTTTACACCAATGCAACAATCTTTGGTCAAAATGGTAAAACAATTATCACCTGATCAAACTTTGCAAGTTGTTGGATATGTTAGTGGTATGCTCAATATACCATTTGAACAAACTAAACCAAATCGCCCTTGGTAATGTTGAAAAAAGCACCAAAATGTTTTTTACTACAACTAGGGGTTATTTATGAACGAGCACATTTTGGTTTACCAGGAAATTTTAGAAGGATTAAAGCAAGAATATTCTCTGTTTCAAAAACTGATTAGCTGTTGTGATTATCTAAGATCAATAGTTGACCTTGCTATTGGCAGAGAGAAACAAAGAGAAGACAGTGTCATAATAGAACACACACCGAATCATAAAAAGGATTCGGACATGAAACATTTATATCAGAGAAAAGACGGCCGTTGGGAATACTCTGCTGTTGAGAGTGGACACAGAGTATATCTAATAGCCTCATCAAAAAGTAAAGCTGTTGAAAAAATACAGCAATATAAACAAGAAAAAAAAGAGAAAGAAAAAACATCTCTCTCAAAAACAACTTTTGTTGGCTGGACACATTTTTGGCTTAAAACATACAAAACAAACTCAAACAATACAAAAAATTATGCCGGCATTATTCGCAATCATTTAGAGCCATATTTCAAAAATATGCCATTGTCAAAATTAACACCTGCTATGTTGCAAGAGTTTATCAACAAATATCCTCGCAATACCAGGACTGTTGATTATGTTTACTTGACCTTAAGGCAATCTCTCAAGCAAGCATACATCAATGAAAAAATAAATCGCAACCTTGCTGATATGATTGTCAAGCCACGAAAAACATCTTTGCCAAAAAGAACTGGATTGTCATTAAGTGAACAAGAATCAATATTTCGTGCACTGCCAAGCTTTGACGAAGATATTCAATATTTTGTGATTTTTTCGTTAATTGCTGGAACTAGAAGAGCAGAAACCACAAAGTTTATACTGTCAGATATTGACGAAGAAAAAAATCGCATAAGCATCAGAGGAACAAAAACAACATTGTCAGCTCGTAAAATCAAAGTATCGAAACAGTTTATTGATTTTCTAAAAAAGAAACACAGTGTCACACAATCTTCGTTCTTTTGCAGACAAGTTGATTTCTACACAAGTGCAGTCAAAGATGTTTTAGTGAAAGCTGGACTCCCGGATAAAACTTTGCACGACCTTAGACACACAGCTTCCACAAATCTGATGTATCTAGGTTGGCCAGATAAAGAACGACAAGCATATCTTGGCCATGCCTCAATCGTCATGACTAATGATATTTATACAAATCTTCAGGAAGATATCACAAAAGAAGGACTTCTTAAATTGTATAACAATTTATATCTACAAATTTGACGACAATTTTGACGACAATTTTTGTTGATCTGTCGTCAAAATCAACCTCTACACTGCCCTAAAATAGGGTTGTTTAGACATTGTTAATCTCTCTTAATCTGTGGGTCCAGGGTTCGAGCCCCTGGTCACCCACCAGAATAACCTTCCGTTTGGAAGGTTTTTTTATTGATTTTTTGTTTTTTTGCGATATAATGATTAAGAAAGTTGGGTAAAAAGAAACGAAAGTTTCCAATCCGTAATTGTTTTGTGGCTTCGGCTGTTCAGTGGCATCTTTCAACTAAAGATAGGTTGATCCCTGTCTTTTTTTATTTTTCAAAACAAAAAAAACACGAGCAACTTGCCCGTGCTTTTTTATATTTTCACTTGTGGATTTTCTTGCTTAACCAATCTTGCAAGTCTATCCCAAACTTCTTCAACTTCTGCAATGTTTGGAAGTGCCACACTTTCGGTATTTGTGCGAATGTAAATGTCTGCCACACCACACATTTTGTCAAGTCTTCCTCTTTTCATGTCAATTTTGACAATATCTTTATAATAAATCACTCTAAAATCATGCGCAAGTTTTCCTGATTTGATGATGATACGCTTTTCCGTCAAAGCATATTCAGCATTTTGCGCTTGTTTAACCGAACGCACGATCCCTGCAACCCAAAGCCAAACAGGAAACATATGAAGGGCAAGAAATACCAAAATCATAATCCTGAATGTCCATTCTATATCATTATTGACAAAAGAAAAAACAAGCGCAGCAACATCTATTGCCATCCAAATCAAAACAAAACCAATGTTTTTAAGGATACTTTCCCAAATGTGTGCCTTTTTGTTTGGTTTGGTTTTGAAAATAATTCTTTCATCAGTGCCTGCAAGAAATTGTTCTGTCGTTTCAATTTGTGGTTGATCGAGTTGACCAAAAAATTTTTCTTTAATAAATCCCATAATATCCTCTTTTTCAGTATAACATACACTATCTTTTCAAACAAAATATTTCTAACAAAAAACGACTTTATAGTCGTTTTAAGCAATCATATTTTTCCAAGTTTTAATGTTGTGCACAGCAAATCCAAAGTATTTTGGCATTTTCTCTTTGACAGAAGAAATCGCTTCAAGCATTGCCCTGCTTCCTTCTTCTTCAAAGGAAACAAACTCTTCGTCTGGATTGTCTGTTGTTGTTTCAACTGACAAAAGCAAAGTTTTGCCAACGACTTTTGCATATTCAACCTCATCTTCGCCAACACTGTAAATCTTTTCGGCAGTGTCACGATAACTCATCACAACAACACGATCAGCAATGTCAATCATATGCTTGTAAACTTCTTTTGTTTGCCCATTGTGAGTGATTTGATCATCAAACCAAAACGGAATGTCATAGTCAAACTTAATGTCTTGATATGTCTGCTTCAAATAATCAGCCAACTCAACCAAACTTTGAAGGAGCTGACTTCTGTTTGTTTGCCAATTTGTACTTTGGTGGGGTTCGATGTCAAAATGAATCCCTTCAAATTTTTGTCCTGAAAAATCTGTTTGGTATTGCTTAAAATCTTCAATTTTGTCAAACAATTCTTGTTTTTCATTTTCATCTTCAAGCCACTCAACATGACCAGAAAGATAATAAACCTTCATATCTTTTTTGTTTGCTTTTGAAATAAATTGTGCAGTTTGTTCGTCAAAACTTTTTGCACAATAATAAATCTCGTTTACACCATTTTCTTCGGCAAAATCTAAATATGTTTCATCTAATGTTGTATCCCACCACCAAACAGCAAAAGGCGAAATTTCTTTTTTGTCAGTCGGCAAAAAAGATAACCCTACTGCAAGCACTGTCAAAATCAAAAGTATATAAATTGTCCACTGTCTTATTTTCATAATAACAATTATATCACATCTAAAAATTATTCACAATTTTTTTCGATCAATTTAAAACAACCGTTCCACCAAGCCATGCTTCGATCCCTTTTTTAAGGTTTCGTTGTTTGCAAAAAACACTTATCAAATCTTGTGGCGAAGCCGTTTGAAATTTGTATGTTTCAAGATATTCTCTTAGCGCTTTGAAAAACTTTTTGTCGCCCAAATCTTCTCTTAGCCAATCAAACATCAACATTCCTTTGGTGTAAACACACGAAACATACTCTGGCTCGGTGTCAAATTCAGTCAAACTTCTGTCCATTGATTGATCAATGTCGCCAAGCACACTTTCAAACACATCAACAAATTTTTTGTAAGAAGTCGTGGCATTTTGCATAATTTGTTGATATTCAAGTCCGTATTCTAGGTTGTTTTCAAAAAATAGAGCCGTAGAAAATTCGGTCAACCCCTCATCTTGCCAAGCATTGTCAAACTGATTGCTTCCAACCAGACCATACCACCACTGATGAGCAATCTCGTGCACAATCACATAATCAACGGTTTCTTTGTCAGCAAGACAATCCGAAATCAGCACCAAATTGGGATATTCCATTCCACCATAACAAAAATTTGACTTTACAACACTCAACTGTTTGTAAGGATATTTTCCAAACAGTTGTTCAAAGGTTTCTATTGCCTTCTTTGCTGTTTGCAAATGATACTCTGCATTTGGTTGGTCATAAAAATAATATCTTATCTCAACATCGCCGGCAACATCTTTCACCAACTCAAACTTTTGCGACAACACAAAACAAAAATCACGCACATTTTCTGCCTCGCAAAAAACTGACACTCTGCCATCTTTTGTGGCAAGTTGTTTTTGTTGTCCCGTGCAGGCAAGCTCATAATCTGCCGAATGACAAATTTTAACTTCGAAATTTGCTGTTTGACTGTAAAACGGATCTCCTATATTTGAAAAATCTGGTTTGCTAAACTGTCCGTTTTCATAAACACAAGCAATCGGAAAAAAGTTGCCACAATTTATGGTGTTGTCGCCATATCCCAAACGGTGGTTTATGTTTGCAAGAACGATTGTGTAATCCATTTCGATTTGCACTTGCTCATCTTGCCACAACTGCCCAACTTCAACTGTCAAAATTGAAGGTTTGTCAAAACAAAATTCTGCCACTTTTCCATCGACTGTCACCTTTTCCAAACAAAACTGCCCAAAATTCTCTCCGTTTGGATATGCCTTGTCCAAATATGCCGTCCCAACAGCCTTTTGTCCCTCTGTAAAGGCATTTGCATAAACAAAAAAACTTACAGACAAAAGGCAGTTTTCACTGTTGTTGTGATAAATTATGCTTTGACTGCAATCCAAAGTTTTGTTTTCTTCGTCTACCTGCACTTCAATTTGATAAAAATCTAAATTTGTCACCTTTTTGTCGCAACCAAACAAAGCAAAAGGCAAAACAATTGCCAAAACAATCAACCCAAAAACGATAAATCTTCTTTTCATACAACATTTTATGAAAATCAAGGACAAAACATTCAATCAAAAAAAGTTGTAAATCTTACCAAATTGTGATATTATTTATTTGCATTAAAACTTTTGGAGGAATTATGGCATTTTGTAAATATTCAATTGATATGCTCGCAAACAACACAACTGCTGTTGACAACATTTTTATAAACAACTATTTGCCTTATGCAGACCCTGTGTTTGTAAAAGTTTATCTTTACGGCCTTTACAAGTGCCAAGATGCAAACAGCCAAGACAACACTCTCGACCAGTTTGCAAGCGAACTTAACCTTCCAGCAGAAACAATCGAAAAAGCATTTGCTTATTGGCAAGAGCAAGGCCTTGTCCAACTTATCAATGTTATCCCATTTGAAGTAAGATTTTTGCCAATCAGCGATGTGCTCAACAACACTAAAAAATACAATGCAAAAAAATACGAATCTTTCAATGCTCAAGCACAAGAAATTTTGTCTGGCAGAATGATTACACCAAACGAATATCGCGAATATTATGACATTATCGAAAGATTTCATATGGAAAAAGAAGCATTGCTTATGGTTATCAACTATTGCACAAGCATTAAGGGTAACAATGTTGGTTATGCTTACATAACTACTATTGCAAAAGATTGGGCAAATCAAAAGATTACAACAGCCCAACAAGTTGAAGAACGACTTTTGCAATTTGAAACATTGCGAACCGGCCTTGAATATGTCTTCAAACTTATGGGCATCAAACGACTTCCTACTGTTGAAGAACGAATCACCTATAAAAAATGGGTGGATCAAGGTTTTGATGACGAAGTTTTGACTTTTGTTGCAAAAAAAGTAAAGGGCAAAAACAACCCATTCACATATATGGACAACTTGCTTGAAAGATATTATGCACTTCGTAGATTTACAACAAGTGAAATCGAAGTTTACGAAGCAGAAAAGACACAAGCACTTCAAATTGCAAAAACAGTTGCAAAAAACCTTGGTCTTTATTACGAGAATCTCGAACCTGTTGTCGACAACTATATCTTAAACTGGCTCAACCTTGGATTTGGCGACAAAATGCTTGAAGATGTGGCAAATTATTGTTTCAAATCAAACATTCGCACCCTTGAAGGTATGAACACAATCCTCAACAAATTCTACAAACTTGGCATTTTGAGCGAAAATAGTTTGCAACAATACTTCAATGAAGTGCTCGTTGTTGACAAACGAATCAAAACAATCTTGGAAAGTATTGGTCTTTCAAGAAATGTAAACCAATTTGACAGAGACAAATACAAAATTTGGACTGAACTGTGGAAGTTGAACGACGAAATCATTGATTATGCTTGCACACTTGCTGTCGGCAAAGAACAACCTATGCAATATCTTGCAGGCATCTTGTCAAATCTTCACGACAAAAACATCACAACAATTGAAGATGCTAAAAAGTCTTTTGATATTGTGTCAACAAAAGAGACAAAATCCAACTTCTCAACTGGCAGAAGTTATTCAAAAGCAGAAGTAAACTCAATCTTCCAAGCAATTGAAGAAATCGAAATTTAGGAGTTTTTATGAAACAAGACATCATTGCCCCTGCACTAAACAAAATCCGTGCAAAAAAACTTCAAGCACAAGCCGAATTTGATCGCCTTATGGCTCCTGTTTATGCTGATGAGAAATATCAAGAAATAAACAAGCAATATGTTCGCCTTGTTATCGAAAATGCTCGACTTCAAGCATCAAATGAACAAGCAAATTTGGCAGAACAGGCAAAACTTGAAGATCAACTCGCAAAAATAAAAGCAAAATATGGAATAACACAAACAAAACCAAACTTTGCTTGCAAAAATTGTGACGACAATGGCTACAAAAATGGCGAAATGTGTGTTTGTCTTAAAAAAGAGATTTCAAGACATCTTCTCAAAGACAGTGGTTTTGAAAAACTTGAAGATTTTGACAGTTCAACAAAAACAAGTGGCAACCTTGCCCCTGTTTACAACAAAATGAAAGAATGGTGCAATGCCAACTCTGCAAAAAACTTGATTTATTTTGCTGGTGCAACTGGTGTTGGCAAAACACACCTTATGCAATGTATGGCAAACGAATTTATTGAACAAGGTCGAATGGTAAAAATTGTTACTGCATTTAAGATGAATCAAGATTTTAGAGATTTTAGCAAAAGTTTTGATGAAGATTTGCTCAACAAATATATTGAATGTGAAGTTTTGTTTGTTGATGACCTTGGCACAGAACCTTTGTATAGAAATGTAACAATCGAATATTTGTATCTTGTCATCAACGAAAGAAAAATGAAGAAACTTAAAACTATCATCACAAGCAATCTTGACCTTTCTGACATCAGAGACAGATATGACGAACGAATTTTCTCTCGAATTGCCGACAGACAAACATCAATCAACTTGCTTTTGACTGGAGATGACAAAAGATTAAACTTGAAAAAATAATAAAATAAAACGGAAATTATTTTCCGTTTTTCTTTTTATTCAAAAATTAATTAAAAATAATATTTTTATTATTAAAAATAATTAAAAAATAGTTTTTTATTATATTTTTAATATTTTAATTTAATTTTTATTTATTTAGTTGCAATCGCCACAAACCCCTAAATATGGCACTTTTGGCAATTTTGTGTCATTATTTGTTTAATTTTGCCGGTTTTTTATTTATTAAATCTCTGAATAAATATCAAAAAAATAAAAAAATATATTAAATGGTGTTTTTTAATATATTTTTTCTTTATTTTCAATTTATTTTAATTTTCAAAAATATTCTATCTTTTCAAATATTTAAGCCAAACTGTTGCAACAGTGTCTTGAACCTTCTTATTGTTGCTTTCGCCATGACCAGAATGCATTGTTTTGTAGTTTGTCTCAAGCAAAGTTGTCAAACTTTCTGCCATATCCAACTTGTTTCCACCATACAAATCAAGTCTGCCTATATCTCTGCCAATCAAAACATCTCCAACAAACAAATCATCTTCAATTTGAAAGCACATATCTGACAAACTGTGTCCACCCAACTGCTTAAAGCAAACTGTTATGTCTGCCAACTGCAACTGTCCGTATCCTGACAAAAATTCGAAATCAGAAAAATCTTGGCAAACAAAATGTCCGCCACTGTAATTGCAGTCAGCATTTTGCAAATATTCTTTTGCAAATTGACTGCAATATATTTTGCAACCAAAATGCTTTGCATATTCTGTCACATAAAAACAATGATCATAATGACCGTGTGTGAGCAACACTCCAACAACCTTTTTGTCTCCTACAACGGCTTTTACATCTTTCAGTTTCGCCCCAGCATCAACAATCACACATTGCTCGCCTTTTGAAACAACAAAAACATTGCTAGAAACCAATTTTGAAACTATTTTTTCTATCATTTTCTCTCCAATTGGTTGTATTATAGCAAATTTCGGAGTAAATTCTCAACCCAAATCTCAAAATCTATCAAAAAGTTTGCAAATTTTGTAGCATTTTCGAGTAAATTATTGACATAAAAAGTCAATTATAGTAAAATATAAGAGCATTTAGGGGTGTAGTTCATCGGTAGAATGAGAGTCTCCAAAACTCCAGAGGAGGGTTCGATTCCTTCCACCCCTGCCAAATAATAAAAGGCCTTATCGTTTGATAAGGCCTTTTTCTTTTTAGTCATTTGCTGTGACAATCACATCTGCACCCGTTCCTAAAACATTTTTGATGATAATTTGTCCATATTTTGCAGATTTAAGTCTCAATTTTTCAACTTCTTTAACAACTTCAAACACCTTGTCTTTTGGCACAGGTATTGTTGTTTTGCAGGCTTTGACACCTTTTTCTGTTTTAACCGAAGTTGTCACCATTCGTTTTGGAGAAGTAAGTTCTTCTTCGGCAAAAGTGATGCCTCTGTTGCAAGTGTTGCCAGACACTTTGATTTTTCCATCAACTTGTTCGACAGTCAACTCACACCCCATAGGACACATAATGCAAATCATTTCTTTTTTCTTGTTCATCTCGCCCTCCTACTCAACCGACAACTCAATTTTGCCAACAGCACCATTTTTGTTGATTGAAAGTTTAAGCATTTCGCCCGGCACTCCTGCCAAAACAAACTTCTTGTCCAAGACAACTCCGTTGCACTTTGCAACTATTGTCTTTTTGACAACCTTGTTTTTAAGTCTAAATTTAACTTCAACTTCGCCCTCGCCCTCATAAACAACACTTGGCAACACATAACCAAAATCTTTTGTATGTGCAACTTCAATTGGTTTTGATTGCAAAGGCAACTTTCCTTGTGCATACAAACTTGCAAATTTGCCCACCTGTTGTGCTTCCAAAGCGACATTGTCAACAAGGTCATGCACATGCAAAATGTTTCCACAAGAGAAAAGCCATTCTTTTGAAGTTTGATAATATTCGTTTACAATTGCCCCATTTGTAACTCTTGAAACAGGCACAAACGAAGCAAGGTTCATCTCTGGCATCAAGCCCACTGAAAGCACCACTGTATCGCAAGGCAAAAACTTTTTGCTGCTTTGGATAGGTTGATAATTTTCGTCAACTTGTCCATAATACACACCTTCAACACGATCTTTGCCCACAACTTCAAAAATGGTATGTCTGTAAAGAAGTGGAATGTCAAAATCTTCAAGGCATTGCATAATGTTTCTTCTAAGTCCACTGCTTGTTGGGTTTATTTCCAAAACGGCATGAACTTTTGCCCCTTCCAAAGTCAATCTTCTCGCCATAATAAGCCCAATGTCGCCGCTTCCTAAAATAACAACATCTTTGCCAGGCATTTTTCCATCTATGTTTACCATTTTTTGTGCTGTGCCGGCAGTCATAATACCCATAGGACGGGTTCCACACAAACTTATGTTTGCGGCAGTTCGCTCCCTGCATCCCATAGCCAAAATTACAGCCTTTGCTTGAATAGTTTCTCTTCCAACACTGCCCACGACTTCAACCTTTTGGTCTTCAATTTTTGTAACCAAAGTGTTAAGCAAAACAGTGATGTTTTTGTCTTTTTCGACCATTTTTCTAAAACGATAAGCAAATTCTGGGCCGGTGAGTTCTTCTTTGAAATAATGCAAACCAAAACCATTGTGTATACATTGGTTTAAGATGCCACCCAACACTTCATCTCTTTCAACCAAAACGACTTTGCTTCCGTTTTGTGAAGCAGAAAGTGCAACCGACATTCCTGCAGGGCCGCCACCAATAACCAAACAATCTGTTTTAATCATTGTTCACCTCCCTGATGTCTGACAAGCACACTTCACTTCCACGATTTTCTTTTTTAACTTGCTCGTAAGCAATCTTTCTCTCTTTAATAATTTGTGCAACCACTTTTGTGAAGCAGAAACCACCTTGACAACGGCCCATTCCAGCATTGCATCTTCTTTTGACAGCATCAACTGAAGCAACCTTGATTGGTCTGTTTAGGGCTTCAATAACATCTCCCTTTGTGATTTCTTCGCATTTACAAACAATTGAACAATAGTTTTTGTTTTCCTTGCAAAGTTGAATTTGTTTTGCTTTTGACAATTCCTTAAACAAAACTCTCTTTTTAAGTAGTTTCAAGTTTTCTTTTTCTTTAAGCGAAAATCCAAGCAACTTTGTCACCATTTCAGCGATTGCTGGTGCACTTGTAAGTCCTGGACTGCAAATGCCTGCAATATTTATCACACCATCTGCCACTTTTGATTTTTCAACAACAAAATCATCTCCAGAAATTACACGAACACCTGAAAATTGTCTTATGGCATTTCTAAAGTTGATGTTTTTGACTATGAGTTGTGCTTTGTTTCTTATTTCATCAAGCCCTTCACTTGTAACTTTTGTTTGAGTGTCACTTTCTGTGCTTGTAGGTCCAAGCAAAAAGTTTCCATCAATTGTCGGAGTGATAAGCACCCCTTTGCCAAGTTTTGTTGGCATTGTAAATAATGTGCAAGGCACATTAAAATCCTTAATTTTGTCGAAAACGAAATATTCACCTCTTCTAAATTCAAGTGGATATTCTTCTGCCTTCAAAAGTTTCGCCACTTCGTTGTAACCAGCACCTGCACTGTTTACAATTTGCTTTGCATAATAAATTGCTTTTTTAGTAACGACTTCAAAAATATCATCTTTCTTTTCAACAGAAACCAAATCTTCTTCCAACGAAACTTTTGCACCATTGAGCACTGCCTCATCGGCAACCGAGATCGTAAAGAAGTATGGACTGACAATATAGGCATCTCTTGCATAAAGAGCACAAGTTATGTGGTCAGCAAGATCCGGCACTTTCTCTAAAATTTGTTTTCTGTCCCATTTTTCTACATATACCTTGTTTTCCAATCCTCTTTGATAAAGGTTGTCGAGTTGTGTTTCGTCATCACCAAGCACCAACGCGCCACATTTGTCAAGTTTTACACCCAACCTCTTGCAAAGTTTTGGATAGAGTTTGTTTCCCCTTATGTTGAGTTTTGCCTTGAGTGTGTTTGGTTTTGGATCATATCCAGCATGCACCAAGCCACTGTTTGCTTTGCTTGCTCCTGTTGCCACATCACTTGCCTTGTCAATAAGCAAACACTTTTTGCCAATGCGAGTCAATTTGTTGAGCACACAAGCACCAACAACTCCACCACCAACAATCAAGACATCAAAAACATTGTTCTTGCTCATATATCCTCCACCTTAATTGTATAATTTTGGCAAAATATTTGTCAAACAAAACAAAAAGTTTTGTATTTTGTTTTAATAAGTTAAAAAAATTATGTTATTATAAAAATGAAAATAGGATTGGGGATAGTTTTATGAGAAAATTTATTTTAGGCATTGACGAAGGCACAACAAGTGCTAGAAGTGTTTTGTATGACATTGACAACCACGAGATTGTTGATATGCACTCGTTGCCTGTAAAACAAATTTACCCACGAGAAGGTTGGGTAGAGCAAGATGCAAACGAAATTTTTAAACAAGTTTTGAAAACTTCAAAAACACTTATTTCTCGCAACGAAGTTGTCAAAAACGAACTTCTTGGCATCGGCATAACCAATCAAAGAGAATCTATTGTCGCTTGGAATAGAGAAACTGGCGACCCAATTTATAATGCAATCATTTGGCAAGATAGAAGAACTTCTGCCAAGATTTCTTCTCTCCCAAAGCAAACAAAGGATTTGATTAAAGAAAAAACCGGTTTGCTTGCAAATCCATATTTCAGTGCATCAAAAATGCAATGGATTATGGAAAATGTTCCTAGTGCAAAAACTTTGGCAAAACAACACAAATTATGTTTTGGCACAATTGACAGTTTTCTTGCTTTCAAATTGACAGGCAATTTTGTTACAGACACAACAAATGCATCAAGAACCATGCTTATGGACTTAAAGACACTCAACTGGGATGAAGAACTTCTCAAAATCTTCAAAATCCCTGCACATTCTTTGCCAGAAATCAAAGCAAGCGATGCAAACTTTGGCATTGCAAAAAAACTTCTTGGTGCACCAATCTGTGCTATGATTGGCGACCAAATGTCTAGTATGTATGGACAAGGTGCAACTTTTTATGGAAGCACAAAAGTTACTTTTGGCACTGGTGCTTTTATCTTGTGCAACATTGGCAAAAATCTCACAAAGTCGCCTAACTCACTAGTGACAACCGTTGCTGGCACAGTTGGTGGCACAACAACTTATGCAATTGAAGGCAGCATTTACAGTGCTTGCAGTGCAATAAACTTTGCAAAAAACAACCTTGACTTGTATCAAGATGTTTCCGAAACAGCAAACATGGCAAACAGTTTGTCTGACAACGAAGGAGTTTATTTTGTGCCGGCATTTACCGGACTTGGTGCTCCTTATTGGGACGACAATGCAAGAGGAATGATTTGCGGCATCAACTTTGACACAAAACAACAACACATTGTCAGAGCCGTTTTGGAAAGTATGGTTTACAACACCAAAGCCATCTTTGACGAATTTAAGGCTTGTGGTCAAAAGATAAAATTGATTAGTGTTGATGGTGGAGCAAGCAAAAACGAATTTGTTTTGCAATTTTTGGCAGATATGCTCGCACATAATGTTGTGAAAAGCAAAAATTCTGAATCCACTGTTTTAGGTGCGATTTATATTGCAATGTTATCACTTAAAATTATCAGTCAAAAAGATATTGAATTGCTTACAAAAAGCACAAAAATTTACAAACCTGAATTAAAAGATTCCTTAAGGAAACAATATTATGCTGGTTGGAATGAAGCAGTCAAAAAATGCTTGGGAGGTGCAACGACAAAATAACTTGCACTTTCTGTAGGCAGAGGTGTTGAAACTTATGCCTAAAAATTTATTGGAGGTTTTATTTATGATAGCAACTTACATTTTTGGAGCACTCAGCCTTGTTTTGTGTATTGTGTTCTGCATTTTCAGAAGCAAAAAAGCATCTGTTGGGTCTCTTGCTTTGAAAACTGCCGCATCATTGGCTTTTGTTTTGTGCGGTTTGTTTGGCATTAATGCCACTGCATCTTACACAGCAACCTTGCTTATAATTGCAGGTCTTGTGTTTGGTTTGGTTGGCGACATTGTGTTGGATTTGAAAATTATGTATCCAACTCAATCAAATCACTATTTCGTAACAGGCACTGGTGCTTTTGCAATTGGCCACATTTTCTATTTTGTGGCAACTCTTCTTCTCAACAAAGCCGCATTGCCTAGTCACCTTCTCGCAAACATCTTGATTTCTCTTGGTGTTGCAGTTGTGCTTACTTTGGCAATTATGCTTCCATCAAAAAAACTTGGTCTCAACTTTGGATCTATGCTTTGGGTTTGTGCTGGATATAGTTTGATGCTTACATTTATGATGGCATTTGCTATTTCTATTGCAATCTACATTCCAATCTTCTGGATCTTTGCAGCAGGAATGATTTTGTTCTTCTTGTCAGACCTTGTTTTGTCAATGCAATACTTTGGTGGCAAGACACAAAAGAGTTTGATTTACATCAATCACATTCTTTATTACCTTGCTCAAATCTGCATTGCAATTTCAATCTTCTATATTTCATAATCATTCAACAACCAGCAAAATTTGTTGATAAAAAAAATAAGATGCCTCGTGCATCTTATTTTCTTTTTTCTGCTTTTCCACACAAAGCAAGAATTCCTCTTGACAAGATTGGCGAAATGATAAGCCAAATTGCTGCAAGCAAAATGACCACATAAATTGCGATTGACCAGCCGTTTCTAAATCCACCACAAATCCAACCAACCAAGTTGAAGTTGAAGATACCAACAAGCCCCCAATTCAATGCGCCCAAAATTGTCAAAACATACGCAATCCAGTTTGCAATAATCATATTTCCTCCTTACAATTATGATTTTCATAATTTGATTTTTTATACCTGCAACAAAAAAACAGAGGATTACCCCTGCTTTTTAATAACCATATTGCGAAATGTTTTTAAGTCGCCAATCTTTGTCTACTTTGACAAAAAGTTTTATCATGCTTTTCTTTTGCAACAAATCTTCAACATATTCTCTTGTCTCTTTGCCAAGTTGTTTGAGCACACTTCCACCTTTGCCGATGATGATGCCCTTGTGTTGATCTCTTTCACAAACAATATTGATGTCAATTTCAACAAGTTTGTCAGTTTCGTAAAATCTTTCAACTTGCACTGCAACACCGTGTGGAATTTCTTGGTCAATGTTGTTGAGCAAAAAACCTCTCACTTTTTCTGCGATCAAAAATGAAACGCTTTTATCTGTATACAACTCTTCATCATACAATGGCTGATTTTCTGGCAACAATTGCACGATTTGTTGTTCAAGTTCTTGAACTCCTTCGCCTGTTGTGACAGAAATTTTGTGTGCAGACATTGTGTGCGCAAACTGCTTTTTGTCTGCTTTTGTTTGCACCAAAATCACTGTTTCGCACTTTGTTTTAAGATTTTCGATGTAGTCGATTTCTTCTTCGTCCATTTCTTTTGTGCCATCAAACAAATAAAGCACAACATCAGCGCTTGCAATTGCACTGCGCACATTTTTCATCATATATTTGTCAAGTTGGTTTTTGCTGTGATGTATGCCTGGTGTGTCAACAAAAACAATTTGATAATCTTCTGTTGTTTTAATGCCCAAAATTGAGTTTCTGGTTGTTTGTCTTCTGTGCGAAACAATCGCCACTTCTTCACCAACAACATAGTTGACCAAACTGCTCTTTCCTGCATTTGGTTGGCCTAAAACTGCCACATATCCACACTTCATCTGTTTACTCCAAATTCTTTCAAAATTTTGTCTGCCACCCCTTGCATCTCTTCTTCATCTTGCTTTTCTATGTGGTCATAACCAAGCAAGTGCAAAAGGCCGTGCAACGCTAAAAAGCAAATTTCTCTCTTCTTGCTGTGTCCATATTCTTTTGCTTGTGCATAAGCCACTTTTTTGCAAATAACAACATCTCCCAAAAATAACAACCCATCATCAAAATTTCTTTCACTGTCAAACTCTGTCAACTTTTGGTCAGTTGTTTTGTTTAAGTTTGGAAACGACAACACATCAGTCTGTCTGTCAATTTGTCTAAATTGATTGTTGAGCGATTTAATTTCTTCGCCAGAAACAAAGTTGAGCGAAATGTTTACTCTTGAAAAATCTTCACCCAAAACTTCTCCTGCTTTTTCGTATAACCTTTCGATTGTCTTTTTGTAAGGAAATATTTTTCCGTCAACCAACATCTTTTTCTCCTATTTCTTCTTGTGTAATTATGCAATAATTGACAATGGTAACGCCTGCCAAATGTCGCACTGTATAAAATTCTTCTTTTATTGTATCACAACTTTCACAAATTTCCAATGCTTTTGTCTTTGCTTTTTCAACATATTCTTCTCTTACATCTTCAAAATTGCTTTCTATGTGCACTTCTTTCAGTTCGTAAAACTTTGTTTTTTTCAAAATAAACGGAAAAATTATGTTTTTTGAAAGAGGATTTATCGAAATTTCAGTTTCATACATCTCAAAAGTCTTGCTTTTCTCGTATTTGTAAATTTCTAGTCCCCAAAGCATAATTTGGTTGTTTTCAAAAACCCGTCCTGTCCTGACGACTTCAATGCGTTTGTCATAATGATCAACACTGCCCTGCCAATAAACATCTGCTTCTATTTTTGCATCTGCCTCGACTTCCATTTTCTGCCCAGCCGAATTGATTGTGTAAGGCTGAACAAGAATATCTCCCCGTTTTACCACATCACCAACTTTGACTGTCACAGTGCCAGAAACAAGTGCTATTTTTGTAATCCTGCCATCATACTTTGCAACGATTGGTGCAAAATTGCCAATCATTTCTTCTGGCACAACCTTTTCCTTAATGCTGACAAGCAGTGTTTGCCCCTTAATTATGCACGAGCAAAAACTGATTTGGTCAAACCTTTTCATCAACGAAAACTGCATTTGTTCGAGATTTATTTTGCTTTTTCTTTTTGGAAAATTGCTTTCTACAAACTGCACAATCTCACATTGTTGCACTTGTTTGTTTCCGTAAACATTACACCTTATCACAAACTGACTTTGCACCAAATAAAACAAAGCAAATATTGCAAAACCTACAAACAATCCAGCATACTTTTTGCCGTTTGTCAGCATTGTAACAGGCCCAAAGTGTTGAAACTGCCACTCTGTGAGTGTTGCATCTTTCAAAATTGTTTTTATCTTTTTGTGGTGAGCATAAGGACACAAAAACGAAATCTCGTTTTTCTTTGACCTGTCAATTTCAAACAACTGACATTGTTTTGCCATTATGTTTAATAGTTTTTCTTGATTAAGACCTCTCAGTGTAAATCTTGTCCAACTTCTAAACTTTTTCAAGTTGTTCCACCTTGCAAATTTTGCCAACAATCTTGATTGTGTTTTCGCTCAGTTCTGACAGCAAAAGTTGTTGTCCACAAATCTGCACACAACCACCTTTGATTTTCACAACTATCACCTCTTTTGACAACTCCTGCAAACCCGAATGTCCTTCGAGATACAAAAGTTTGCCTGCCACATTGACAATGTTGAAACTGTTTGGCAAAACATCTGCATCAGCCTTGCCAATTATCTCCTTAAAAAAGTTAAACATATCACTCACCTTGTTTTATTGTATGCCTTACTCTTTTTCAATAAAACAAAAAAGATTAGACCAAAATCTAATCTTTATTCTTCATCATCTGTTCTTCTGTGCATAATTTCTGTCAAAATGATTTCTTGTGCTGCTCTTGGCAAATGCTTTGTCATATCTTTGATTTCATTTTCAGTCTTGCCCTGCAACGCATCATAATCAAAGTTTGCCACTGCTTGTGCTTCGAGTTCGGTCAACTCGTCATTTCTAAACGGATTGACATCTTCCTCTTCTTCATCATCTTCCTCTTCAAGAAATTTTTCGTAAGCTGCAAACTTTTTGGCAAAGTCAGAATTGCTTACATACACATCTTCTTCGTCATCTTCAAGTGATTGATTCAACTTGTCGACAACTTCTTTTGTTGATGGTTTCTTTGGAGTTTTGTCTCCATCAAAATCATAATCTTCAAAAATAGGTTCAATTTTAGGTTCGACTGGTGCTTGTTCGACAACTTGCTCTACAACAGGCTCAATCTGCCCTGTTTTTTCGGTTTTTTTGCTCTTTTTTTGCGATTTATCCGTTTCTATAGAAACTTCTTCAAGCAAGCCGCCTCTTTGCTTTTTAAGGCAATTTTCGCGTTGCTTTTGTTTTTTTTGATACAAAACAAAACTGGTCACCATTCCGGCACCAACACACACTATAACTGCCACATAAATCGCAATATACATATCTGCTCCTTAATCGTTTTTGTTGTTTTTCTTTTTCAAAAGACTAAGCTTCATTTCTGTGTCTGCTTGCAAATTTTGCAATTTGTAATAGTCCACAATGTCTTTTATTTTTCCTTCTTTGATTGCTTCAATGATCGCTTTTGGCACTTCTGCCTCTGTAGCAACCACTTTTGCTCGCATTTCTTCTGCTTTTGCTTTCATTTCTTGCTCAACTGCAAGTGCTACCAAACGGCGATGCTCGAGTTGATTTGCTGCAATAATTCTGTTTTTTTCGATTTGTTCTTTTTCTGCAACCAAACCTTTGTCAACCCCAAGGTCAATGTGGATAACATCTGCAGAAACA
Source organism: Clostridia bacterium (assembly GCA_017452445.1). Taxonomy (GTDB): domain Bacteria; phylum Bacillota; class Clostridia; order Christensenellales; family UBA1242; genus Caccovivens. Next base: position 18,410 of record JAFTMH010000001.1, read on the forward strand.
AGTTGATATTTAGAATCATTGTCAACATCAGCATCAAAAACTGCCTTATCCAAAAGTTGAGGTTTTGAAATCAAATCACTCGCCTTCGCTGTGTTTGCAATTTTTGTAACCACTGCTTCAACAGCTCTTGCCGAAATTGTTTCGTCGCCCACACCCCTCAAAAAGTTTTCAATAACAACTTTCAATGTAAGTGAAAGTTTGACATTGACTTCTTTGTTGTCTTGTGCCACAGCACTGATAAGTGGAAGTTCGATAAGTTTTGTGTTGATGCACTCTCTTACCACTGCAACAATGTCAATACCAGCAATGTCTACTGCCTTGGCAAATTCCAAATCGATTGGAAGTTTTGCGTTTTGCGCTGCGTTGAGCCCTTCAACAACCTTCAATGCGTTTCCGCCACTGGTTGAGATAAGTTCCAACTCATACAACGAAATCTTGTTGTGTGATTTTTTTGCCAAAATGTATGCATTGACAATTTGCTCTAAATTTTCTTTTCGCAATTTCATGCTTATCCCTTTGAAAACCGGAAGATAAGCCTTTGAAAACAAAGCTGTAAAATATATTCTCTTTGGCATCAATATAAACAACACAAGTGCAAAAACAAACACCAATGATGCCAACACAATTGCAATTATTGCTCCCGTGCTCATAAAATCTCCTGTACAAGATTTATTTTATCACAAATCGTATATTTTGTCTATACCTTTTGAGAAACAAAAAAGAGGGAACCCCCTCTTTTTTTTGTATGCAATCAATCGTTATACTGGTTGTTCTGTTGCATAGCAAATAAGACCAACTTTGAAATTGTAACTTACATTGCTTGCATTTTTGTCTTTAACGATGTCAAAATAAACTTCCATAAAGTCACAAGCTTCATTTCCTGCTTTGTTTCTTGAAAACATTGCTTCATTGAGAGTGCCATATTGTCCATAAGATTTTGAATCGTTGAGTTTGTAATATTGTCTAGCATTGTCAAGACCAGTAATTGTCTTTGATGCTTTGCGTCCTAAAACAGGAGTCAAAGAACTTACAAATGGATTGAGACAGTTGTTGCCAATGCTGTTGTTGAACAATGTCTTAACGACAACATCTGATCCAATTTTAAGATCTGGAGTCAATGTGTCGGTGTCGCAAATGTAAAACCAGTTTTCATCAGGATCTCCACCAAGAGTTCCGTTTTGACCTTTTTTGACCTTCATTTGCTTGCTGTCATCAAACAAGAGTTTTCCATCGCCGCCGTTGCCATCACAACTGAAATATCTAAAACCAACATTGATTGTAAGTTCGTCCAACATTATTTTTGTTGGGTCTGGATTGTCAAAATATTCAAATGCCAACCAAATATCAGTCAAAGGTTTGTTTAAATCTGCCAACATTGGGAAGAGCACAATGCTTTGATATTCTGCCGCCTCAATGTTTTTAAACATAAACTTGTCAGAACCACCTGCATTTTCGGGATCGTCTGGGCTTGCTTCATAATCCATAAAGAAGTAATCTCCCGTATAATCACTGATTTGAGATGCGACAAAGTTGTTTTCCAAAGTTACTTGTGCGCCGTCAGATTCACCAATTGGGGCTTCCTTACAAGCGTTGGCAATAACATTTCTTACAATTGCATCATAGTTTCTATGAAATTTTGTTGTTGTGTGTGCATTTGTTGGATCGTTTTGTTTGTATGCTTCTTTTGCTGCATCTGACATTGCTGCAATTTCTGCTGCTGACAAACTACCAAACTCATAAACATAATTTTTTTGTTCCAACTCAAACACATTTCTTGCATAAGCGTTTTGTCCGATAACAATGTCAAGGACAAATCTAGTAAGTTGATCGATGTTTTTGTCAACAACCCCAACATAACCACCAATTTCTTGGTATTTATTCTTTGCAAGATTAAGAGCTTCTGCAACAGGAATTTTGTTTGCACCCCAACCACCAACAGACATTGCTGTCACACCTGTAGTGGCAGATTTTGTGATTTCAAAGTCGAAATAATCAAATTCGTCTGATTCTATATATTTTCCACCAGCATCTCTTTCTACTTCGCCTTCTTCTGTAAGTTTTGCATAATCATATCCCAAAACAAACATATAGGTCACATATTCCAATGCGTCTTGGAAGTGGTTTGAAAGTGTCACTGTTGCGCCTTCAACATATTGTTGATAATATGGCGATTTGTAATAGTCGTTTACAAGACCTGTCACTGGATCTTTCTTTACAACATCATCTGAATAATAATATTTGCCATAATCGGGAATGCCAATATCTGCAGAAGCGGTAAATGCTGTCCACTCCATTCCCAATCCAATCACACTGTATTTTCCGTCATCATACACAACAAGTGAAGGATAAACTTCTTTTGCTTTTTCAAACATTGTTTTTGAACCTGCAGTGTTTGCATCTACAGCCCAATTCCAAGCTGAATCATCTTCAACATACAAAACTTGCTTTTCGATGTTTGCACCTTGTCTGACTGTTTCCACTTTTGTGATTGTATATCTTGGAGAATCAAGCAAATAGTTGCTATTCTCTCCTGTAAACTGGCTGTAAGTTTGATAATTTGCGCCACCAGCATCTTTCAAAACCAAATTTTTGTAAATATTGTCATGATATTGTTCCGGAAGTCTTTGAGTGCTGTACACAAAAGACAATTTGTGCATAATATCTCTTGCAAACAAGTTGTAATAATGTTCTGAAAATGTACCTACAGCTTCAGAGAAAGAATAGTTTGCAGGACGAGAAAGAACTTTTGCTCCGCTCAATGATTGCGTGCTGATGCCAGTAGACTCCTCTTCTTCAAGAGCATCTTCGCTTGCATCGCAACCTGCAAAAAGCAAAAATGTAAAACAAAATATAAATGATAAAATTCTAAACCACTTATTCTTCTTCATGACTTTATAATATCACAATCAAATAAAAAAAACAATAAATTGATTATATTTTTCGCCATATAAAACAAAAAATCAGCATTTCTGCTGATTTTTTTGTTAAATGATATAATCTTTCAATTTTGAATTTTTAACTCTGTCTGCATCTGTTGTTCTTGCAGAAAGTGTTGCAACTTCATCTTCAACCCAAAGATCTTTGTTGTCTTCTTCAAGTGAAGTTCTTTCACATTTAGCAATCAACCACTTACCTTCTGTGTTGTTGAGCACATAATGGTTGAGATCTTGATGTTCTGTTGCAGCAACTGCAACTTCGACAAATTCAACTTTGCCATCAATTTCTACCAAATAATAATAAGTGCTTGCTGTATTGTTTCCAAGCCCTGCACCAGCAGATGCTGATGAAGCAACCGACTTAAATCCCTTGATGATTTCAACATCGGCAAAATCTGAAATTGGACTTCCTGTTGCAGTGATGCCTTCAGATTGAACACCTACTGTTGCAAGTCTGTCAAAAATGTTTTCTGTGATTGTTGTCATATGTTCATCAGAAATTGTTGTGTCGATTGTTGCAGACATATCTCCAATTGACAATCTTCCAATTGCAATAGAGTTGAGATATTCAACAAATTCTTCTTCAGTTTTGATTGTTTGTGATTCAAACCCACTTGTCAAAACTGCGTCTGTGATTGTAAAGTTTCTAAAATAAGATTTTCCGTTGTTTGAGTATTGCACCCCAAATTCAATGCCATCCTCTGATGGGTTTACATAAACTACATTTTCTGTTTCTGCTGCTGAAGTCAAAGTTCTTTGTGCAACAACATCTTTACCCCATTGGTTTTCGCCTTTCAACCAAGCGTCCAAAACATCTCTCATAAGCACAATGTTGAAATCATACTTTCCTTGAGCGTCAACTGTATAGATGCTTGTTGTGTCAACTACTGGTGGCTCATCAATTGGTGGTTCGACAACTGGCGGCTCTACGCTTGGGTTTGTGTGATCAACAATCTTGCTTGCATCTGGCATTGTAATCATTGTTGTGGCAATGTCATAAACTTCAAACTTAAATCCTTCGCCATCAGCAATCACGATTTCTGTTGCATCACCTTTCTTTATGATTTGTGCAGAAACTGTTTTGCCGTCAAATGTGCCTGTAAACACTCCCGTCTCTTTGTTGTATGCAGTCCATTCTGCCGCTTTCAACTTTGCTACGATAAGTGAATCAAAATCAAGGGATTCTGCTTCTCTCTTATGCCACATTGCGTCTTCAGGGTCGTATGTGTAAGAATATGTCTTGTCACCTTCTACAACTGTGTAAGCGCCTCTTGTGTCATACATTGAAGCAAACACTTGCACTGTGTTTTCATCAATAAGACCTTTTGTGAAACTGCTTGAACCATTTTGAATTGCATAAGTATAATTTGAATCAAGCAATTTGATAAATGCTTCCATTTGTTCTACAGGCACCTTTTCAACAACTGGTGGAGTAACAGGATCTGTTGGTCCTGGTGTTGGTGTAGGTGTTGTTTGTTGTGTTGGAGGATTGCCCCCTGGAGTTGTGCCATCTCCACCCTTTCCATCATTACAAGCAGTAAGCACTGTAAATGGAAGCATGATTGTCAACACGAATATTGTTCCATTTTTCAAAATCTTATTCATAACTTCATCCCCTTTTTAATCTTGAGTTTAGACTTCCCCAAGATAAACTTACTTACCTAAATAATATCACAACAATATTCAATTTGCAAGAGTTTTTTTAGAAAAATTATTGTCCTGCTCGCATATAGAAAAACAAATATTGTTGTGCATATCCAGACAGCTTTTCAAACTGATTTGTAAGCAAATTTCTTATCCTTTCTCTGTTTTCTTCTTTCTTATAAAATCTGTTGTACATTTGCGCTATCCAAGTGTCAACCGGAAACACATCTCCTTTGCCATATCCAAACAGCAAAATGCAATCAGCAACCTTTGGTCCAACACCCATAAGCGACATCAACTGCTTGCGAAGTTGCCCCGTTGGCAAACTCGCCCAGCATTGCAAGGTTTGATCATCAAGTTGTCTTACCACTTCAAACAAATATTTTGCACGATAACCTGCGCCAAGCCCTGCAAAATCTTGCTCTGTTGCTTGCAAGAGTTGTTTTCTTGTTGGAAACGCAAAAAACCCATCTTTCTTTGTTCCAAACCTTTCTCTAATTCTTTGCAAAATCATTTTGATACGCTTTATGTTGTTGTTTGCTGAAACAACAAACGAAATCACCGTTTCAAACAAATCCTGTTTTAAAATCCTTATGCCGTGACCATATTCGATTGGTTTTTGCAAAATTGGATATTGTTGAAGATGTCTCTTTATCTTTGAATAATCAGTTTTCAAATCAAAATAATTTTCAAAATATTCTACATCATCTGTCCTGATTGTCCAACCTTTGACAGTTTCTTCAATTTGACACATTTTGTCTTTTGACCAAACAACATATCCTTTGTCTGTTTTTTGAAATGAAAAAACTTGACCACATTCCAAAATGTGTTCGGCATCAAAATCTTCTTTATCTTCTATTTCGATTGTGTTGCTAGACAATTTATATTTCATCTCTTACCCTTAAAATTTTAACAAAAAAAGAGCTATGCGCTCTTTTTAATTATTCAGCAATAACTGAAACTACATTCTTTCCATTGCTCATTTCAAAAACTACTTTTCCGTTTTTGAGTGCGAAAAGTGTGTAATCCTTTCCAAGACCAACGTTTTGACCTGGATAAACCTTTGTTCCACGTTGTCTTACGATAATAGAACCAGCAGTTACATATTCGCCAGCGTAAGCCTTAACGCCAAGACGCTTTGATTGAGAATCTCTGCCGTTTTTTGTGCTACCGCCACCTTTCTTATGAGCAAAAAGTTGCAAATTAACAAACATTTTTAACCTCCATTTTCACATATCGAGCATAATTTTTTGCGATATCTTGCAAAGTCAATTCCATTGCACTCAAAATTGCTTGTGCTTTGTCGTTTTGAAAGTCATTGATTGTTATGTGCATATATCCATCTTTGATGTCTTGTTGCACATTCAACTTCAAAACTTCAACCAAACCAACAAGTGCCATTTGTGAAGCCACCGAGATTCCACTGCAAACAATGTCTGAGCCCTCTTCGGCATAACCACTGTGACCTTTGATTTGATATTCGCTTATCATGCCATTTTTCTTGAATATAACAATCTTAGTCATATCTTACATCTTAATTGAAACAATTTTAATTTCTGTCCAAGGTTGTCTGTGGCCTTGTTTTTTACGCTCATTTTTCTTAGGTTTGTATTTGAAAACTACAATCTTATCACCTTTTCCATGAGCAACAATTTCAGCAACAACTTCGGCGCCAGCAACTACTGGTGTTCCTGCAACAGTTTTGTTTCCGTCAGAAACGAGCAAAGCGTCAAGATTGATTTTGTCACCAACATTTCCGTTAAGTTTTTCAACTTTCAATGTGTCGTTTTCTGTAACATTATACTGTTTTCCACCTGTCTGAACTACTGCAAACATTCTAAAAACCTCCTCTATCCAAACTCGCTGTCATCTTAGGTGGTGCGATTTGCACTTTCATGTGGCAAAGCCAACACAAATTTTTCTTCTAAAACCCGATACACGCGGATACGTTGCCATTATAACAAACAATCCCGCCCTTTGTCAAGCAAAAATAGAAAAAAGCCCCCAAAAATAAGGGCTTTTTCGTCAAAATTACCAATCTTCTCTAAGCAAAAAAGATCTTGCGTTGCTGAAATGATAATCATCAAGATGATGACTTTCTGGCAAACCTTCAAAAATCCATCTTGACATCTTGCCAATGCCGTCATGTGCTACAATCAAAACAGATTTACCTTTGTATTGTGGCAAGATTTCGTTGTAAAAATCTTCAATTCTTGCACGCATTTGATCCATCGTTTCAAAACCTTCATAACTGTATGTGGCATCATAATCCCATGCAAATTTTGGATACACTTCTTCCAACAATCTGCCTGTTGCCTCACCATCTTCTCTTTCCATCAATCTTTCATCATAAAAAACTGGTGTGTTTGGGTGATGTTTCAAGATTGCCGCTGCAGTTTGTCTTGCACGCAAAAGTGGTGAAACAAACACAACATCAAAATGCGCATTTTTAAGTCCTTCACCCACCAACTCTGCCTGTTGAAGCCCAGTTTCGTTGAGAGGTATGTCAGTTCTTCCTGTTGCAATGCCTTTCACATTGTCTTCAGTTTGTCCATGTCTTACAAAAATAAGCATTTTAGATCTCCTTTTGTTTTTTCAAATAACTTTCAAAATATTCTGGAAGTGGCGCTTCAAAGGTCATAACCTCTCCTGTCGAAGGGTGTGTCAAAGTCAGTTTGTAAGCATGCAACAGTTGTCCTTGCAAACTTGCAATTTCTTTTCCATACAACCTGTCGCCCACCACTGGGTGATTGAGGTGTTTTGCGTGAACTCTGATTTGATGAGTCCTTCCTGTTTGAAGCGAAAATTCGACCAAACAAGTTTTTTCAAATCTCTTCAAAACTTTGTAATCAGTGACTGCAATTCTGCCACTGTCTTGCACACTCATTTTCTTTCTATCTCGCAAATCTCTTTTGATAAATGTTTCAACTCTGCCACTATCTTCTTTAAGATTTCCATCAAGAAGTGCCAAATAGTTTCTTTTTGCAGATTTGTTTTTGATTTGTTCTGCAAGACTTATGTGTGCTTTGTCGTTTTTTGCAATCACCAAAAGGCCACTTGTGTCTTTGTCAAGTCTGTGCACAATCCCCGGCCTCAACTCGCCATTTATTCCACTCAAATCTTTGATTTTGAAAAGCAACCCATTGACCAAAGTTCCACTTTTTGTCGAACTGCAAGGGTGAACGACCAAACCTTGTGGTTTGTTTATCACTGCCAAATCTTTGTCTTGATAAACAATCTCAAAATCAATATCCTCAGCTTCAGTCGAAATTTGTTCTGGCTTTTTGATTTCAACTTCAACTTGCATACCCTCTTTGAGAGTAAACCCAGCCTTAACCACTTTTCCGTTGACTGTTGCAAGTCCTTTTTCAATCATATTTTTAATGTGCGAGCGAGAAACTCCGGCATCGTTTTCAAAAAAGCCCAACAAAAACAAATCCAGCCTTTGGCCGGAATGTTCTTTATTTACAACTACAATCTCATTGTTCATTGTTATCGTCCTTTTTGGCTGGTTTTTTGCCATTTTTTGCCGCCTTTACATAATATACAATCAAGTAAACAACAAACAAAACAAGCCCAACACACAAAGCTACATCTGCAAAGTTGAAAACCGGAAAACTCTTCCAGAAATCAAACTGAATCATATCTCTGACATAGCCAAAAAACAATCTGTCAAACAAGTTTCCAACACAACCTGCAAGGATAAACCCAAAACAGATGTTGAGCAACCATGTTTTGTTTTTTTCTTTGATGTAATACCAAACAAAAATTGCCATAAAAATAATTGTCAAAACAATCAAAAACACTTGTTTGCCTGCAAGCATACCCCACGCGGCCCCAAAATTGTGCACCATCGAAAAGTTGATAACTTTTGGGATAACAGTGATTGTTTCGCCAACATCCAATTTGGCGTCAAAAACATACTTGGTCACAAGATCAAGCGCCAAAACGGCAACAAAAATTGCCATCATCACAGCAAACATTATCCAATTTTTCTTACTCAAAACAAACCTCTACGCCTTGTTGTATCTTTTTTGCAAAATTTCCAAATTTTTATCTTCGAAGTATCTTTCAGTGTAGCCACATTCGCAGCAAACATACCTTGTTGTGTAAACTTTTTTGCCAAGCATCCCCAACTTTTCGTAGTCAGCATTGCCACTTTCTTTTTTTGAATCGCTCGCTTCGCAAACAAGGATATTTTTACCCGAACATTTTGGACAAATTCCGTTTTTCACAATCAGTCCCCCCTTTCAACTTCCATGCCTTTTGGCAAAAACAAATACAAATCCATATCCATAATTTCAATGTGTGCATCAATCACATCAACAACGCCTGTGTAATAATCCACAATTTTGTTGCGTTCTGCCATGCTGCAACCTCTAAAATCAATAAAAAATGGAATTTCCTTCTTCAAAAGTTGAACTTTATCCTTACAATCTTCATAAGTTTGTGGATAAAACACCTTTACTCCATCGATTTCATCTGGCAATTTTTGTGTAACTTTCAAGTCATAAGTCGCTTTTTGAGTGTTTTTCTTTTTGTTTGCAACCTTGACATCATCGCCTTCAAAACCAAAAATCTTATAAATAAAATTCATAATCTTCATAGTTTTCTCTCCAATATATCTTTTATAATATCACAAAAACAAAACTTTGACAAACAAAATCATTTTGTTTGCATTTTTAGTTTTTACATACAATTTTACAGGTTATATTTTTATAACTTTAATTTAATAAAATAAAGAGGTTTAGACATCTAAACCTCTTTACATTTTAATGACCAAATTTTTGTTTGCACCAATCTTCAATAAGTCTTGTGACATTATTTTCAGTTCTTGTGCGATAGTCATAAGACATAAATTCTTTATAATAAACTCTTTGTTTTCCACACTTGTTGCAAGTTGCAGTGATTTTGTATCTTGCCATTTCTTTTGAATAATAACGATCGTCGTTCATATTTGAAGAAACTTCGTTGTGAAGCGTTTCCAAAACCCATTCATAGTCGCAGAGTTTCAAAGGTTCGCCACATTTCAAGCAGATGTCTTGTTTGATTTTTCTGCCATTCAAGAGCATAACAATGCCCAAAACAAGCGCAACAACGCCACAACCAAGCAAAATGTAACAAAGATAACTTCCTTTATCTTCAGTTGTGATCAAGTCATAAGCACCATAACCTGCCATGCCAAGTCCACCCAAAGCCAAAATAAATCCAAAAAGGTTAAGGATATTTGATTTTTTCTTCTTGTTCATACTTTCTCCTTAGTATGTTCAGTCAATGACTAAACCCTCTTACTTTTTTAGTATATCACACAAAAACTCAAACCCCAAAATGATTTTGCATATTAGACAAAAAAAAGACTGAAATAAATCAGCCTTTTTTGTTATGTTATTTTTCAGATTATTCAATGATTTGAGAAACAACACCAGAACCAACTGTTCTGCCACCTTCACGGATAGCGAAACGAAGTCCGTTTTCGATAGCGATTTCTTTGTTAAGAGAAATTGTCATCTTTACGTTGTCTCCTGGCATAACCATTTCAACACCTGCAGGAAGTTCGATTGTTCCTGTAACGTCTGTTGTTCTGAAGTAGAATTGTGGTCTATAACCATTGAAGAATGGTGTATGACGGCCGCCTTCTTCTTTCTTCAATACGTAAACTTCAGCAGCAAATTTTGTGTGAGGTTGGATTGAACCTGGTTTGCAAAGAACTTGTCCTCTTTCGATTTCTGTTCTTTGGATACCACGAAGAAGAACACCGATGTTGTCTCCAGCTCTTCCTTCGTCAAGAAGTTTTCTAAACATTTCAACACCAGTAACAACTGTTTGTTTCTTAGAACCCATACCAACGATTTCGATAACATCGTTAACATGAACGATACCTCTTTCTACTCTACCTGTAGCAACTGTACCACGACCTGTGATTGTGAATACGTCTTCAACTGGCATAAGGAAAGGTTTGTCTGTATCTCTTTCTGGTTCTGGGATATAAGAATCCAAAGCATCAAGAAGTTCTTGGATTGCTGCACATGCAGGATCATTTACATTTCCAGCTTGAGCTGCTTCCAAAGCTTTGAGAGCTGAACCTTTGATAATTGGAGTTGTGTCTCCTGGGAATCCATATTCGCTGAGCAAATCTCTGATTTCCATTTCAACGAGTTCCAACAATTCTGGATCGTCAACTTGATCAGTTTTGTTCATGAATACTGTGATGTATGGAACACCTACTTGACGAGCAAGCAAAATGTGTTCTCTAGTTTGAGGCATTGGACCATCTGTAGAAGCAACTACGAGGATAGCACCGTCCATTTGAGCAGCACCTGTGATCATGTTTTTAACATAGTCAGCGTGTCCTGGACAGTCAACGTGAGCATAGTGTCTTCCGTCTGTTTGGTATTCAACGTGAGATGTGTTGATTGTGATACCTCTTGCTTTTTCTTCTGGAGCTTTGTCGATTTCGTCATATCTCATTTTTTGAGCAAAGCCCTTTGCTGCACTGTACATTGTGATAGCAGCAGTAAGTGTAGTCTTACCGTGGTCAACGTGGCCGATTGTACCAACGTTTACGTGTGGTTTAGATCTATCAAATTTTTCTGTAGCCATTTTTAATTCTCCTTTTTATATTTACTACGATATTGATATATTAGCACATAATTTATTTTTTTGCAACCAAAATAGTTATATTTTAGCAAAAAATCAAATTATTTATGCTTGTTTTTTACGCTGACCAACGATTGATTCAGCAATGTTTTTAGGAACTTCTGCATATTTCAAGAATTCCATTGTAAATGTGCCACGGCCTTGTGTTTGAGAACGAAGGTCTGTAGCATAACCAAACATTTCACCAAGTGGAACTTCAGCATTAACAACTTGTACACCAGGTTTTGTTTCGTTTCCTGTAAGGATACCACGACGAGAAGTCAAGTTGCCCATAACTGTACCAAGGTATTCGTCTGGGGCTTCTACTTGAACTTTCATAATAGGTTCAAGAAGAACTGGGTTTGCCTTCAAAGCACCATCTTTGAATGCCATAGATCCGGCAATCTTAAATGCCATTTCAGAAGAGTCAACTTCGTGGTAAGAACCGTCAAGAACTGTAACTTTGAAGTCAACAGTTTCATATCCGGCAATAACACCGTTTTTGCTTGCTTCCAAAATACCATTGTTGATTGGTTGGATATATTCTTTTGGAATAGAACCACCAACTGTCTTATCTTCAAATTGATATCCTGTGCCTGGTTCAAGAGGTTCGATATCGATAACGCAGTGGCCGTATTGTCCCTTACCACCAGATTGTCTAACGAATTTACCTTCTGCTCTTGTTGCCTTTCTGATTGTTTCTTTGTAAGCAACTTGTGGTTTACCAACATTTGCTTCAACTTTGAATTCTCTCAAAAGTCTGTCAACAATGATTTCAAGGTGAAGTTCGCCCATACCAGCGATAATTGTTTGACCTGTTTCTTGGTCTGTGTATGTTTTGAAAGTTGGGTCTTCTTCTGCAAGTTTAACAAGTGCAAGCACCATCTTTTCTTGCATCAATTTTGTTTTAGGTTCGATAGCAACTCTAATAACTGGATCTGGGAATTCCATACTTTCCAAAACGATAGGTTGTTTTTCATCACAAAGAGTTTCACCAGTGATTGTATCTTTAAGACCAACGATAGCAGCGATGTCTCCAGCGCCAACTTCTTTGATTTCTTCTCTTTGGTTTGAGTGCATTCTGATCAAACGACCAACTCTTTCTTTAGTGCCTTTGTTTGAGTTGTAAACATAAGAGCCCGCAACAAGCTTTCCTGAATAAACTCTAAAGAAGGCAAGACGACCTACGAATGGGTCTGTCATAATCTTAAATGCAAGTCCAGCGAATGGAGCATCTTCACTTGGAGCTCTTGTTTCTTCTTCGCCAGAATCTGGATTAAGTCCAGCAATGTGATCAATGTCGAGTGGTGATGGCAAATATGTTACCATAGCATCCAACAACATTTGAACACCTTTGTTTTTGTAAGATGAACCACAAAGAACAGGAACCAAAGTTCTTGCAATTGTAGCTTTTCTCAATGCTTTTTGAAGTTCTTCAAGTGAAATTTCTCCACCTTCAAAATATCTTTCAAGCAATGCATCGTCTGTTTCAACGATCTTTTCAATCAATTCGTCATGAAGTTGTTGTGCTTTATCTTTCAATTCTGCAGGGATTTCTGTTACTTCAATTTGAGTTCCCATATCATCTTTGTAGACTTCAGCCTTCATTGTCAAAAGGTCGATAATTCCACTGAATGTTTCAGCTTCGCCGATTGGCATTTGAATTGCAACTGGATTTGTGTTCAATCTAACTTTGATTGATTCTACACAAGCAAAAAAGTCTGCAGCATCTCTATCCATTTTGTTTACATAGATGATTGTTGGAACTTTATACTTTGCAGATTGTCTCCAAACAGTTTCTGTTTGTGGTTGAACTTTGTCACGAGCAGAAAGCACCAAAACAGCACCATCGAGAACTTTCAAAGATCTTTCAACTTCAACTGTGAAGTCAACGTGTCCTGGAGTGTCGATAATGTTGATTTTGTGGCCTTTCCATTGACAAGTTGTACAAGCAGAAGTAATTGTGATACCTCTTTCTTGTTCTTGAGCCATCCAGTCCATAGTAGCAGCACCGTCATGAACTTCACCGATCTTGTGGCTTTTTCCAGTATAGTACAAAATTCTTTCAGATGTTGTAGTTTTACCAGCGTCAATGTGAGCCATAATACCGATGTTTCTTGTCATCTCAAGGTTTGTAGCCATAAATTTTTCTCCTAATTAAATTTGGTCATTTTTGAAAGGAATAAACCTAAACCTTTTGATTTTTTTGAGTTTTCTCTCTTTATGGGATCAATCAAACTGCAACTCCACACTCAATTGTTGCAATTTGAAAAATTTTACCACTTGTAGTGTGCAAAAGCTTTGTTAGCTTCAGCCATTCTGTGCATTTCGTCTCTCTTCTTAATAGAAGCACCTGTGTTGTTGTATGCATCGAGAAGTTCGCCAGCGAGTTTTTCATTCATTGTTCTTTCACCAGTTCTCTTTCTTGCATTTGCAACAATCCAACGAATAGCAAGTGTTTGTCTTCTTTCTGGACGGATTTCCATTGGTACTTGGTATGTTGCACCACCAACTCTACGACCTTTAGTTTCGAGCATTGGCTTAACATTTTCAATTGCTGTAAGAGCAACATCAAGAGCTTCCGCACCAGTTTTTTCTTTCAAAATGTCGAAAGAACCATATACGATTCTTTGTGCAAGACCCTTCTTTCCGCTCAACATAACTTGGTTGATAAGTTTTGTTACAACTTTGTTGTTGTAAATTGGATCTGGCAAAACATCTTTTTTCACAGCACTATTTCTTCTTGGCATTGTGTTTTACTCCTTTTATAAATTTTGTTTGGCAATTCTAAGATTATTTGCCTGATTTTGGTCTCTTAGCACCGTATTTAGAACGGCTTTGCTTTCTGTTTGCAACACCTGCTGTATCAAGTGTACCTCTTACGATGTGATATCTCACACCAGGAAGGTCCTTAACACGGCCGCCTCTTACGAGAACTACACTGTGTTCTTGCAAGTTGTGTCCAATACCAGGAATGTAGCATGTTCCTTCTTGACCATTAGAAAGTTTTACTCTGGCAATTTTTCTCAAAGCTGAGTTAGGCTTCTTTGGAGTTGCTGTTCTTACTGACAAGCAAACACCTCTTTTTTGAGGACATTCTTCCAAAAGTGGAGCTTTCTTCTTCTTTTCAAAAGATTTTCTACCATTTCTAACAAGTTGGTTAAATGTAGGCATTTTGTTTCTCCTTTCTTAAAATTTTCAGTTTGAAATCTTGAATTGGATTTGTCATAAAAAAATGACACGAATTTCGGATTCGTGCCAATGAAAAAATGCTCTTTGATCAAACATGAACAACACAATCGCATTTGCGACTCCAAAAGAACTTTGCTTTTGAATCGGTGGGGTTTGTTGCACCTTTCTCCTGTCCGTTTGACTAATCAAACTATGCTGAAACTGAAATCACACTCTTTTTCAAATCAGCTTGCCACCTGTTGTTTGTTTATGCTTAAAGAATTAAGCATGGTTTCCGACAACGAAACACAAGCATATTATACTTATCTACCCTTTGTTTGTCAAGGGTTTTTACACATTTTTTTAGAGCAATTTTCTTCTCTAAAAATCTAACCAAAACAGCAACAAAAAAGATGCTCTTTCGAGCACCTTTTATTCATCATCTCCACCAGCCATATTTTCAGGTGTAGGCTTTTTGCCTTGATCTTTAAGTTCTTGTTGTCTTGCTTGCTTTTTGCTGTAAGCGTTTTTCATGTTGTTGAGCATAATGCCTGTTGCATCTCCAACAAGAGAGTATGTAAATCCATCTGCATTCTTTTTGAAGTAGTTTGGTTTTGCAATCGTGCTGTAAGCAGTGCAATATGGATTGTTGCAAGTAAAATACAAACTTCTTCCTGAGCCACAGTATGCTCTGATTGCAGATTCTACAGTGTAGGACACAATTTGTGTCAACATTTTTTCAAGAAATGGCATAGCAATCTTTGCCCCTTTGTTTTTTCCAATAGGGACCATTTCAACAGACAATGCCTTCTTGCACACAGGACAACTTCCAAACGGTTTTAATGCCATATCTTTCTCCTAATATTAGTATAACACACCAAAAACTATTTATCAAGAAATTTAGCAAAGAATTCTTGTTCACTTAAAACAGGCACGCCAAGTGCTTTTGCTTTGTCAAGTTTGCTTCCTGCTTCTTCCCCTGCAACCACAAAAGATGTGTTTTTTGAAACAGAAGATGCAGTCTTGCCACCATTTTCTTCAATAATCTTGGTCATATCTGGTCTTGAATAGTTTGGCAAAGTGCCTGTAAGCACAAATGTCAACCCTTTCAAAACATCTGATTTTGTTTGATTGTTTGAATAAGGTTGAACCCCCGCTTCCAACAACTTGTCAATCTCTGCAAGATTTGCTTCATCTTTGAAATAGTCCACAATATTTTGAGCAATAATCTCGCCAACATCTTCAACCTGCAAAATTTCTTCAAAGGTTGCGTTTTTAAGTGTTTGCAAATCACCAAAAGTTTTTGCCAAATCTTTGGCAGTTTTGATACCCACTTCGCTTATGCCAAGCCCAAACAAAAATCTAAAAAATTCGATTTGTTTGCTTCTCTCAATGCTTTTGACAACATTGTCTGCCTTCTTGTCCTTAAATTTATCCAAAGATAAAAGTTGTTCTTTGGTCAACTTATACAAGTCAGAATAATGTCTTACACCAAGTTGGTCATAAAATTGTTCGAGTGTTTTTTCGGACAACCCTTCAAGGTTGAATGCTTCTCTGCTTACAAAATGAGTGAACCTTGCCACAATTTGCTCTTTGCAGTTGTCGTGGTTGCGACAAAACACAAGTGGTCCTTTCTTTTCAAGCACACTTCCACAGCAAGGGCAGAATTTTGGTTCTTCAATCATCACAGAATTATCAAACTTTTCAGCCAACCCCAAAACTTCTGGGATAACTTCGTTGCTTCTTCTTATAAACACTCTGCTTTTGAGATAAACATTTTTCTTTCTTATATCTTCAATGTTGTTGAGTGTCGCCCTTGAAATTGTCGCACCTGCAAGTTCGACAGGTTCGAGCACTGCAGTTGGTGTAATCTTTCCACTTCTGCCCACTTGCCACACAACATCTTCGAGCATTGTTGAAACTTCTTCTGCTTCAAACTTAAATGCCATAGCCCATTTAGGAAATTTGTTTGTAAAGCCAATTTCTTCTCTTGGTTGAATTTCGTTGAGTTTAACAACAACCCCATCAATCAAAACATCAAGTCTCTTTTTGACTTTGTCGATGTGTTTGATAATGTCATCAAGATCAACTTCTTTGTCAACAACTTCAAAAAAGTCTCCTGTCTTAAAGCCGTTTTCTTCCAAAAAGTTGTGCATTTGTTTTTGCGAAACAAAATCTTCGCCTTCTGCATAAAGCACTTCATAACAGAAATAGTCAAGCTGTCTTTTTGCAGTTTCTTTTGGGTCAAGGTTTCTAATCGCTCCGGCAACCCCGTTTCTAGGGTTTTTCAAAGGTTCAGCCGCCTTTTTGTTGTAACGAGCGAAACTAGAATTTGTCATCATACCTTCGCCCCTTAAAATAAGTTTGCCTTTGAAAGGAATTTCAAGTGGCACACTTTGGATTGTCTTAACCTGTTCGGTAACAACTTCGCCTATTTCGCCGTTTCCACGAGTTACAGCACCAACAAATTTGCCTTCATTGTATTCTGTAACAATGGTAAGACCGTCAAACTTGTATTCAACAGCAAATGTCGCACCTGCAACAACAGTTTGCATATCACCAACAAACTTGTGTAAGTCGTCAAAACTTCTCACCTTGTCAAGTGAGTAGAGTCTTACTTCGTGCTTTTTCTTTTCAAACTTGTCAAGTGCCACACCACCAACTCTTTGTGTAGGTGAGTTTGGCAAAATGATGCCAAGTTCGTTTTCCAAATCAATAAGTTCTTTGTCGAGTGCATCCCACTCTTTGTCTGAAATCGTTGGATTGTCAAGGACATAATAGTTGTAGTTGTGCATCAAGATTTCATCAATAAGTTGTTTCATTCTTTGCATTTTGTCCATTTTTTAACCCTCCTTTTCCAAACTTGCAAGGTTGAGCATCAAACTCTTCTTGCCAAAATCTTCAAATTCAATATCGGCAACAAGTCCGTCATCAGAAATGTTGACAATTTTGCCAATTCCAAAACGAGTGTGCGAAACCACATCACCCACAACAAACCCACTTTCAAAGTGCTCGTCTTGTTTGTCTTCTTTTACAGAATAATCTTTCTTTGTTCCACCACCGGCCTTTGACTTGTCCACAATGTTGAGTTCTGCCAAAAACCTACTATCTTTTTGATAGTTGCTTTTGCCATACATAAATCTCTTTGCAGTGTGAAGCAAATATATCTTCTCTTCTGCTCTTGTGATTGCAACATACATAAGTCGTCTTTCTTCTTCCATTTCACTTTCGGAGAATGTTGCCCTGGCAAGTGGAAACAACCCTTCTTCAAGCCCAACAACAAACACAACCTTAAATTCAAGTCCTTTCACAGCATGAATTGTTGCCACAGAAACAAATCCGTTTTCTTGAATGTTGTCACTGTCACTTTTAAGCATAATATTTGCCAAATAATCAGCAAGCGATGCATCTTCGTTTTCATCTTGATATTCTTGCACACCAGTCAGCATACTGTCAATGTTGTGAAGTTTATCAATAGAGTCTTCATCTTTGCCAGCATAAGCCTGATCAATGCAAAACGACTTGACCACTTTTTCAACAAAATCAACAAGTGTCAGTGCGACCATATCTTCTTTCAACTTCTTGAAAGTTTGCACAAATTTTTCGAGTTTTGAGTGGTATTTTGAGTAAGCAAATCTGTCACCAAGCAAATAGTCAAGCAGTTGCATTTCGCCGGCTTCTTCCTGCAATTTTTCAATCGCAACCTCACCAACGCCCCTCTTTGGAAAGTTTATAATCTTCAAAAGAGAAATTTCATCTTTTGGGTTTACAAACACCGACAAATATGCCAAAACCATTTTGATTTCTGCTCTTTCATAAAACTTGAAACCACCATAAATTTTGTATGGCATTTGCCAGCCTAAAAGTGCCTCTTCAACAGGCCTTGAAAGAGCGTTGACTCTCATCAAAACTGCAAAGTCGTTGTATGTGTAGCCCTGCGACAAAAGTTCGTCAATTGTCTTTGCCACAAACATTGCTTCATCTCGCTCGTCAAAAGCATGATAAACCACAGGACAATCCCCTTCGCTTTTGTCTGTCCAAAGGTTTTTCTTCATTCTCTCTTTGTTGTTTGAGATGACATTGTTTGCCATGTTGATAATGTTTTTTGTAGAGCGATAATTTCTCTCCAACTTAAACACTTTCACATCAGGGAAATCTTTTTCCAAGTTGAAAATGTTTTTGAAGTTTGCACCTCTCCACGAATAAATGCATTGGTCTTCATCACCCACAACAAACAGGTTTTTATGACAACTTGCAAGCATTTTGACAAGTTTGTATTGCACCAAGTTTGTGTCTTGAAATTCGTCAACCAAAATATATCTAAATCTCTCTGCATACTTTTGCAAAACTTCACGGTGTTGCACAAACAAAGTCAGTGTTTTGTTCAGCAAATCATCGAAGTCAAGAGCATTGTTTTTGTGCAAATATTCTTCATAATCCATACAGATTTGTTGGCAAATTTTTATGTTTGCACTATGGTCATATTTTCGCACTTCGGCAAAATAGTCAAACATATCAAGACCTTTGTTTTTGATGTTGTCCAAATGCTTTTCAACTGCACATTTATCTTCATCTTCGCATTGATATTTTTTAAGCAAATCTTTGATAATCTTATCCCTGTCTGTTTCGGCAATGATCGTAAAATTTCGATTGTACCCTTCAAGGCAATCAATATTTTCTCTCAAAATTCTCACACACATTGAGTGGAAAGTTGAAATCCAAATGTTGCAGTTGCACATCTTGGCAATTCTTTCCTTCATTTCGTTTGTTGCTTTGTTTGTGAAAGTGATTGCAAGCATATTGTATGGCGACACCCCTCTCTCAATCAAATAGCAAATTCGGTGTGTCAAAAGACGGGTCTTGCCGCTTCCTGCCCCAGCAGTAACAAGCACAACACCTTCCGTTTCAAACAATGCCTTTTTTTGCTCTTCGTTGAGCGAGTTGATATCAAATCCGTTCATAGTCACATTCTACCACATTTGCCCCTAGCAAGACAAAAGATTTTGCCGACTTTCCAGCCATTTTTGAAATGATTTTTTGATTTTGGCAACAAAAAAAGTGAGCATCTGCTCACCCTTTTGATTAACCTCTTTTTCTAGCTCTTTTTCTAGCATTTTCGCTTTTCTTCTTAGCTGCTACACTTGGCTTGTCATAAGCTTCTTTCTTTCTGATATCGCCAATAATGCCATCTTTTTGACATTTTCTTTTAAATCTTTTCAATGCGCTTTCAAGAGATTCGTTTTCGCCTACTTTAACTGTTGTCATTCTGCTCACCACCTTCCAAGTCCATGATTTTACTGCCATATCTTAACACATTGCCGAGTGTTTTGTCAACCATTTCGGCAAAAATTAAGCCAAAGAACACAAAACTCCTTCTTTGAATGGTTTTTCGATTGTTACTTCAACCACATCACCAACATTCAAATCACCTTGCACAAAGCATTTGATATAGTTTTCGCTGTAACCTTCAAAGTATTCGCCATTTTTTTCTTCAATCAAAACCTTTGCAGTTTTGTTTTTTGCCAAGAAGTTTGCCTTCAATCTCTTTGCAACTTCTTCCAATCGTTTCACTCTTTCGCTCTTTATAGTGCCAGACATATCTTTGTCTTTATAAAGTTTTTGTGCCACAGTGCCTTCTCTCATCGAAAATGGGAATATGTGCACTTGCGAAAATCCAACCCTTTCAACAAACTCCAATGTTTGTTTGAAATCTTCTTCTGTCTCGGTTGGAAAGCCAACAATAACATCTGTTGTGATGCCTGCAAGAGGAAAGTACTTTCTAATAAGTTTTACACTTGCTTCATAATCTGCAGTTGTGTATTTTCTATTCATTTTTTTAAGCACATTATCGCATCCACTTTGAAGAGATAAGTGGAAATGTGGACAAAAGTTTTTTGTGCTTGCAAGTCGTTGCATAAAATCTTCATCAATCAAGTTGTCTTCCATTGAAGAAAGTCTAAGTCTCTTGCCAAACTTGTCGAGTTGTTGAAGCAACAAGCCAAGCCCCTTTTCTCCGTCTATGCGATAGTCGCACACATCAACACCAACAAGCACAACTTCCTTGACAGATTCGCCAAGTTTTGAAACTTCATCAATCACACTTTCCATCTTTCTTGATCTGCTTCTGCCTCTCAAATATGGAATAATGCAATAGGTGCAAAAATTGTTGCAACCATCTTGGATTTTGATAAATGCTCTTGTGAGTGTTTGTGCTGAAAACAGGTCATCTTCATATTCAGTTGGAAGTTCAAAAAGTTGTTGTCCTTTGTTTTGTAAGTTTTCAAGCAACTTTTTCTTGCCAGCAGTGCCAACAACAAACTCAACATTTCGATCAGCAAACTGCTCTGGTCTGTTTTGTGCAGCACAACCCATAACATAAACCTTTGCATTTGGGTTAAACTTTCTTGCTCTTTCAATCATCTGCCTTGACTTCTTTTCAGATTCGTTTGTCACTGCACAGGTGTTGATAATATAAGCATCAGCAAACCCCAATTCGTCATTTGCTTCGTGCCCCATGCTTCTTAATTCAAAAATGAGAGCATCGCTCTCATATTTGTTTACTTTGCATCCCAAAGTTAATATTGAAAATTTCATATTAGTTTCCACTCAAAATTGATACCAAACTCATCATTGCAACTGATGCAGTTTCGCATCTATAAATTCTCTTTCCAAAAGAAATTGATGTAGCACCTGCTTCAACAAATTTTTCTTTTTCTTTTTGTGAGAAACCACCTTCTGCACCAACAATGATTGCAATGTTTTGATAGTTTGGAAGGTCTCTTACCTTTTCGCCAACATCAGTGCGTTCGTTTGCAAAAAGCACAACATCATATTCTTCAAAGTCATCAATAACTCCATCAACATCAATTGGTTGATCAATGATTGGAAGAATTGTTCTTTCGCATTGTTTGCAAGCATTCATAGCGATTGCATTAAGTCTATCCATCTTGTGATCAGAAACTTTTGAAACAACAAATTCACTGACAAATGGCACAACTCTTGCAATGCCGATTTCTGTCGCTTTTTGAACAATAAATTCAAACTTTTGTCCTTTTGTGATCGCTTGATAAAGCACAATGTTTTTTGTTGGGTTTGCAAGACATTCTTGCTTTCCTACAACCTTGCAAACTGCTTCGTTTCTTTCAAATCTGTCAATTTGACAAATGTAGTCAAATTTGTCATTCAAACTAACAAGCACTTGATCGCCCACATTCATTCTCAAAACATTTTTAAGATGATTGAATTCATCTCCTTCGATATTTATATTTTTTCCGTTCTTTATGCCAAAAAATCTTCTCATATGGCCCCCTTACAGCCCTATAATACAACAAGTTTCAATCAAAAATCAATCAATTTGCAAAACAAAACAAAAAAGAGCATGTCAAATGCTCTTCATTTTGTTTGTAAATTCTTTTGTGCGAGGGAAGTCGTTGTCATCAAATGTGTTTTCAATTTCTTTCAACAACTCTTTCGCCTTCTTGTTGAGATTTTTTGGTGGCTCGCTCTTAATAGTCACAAGCATATCGCCAAAACTATCTTTGTTGAGCACTTTAACCCCTTTACCCTTCAATCTCATAACTGTTCCACTTTGTGTGCCTTCTTTGATGTCCAAAGTCATTTTGCCCTTTGTAAGTGGGATTTCCACTTTTCCACCAAGCAAGCAAGTTGTAAATGGAACATACAAATCAAACATCAATTCTGTGCCAACTCTTTTGAAAATCTTGTGTTCGGCAACAGAAATCTTGATATTCAAATCTCCACTCACACCACTTGCATTGCCTGCTGGGGCATTGCCTTCGCCTCTCATACGGATTGTTTGACCGTCATCAATGCCTGCTGGCACTTTAACTTTAACTTGTGCAGAAAGTTTTTTGCAACCTTTTCCTGCACACTCTTCGCACTTTTCTTTGATAATCTTTCCAGTGCCCGAACATTTTGGACAAGCACTTTCTCTTATTGTTGTGCCAAACATTGTGTTTTGTTGATAACGCACTCTTCCAGCACCTCTACAGTCTGGACAAGTTGTATATTCTCTGCCATTTTTTGCACCAGTGCCCTTGCACTTTTCGCAACTTTCAACACGATTGAAAGTGATTGTTTTTTCAACACCAAAAACGGCTTCTTCAAATGACAATTTCATTGACACATTGATGTCATCACCCCTTTGTTGAACTCTGCTTCCTCTGCCTTCTCCTCCGCCAAATGCAGAAAAGATATCAGAAAAGATGTCAGAAAATCCACCAAAGCCCTGACCACCACCAAAGAAGTCACCAAAGCCACCACCTTGTCCACCAAATTGTGGGCCATCAGCAGAGCCATATTGGTCATAATTTGCTCTTTTTTGGTCGTTTCCAAGCACTTCGTATGCTTCGTTGATTTCCTTAAACTTTTCGGCAGCCTCTGGAGTTTTATTCAAGTCCGGGTGATATTTTTTTGCAAGTCTGCGATATGCTGACTTAATTTCGTCAGCATCTGCACTCTTGCCTACTCCCAAAATCTCATAATAATCTTTGTTTGCCATCTTTCTCACCTTTTAATGTTAGTTTTTGAAAAATTTGCAAGCAAACTAGTCAATAACTACTTCTGGGTCTCCATCATTGTTGTCGTTGTTTGTTGATCCACCATTTGCACCAGCATCATCAGATCCTGTTGTTCCGTTTGGATTTGCATTTTGATACATTTTTGTAAACACTTCGTTTGAAACTGTTGTAAGTTTGTCGAGTGCCGCCTTGATAACTTCTACATCTTCGCTTTCAAATTCTTTCTTAGCAGAAGCAAGTTCGTCTTCAAGTTTCTTCTTGTCTTCTTCAGCGAGTTTGTCGCCGTTTTCTTTCAACATCTTTTCAAGAGAATAAACCATGTTGTCTGCTTGGTTTTTAGTTTCAACATATTCTTTTCTCTTCTTGTCTTCTTCAGCATGTGCTTCAGCTTCTTTGATTGCTGCTTCAATGTCTTCTTCTTTCAAGTTTGAAGATGCTGTAATTGTGATGTTTTGTTCTTTGTTTGTGCCAAGATCCTTTGCAGAAACCTTAACAATTCCGTTTGCATCGATGTCAAATGTAACTTCGATTTGTGGAACACCTCTTGGTGCTGGTGGAATGTCAGAGAGTTGGAATCTACCCAAAGTTTTGTTTTGAGCAGCAAATTCTCTTTCACCTTGCAAAACATGGATGTCAACACCTGGTTGATTGTCTGCTGCAGTTGAGAACACTTGTGATTTCTTTGTTGGGATTGTTGTGTTTCTTTCGATCAATTTTGTAAACACACCACCCAAAGTTTCGATACCAAGTGAAAGTGGAGTAACATCAAGCAAAAGCACATCTTTCACTTCGCCACCAAGCACACCTGCTTGGATTGCTGCACCAACAGCAACACATTCGTCTGGGTTGATACCCTTAAATGGTTCTTTTCCTGTGTAGTTTTTAACTGCTTCTACAACTGCAGGGATACGAGTTGAACCACCTACAAGCACAACTTTGTCAATTTGAGAAGTTGTAAGTCCAGCATCTTTCAATGCTTTTCCACAGCAGTCAGTTGTTTCTTTAACCAAATCTTCTGTAAGAGCATCAAATTTTGCACGAGAAAGTTCAACTTCCAAGTGTTTTGGACCATTTGCATCTGCTGTGATAAATGGAAGGCTTACAGTTGTCATTGTTGTTGCAGAAAGGTCAATTTTTGCCTTTTCTGCTGCTTCTTTAAGTCTTTGCATAGCAAGTTTGTCTGTTGACAAATCCATGCCGTTTGTGTTTTTGAATTCTTCTACCAAGAAGTCGATAATTCTGTTGTCGAAGTCATCTCCACCAAGTCTTGTGTTTCCGTTTGTTGACAAAACTTCAAATACATTGTCGCCAATTTCAAGGATAGAAACATCAAATGTTCCACCACCAAGGTCGTAAACCAAAATCTTTTGGTTTTTGTTTTCGCCTTTGTCAAGACCATAAGCAAGAGCCGCTGCTGTTGGTTCGTTGATAATTCTCAAAACTTCGAGACCAGCGATCTTTCCAGCATCTTTTGTTGCTTGTCTTTGGCTGTCGTTGAAGTATGCAGGCACTGTGATAACTGCTTGTGTTACAGGTGAACCCAAATAACTTTCAGCATCAGCCTTAAGTTTTGCCAAAACCATAGCAGAAATTTCTTGTGGTGTATAATCCTTTCCGTTGAGTTTTGCTTTGTAGTTTGTGCCCATTTCTCTCTTGATAGAAATGATTGTGTTGTCGTGATTTACGATTGCTTGTCTTTTTGCAACTTTCCCAACAAGTCTTTCTCCATCTTTTGTGTAAGCAACAACTGAAGGTGTTGTTCTGTCACCTTCTGCATTAGCAATAACAGTTGGCTTTCCACCTTCCATAACTGCTACACATGAGTTTGTTGTTCCCAAGTCAATACCAATAATTTTTCCCATTTTTTTAATTCCCCTTCTTTGTTATGTTTTGTTTTTGGTTTGAGATTTTTTGTTTGATTTCAGGTCGAAAATCTCACAAACGACCAGAAATATTAAAGTTTGTTTACAATTACTTTTGAATATCTAATTACCTTTCCATTGAAAGTGTAACCTGCTTGATATTCTTCCAAAATAATGTCGTTTTCTTTGCTTTCATCTCTCATAACTGCCAAAACTTCGTGCAAGTTATGGTCAAATGGTTGTCCGATGCTTTCAATTTTTTCGACACCCAATTTTGAAAGTGCTGTCAAAATCTTGTTTTCAATCATGTTTACACCTTCAAGAACCTTTTCATCAGTGATGCTCTTTTTTGCATCTCTAAATGTGTCAAGGCAAGGCAAAAACACTTCTATAACACTCTTTTTCCCTTCGTTTCTTTGATAATCAAGTTGTTCGGCAACTCTTTTGCGATAATTGTCAAAATCTGCTTGGAGTCTTTGTGCCATCGACAAATATTGTCCTGCAAGTTCGCTACATTCGCAACCATCAGTTTCGTATTCATCTGCACAATCTTCGCAATCACAATCATCATCACAGTGACAATGTCCACAGTGTTCGTGATCGTGTTTTTCGTGACATTTGCAATCATCTCCACATTTGCAGTCGTCCCCACAGTGACATTCATCTCCACAAGTGCAGTGTCCGTCTTCGTGGCAATGACATTCTTTTTCGCAATCACAGTTGTCTCCACAAGTGCATTCTTCGCCTTCTTGGCAATGACACTTATGTTTTGGATCAAGATTTTCTTCTTCCAAGATTTGTTTCTTTTTCATTTATTCTCCTTTCTCTTTGTTAAGTTCGTCAACAACCACTTTAAGTGCTGATGCAATGCCCATATAATCCATTTTTTGTGGTCCAAACACACCAATTGAGGCAAGTTTGTTTCCACCAACAATGATAGGTGCACTCACAACCGAACACTTTTCTCCATTGTCATCTGCCACAAAAGCAGAAATTTCTTCGTTGTCGTTGTCCAACACTTGAATAAGTTCTTCCTTGTCGTTGAGAGTTTTCATAACTCGTTTTGCTTCTTCAACTCTTTCTTTGTCAACAAGGTCAACCACACTTTCAGCCTGAACATTCAAAAGTTTTTGTTGGTTCATCTTTGAAAGTCCCAAGATAATGTTGTCAACAACATTTTGAAATGCTTTGATTTCTCCACTCATCCCCCTCTTGAATTGAGAGATGTTTTCCATCATAAAGCCCATTGTTTCGCCTTTGAAGTATTTGGTGAGATAATCCGAAGCATCTTGGCAATTTTCGGCAGTTGCTTCAATGTCCATATTGTTTGTGATGTAACCATAATTTGTGCCAATCAAAACCATACATTGACTGCCTAAAAGTGGAATAATTTTGAACTCTTGCAAAATCAAGTTTTCCAAGCCGTTGACAAGCACAACAGTTGGATAATTTGTTGCCTTGCTGATGATTTTGGCGATGCCAGAAACAATGTCTGTCAAACTTTGAGTTCTGTTTTCAATAAGTTTTCTTACATCTTCAAGTTCGCCATTTGTCGCCTTGATGTTTCTAAGCAAGTTTTCCACATAAAAGCGATAACCTTGTGCAGTAGGCACCCTGCCACCTGATGTGTGAAGTTGTTTCAAAAATCCCATTGCTTCCAAAGCATTAAGTTCGTTTCGCAAAGTCGCAGTCGAAACATCAAGCGATGTCCTGTCCTTAACTGAGCCACTTGTGATTGGAGCAGAATCTTTGATAAATTCTTCAACAGCAATAGTTAAAATCTTGATTTTTCTTTCGGAGAGTTCCATATTTTTTTCTTAACCTTTATTTTAATTGCTAGCACTCTCGACTTGCAAGTGCTAGCAGTATTATATGCAATAAAAAAAATAAAGTCAACAAAATGTGCAAATTTTTCTAAAAAATTTTTTAATCTTTCAAAACAAGCCCTTGTCACCTTTATTTTCTAAGAAAATGCTTTGTTATATATATTATTATATTCTAATAACATCACCCACCCACACCGTAAATCCAAACAAAAAAAAGACCACTTGTTGTGGCCTTTGTGTTTGTTAGATTGTCGGCGAAGTTGGTGTAACCCTTGGGATTTCGCCACCTGCAGTCGCAGTTGGATAGATTGGCAAATCTTGAAGTCCTGGGCAAGTTTGCGCTGGCACAGCTTGGCACGGTGGCAGGCATGGATAACCATAAGATGGCACCAAAACATCAACTTGACTTGTGACTTTGACAATAATTTGAATGCAACCTGTCACATTAAACGAATCTGGCGAAACAAAAGTTCCAATTCGACTGCTAAACAAGGCTGTTACCCCGACATTTACTGGCGAAAGTGCCGGTTGTGGCACAAACAAGACAACTGCCTTTTGCACAGTCACAGTGCTTGTTGCTGTGCCCAAAACCCCATTTGCATCACGATATGTCACAGTGACAGGGATTTGCACTGAAAAACTTACATTTGCATAGTTTGGGCAAGTGTCGAGTCGATCTACCACCAAATCTGTCACAGTAGGGTCAATCCCAACCGTTGTCTCTGCCGAAACAAAAGTGAGTGGCAAAACCGGATCTGCTGGCGAAAATCCCGTCACCGGCAAAAGCAAACCGGGTTCGGTCGTGGCACAACGACAAGCATCAAACACTTTTGTTGTTTCAATCAAAATCTTTTCGCAAATCCCATTCATGCCATTTCCGTTGATCGGGCCAGGTCTGTTTGGATTTGTGTTGTTGATATAAAAAGACATTTCAAAACCTCCTTAAAGTCTATACAATAACAAGATATGCACAAACTTTCACAAATGCCCCTTTCTACCCCAAAATTGGCAATTTTGACAAAAAAAACAACCAAACTATGTTGGTTGTTTGCCTTGCTAAATTTTATTTTACTTGCGTTGGATCAACAGTTGCTATATCTTTCTTAACAGACAAAAATGAGTGTTGCTTGATTTTATCAAATTCAGGATCAACCCCATCAACTTTGATTGAAGCATCTGGAAACAAACTTCCAATCTTAAAATCAACCGTAAACATCTTTTCTGCAATCTTGTATTTGGCGTTGAGTGTTTGAAATTTGCCAGCTGGCACCATTTCTTTGTAAAGTTTGCCATCAATCACAATGCTTGCCTTTTTAAGCCCTGCCAAAACGATAATTTTGTGCGATCCGATTGTGAGATAATACTTTTTTCTTGCAAAAAGCAAAAGCACAAAAAAACTTGCACAAATGCCAAATATATAAAGATAGTATGGAGAAAGCATTGTATATTCAAAATAAAGATTGTCAGCACCAAGAGCAACCTTGCCACCAAGAGGCAAAGTGTTGAGTTTGTGCACAAAAAACACCGACTTGCCACCCTTTACAACAACATCTGCTTCCACTTTTTCAACCGAAATATGACCTGCTGTATCTTGGAAATAAACATCAAACTTCACCTTGTGAATTTTTACGATTGAAGGATTTTCAATTGTGCCACTTGCCACCCAACGACCAGAATCTTCAACGATATCAAAATCTTCTTTCATGATTGGGTTTCTATATGGGATAAACATGCAAACTGTTGGGATTGCAATTGCAAAAATCGCTATCACAAAAAACATAATGACAACCATTTTTCTGTTTGATCTTTTTTCTGTCATAAACTTCTCCTTGTTTTCAGGCAAATGATACACTATCTTTCACAATTTGTCAATCTTGACTTTAACTTCCATTTCCTTGACATTACCCCCCCTGTGCTAAAATAATCCCATAACACAAGGAGGATTTATGGAAAAAACTTTTAGATTGTCTGCTATTTTTTCGGCAATATTTTCTGGACTTTTGTGCATTGGTGAATTGGTCGTATTTTTTCTATTGTTGACAACAGGTGCTTTGGTTGAACTATTTATTCTTCAAATTGTAATTTCTCTTATACTTGCTATCTTTTTCGGTTTATTAACATTCTATATAATAGATAGCGAACTTAAACTCATAGCACAACACAATTCTTTTCAAATTTTAAAAGAAACTTGTTTTGACAATTTTGTAAAAGACAACGCAGTAGCCGACAAGGTTAAACTTCTTGAAGACAAAGTAAAGGAGTTGGAAGATAAATTAAACAACAAAACCACAACAAAAAAGAAGGACTAAAATCCTTCTTTTTTTATGTCATTTTGATGCTAAAAACAATTATGATTTAATAACTATTCAAGCGATACCAAATAGTAATAAACAGGTTGTCCACCATTTGCAACAGTTACTTCGCAATCTGGATATTTTTCAGCAAGTTTTTCTTGAAGTTGGTTTGCTTCGTCTTCTCTAATGTCTTCGCCATAGAAGAGAGTGATGTTCATAACTGCATCATGGAACATTGCTTCAATCAACTTTTCAGTTGTCTCGCCAACCAAGTTTCCTTTCGCCAAAATTGCCTTGTCATCAAGACCAATGATTTCGCCTTTTGAAAGGTCAAATCCGTCAACATGAGTGTCTCTAACTGCATAAGTTACAGATCCAGATCTCACATTTCTGATTGCTTCAAGCATTGCTGCTTGGTTGTCTTCAACAGAAGCGTCTGGATTGAATGCGATTGATGCCGCAATACCTTCAGGCACACTTCTTGTTGGAATGATGATCAAGTTTTTGTTTGTCACATCATTTGCTTGCTCTGCTGCCAAAACAATGTTTTTGTTGTTTGGGAAAACAAAGATGTTTCTTGCAGGCACTTTGTCTGCTGCATTTGCAATGTCTTCGGCACTTGGGTTCATAGTTTGTCCACCAACGATAATTTGGTCAACAGTGAGTTCTTTAAAGATTTCTGCAAGTCCATCTCCCGGAGCAACTGAAATCATGCCGATTTCTTTTGTTTCTTCAACAGCTTGAGCTTTCTTCATGAGTTCTCTGTTTTGTTCTCTCATGTTTTCAATCTTCAAGTTGAAAAGTTCGCCAAGTTCCAAAGCATAACCGAGCGCTTTGTTTGGTTCGTTTGTGTGGACATGCACCTTAACAAGTGACAAGTCGCCAATACAGATAACAGAGTCACCGATTTCCATAAGTCTTTCACGGAGTTTGTCAATGTCCGCTTCTGTTGTCTTCTTGTGCATATTGATAATCAAATACTCTGTGCAGTATCCAAATTCAATTTCGCCAAGGTTGTTGATGTCAGCGATAACATCATCAACTGTTTGTGCTTTTGATTCGTCTTCAAAAACATATTCGAGGTCTTCTTCGCCATTGATGTATCTCATAAAGCCTGTGAAAATAACCAAAATTCCACGGCCACCTGAGTCAACAACGCCAGCTTTCTTCAAAACAGGCAACATTTCTGGTGTTTGTTTCAAAATTTCTTCACCAGTGTCGCACACCTTTCTCAAGAAAGTTTCAAAGTCATCATGCTTCTTTGCCAAGTTTACAGCGTTTTCAGCCATAACACGGATAACTGTCAAAATTGTGCCTTCTTTTGGCTTTGTAACTGCCTTGTAAGCAACTGTAGCACCTTCTTGCATAGCTTTTGCAAAGTCTTTTGTTGTGATTTCTTTGCAACCTTGAGTTACACTGCAAAATCCTTTGAAGATTTGTGAAGTGATAACACCACTGTTTCCACGAGCGCCACGAAGAGCACCTTTAGAAAAAGCTTCTGACAAAGCAACAATGTCATTGTTCATGCACTTGTTTACTTCTGTGACAGCTGACTTCATAGTCAAAAACATATTTGTACCAGTGTCGCCATCTGGTACTGGAAAGACATTCAACGAGTCTACATATTCTTTGTTTTGTTCGAGCAAGCTTACACCTGCAAGGACCATTTTACGGAAGGTCGCTCCGCTTATTGTTTTTTGCATCATATGCTCCTATTATTTATACACACACGCCAACGACGTGAACATTTACTGTATCTACAATCATACCTGTAAAGTTTTCGACACTATATTTAACTGATTTCTTAAGCGATTCAGCCACGGCACTAATAGAAACACCGTATTTGAGAATGCAGTGTATGTCAATAAAGATTCTATTGTCAATATGGCTGATGGTCACACCCTTTGAATATTTTTCTTTTCTGAAAAATTCTCTAGCGCTGTCCTTGAAGTTTTTTGAAACGAGACTTACCACCCCGTAACAATCCAAGGCAACAAAACCAGCAACAGTGCGGATTGCATTGTCGCTGATTGAGATATTTCCATAGTAATTGTTTGTATCAACAGTCAAAGGATTGCCCCCTTGTTATTAGAATATTTCGCATATATATAATACAACAAATAAGCAACTTTGACAAGCAATTAAAGGTAAAATATAAAATATTTTTGTTATATATGCAAAACTCTTGTCAAAATCAACTGCTATAATTTTACTGCCAAAACAAAATTTCTATGATAAACATAGCAAAAAATGGTTGATTTTTTTGTTTGTTTGTGTTATTATAATCACCGTAAAAACATTAAAGGAGACAAATCATGAGCAGAGTATGTGAAATTTGTGGCAAAGGCAAATTGGATGGCAAGACAGTAAGCCATGCAAACAACAAAGCGCCAAGAAAATATGATGTAAACTTGCAAGAAACAGAAATCAATGGCAAAAGAGTAAGAGCTTGCACAAAGTGTATTAAGACAGCAAAGAAAAACGCTAACTAATCTTATTCAACAAAAAAGCCAAGAGGGGTTCTGCCCTTCTTTTTTTGTCATCTAAAATGTGGACAAAACAAAAACACTATATCTCCCAAAAACAAAGAGGTATAGTGTTTTTTTTGTCACTCCAAAATCACCTCATCTTGCAGGACAAACTTTCTGTCAATCCTGCTTTTCAATCTTCTTCTTGCCAAACATTTTTAAAAATGGAACAACCCATTTTGGCGCTTTGATGCAAATGATTTTGATGTTTGAATTCTTTTCTTTTTCCATACTTACTTATATGTGTGCAACTTTGCAAATGTGACAAAAAAAGTGGCAATGCCACCGTTTAAGCACGCCACCTTTATTCTGCAAAACTTGCCGCAATTTGCCCTGCAATTGCCCCATCAGAGCAAGCAGTAACAATCTGTTTAAGCACCCCGTTTCGCACATCACCAACAGCATAAACCCCAGCAAGTGAAGTCTGCATCTTTTCGTCAGTTTCAACAAAGCCCTTTTCGTCAAGTTTTATCGCACCTTCAAACATTTTTGTTGCAGGAGTTTTTCCAAGCGAAACAAACACTCCATCAACAGCAAATTCTGTCTGTTTGCCAGCAACCAAGCATTTCACTTTTTCAAGTTTTTGTTCCCCTTCAAACCTTTCAATTTTTGTGTTTGAAACAATCTCAATCTTGTCGTTTTTGTTTGCTTTTGCAAGCACAGACATATCGTTGCAATCAATCAAAATCACTTTTGAGGCAAGATTTGCAAGATAAAGAGCATCTTTCATGCCACTGCCACCACAGCTTGCCACTGCAACAGTTTTGCCCCTGAAAAAGTTTCCATCACAAGTCGCACAAAAACTCACGCCTCTGCCAAGATAGTCGTTTTCGTTTGTTCCTAGCCCAATAGAGGTCAATCCAGTTGCGATCACGACCGTTTTTGCCTTGTATGTCTGTATTTTGCCGTTTATTTGTTTTATATTTGCCTCAAATTCGCCCGAAACAATTTCATCAAACAAGATTTCAATCTTGAGTGCTTCAACCTGTTTTTGAAACATTTGAGCCAAATTTATACCATCAATCAATGTTTGAGAAGGAAAGTTTTCGATTTGTTCAAGTTGCAACACCTGACCACCAAGTGCAAACTTTTCAACAATGGCAACACTCTTGCCTGCACGAGAAGCATAGACTGCTGCACTCATGCCTGCAACTCCACCACCCAAAACTAAAACATCATATATCTTTTCCATAATATTATTATATCACAAATCAGCACATTCCAAAAGCGATTGGACAGAAAAAAAACAAGACAACCAAAAGTTGCCTTGTTTGATTTGAAATATAAGATTATCTCTTTGAGAATTGAGATGCTTTTCTTGCCTTCTTAAGACCGTATTTCTTTCTTTCTTTCATTCTTGGGTCACGAGTAAGAAGTCCTGCGTCTTTAAGTTCTTTCTTAAATGTTTCGTTTGATTTAACGAGTGCTCTAGCAATACCGTGGCAAATAGCACCAGCTTGTCCAGAGATTCCACCACCAACAACATTTACAGAAATGTCAAATTTGTCAGCTGTGTTTGTGATAGCCAAAGCTTGTTTAGCAATAAGGATAAGTGTATCTCTTTGAAGATATTCTTCAACACTTCTTCCGTTTACTGTAAAGCTACCTTTTCCAGCAGCCATACGAACTCTAGCGATTGATTTTTTTCTTCTTCCTGTTGCGATAAAGCAACCACCTTTGTTTTGTTTCTTGTCAGCCATTATTCAATTGCTCCTTTTAATGCTACTGTTTCTGGTTGTTGAGCTTCGTGCTTGTGAGCTGCATCTTTGTAGATGTGAAGACGAGTAATTTGTTTTCTTCCCAAAGTTGTTTTTGGAAGCATTCCCTTAACTGCCTTTTCAACTACCTTAGTGCTGTCTTTTTCCATAAGTGTAGCATAGTCAACTTCTTTAAGGCCACCGATGTAACCTGTGTGCCAACGATATTTCTTTTGTTCTGCTTTCTTTCCTGTCAAAACCACTTTGTCAGAGTTGATAACGATTACGAAATCTCCTGTGTCAACATGTGGTGTGTAGATTGTTTTATTTTTTCCAGTCAACATGTCTGCAACTTGGCTAGCAAGTCTTCCAAGTGGCATGTTTGTTGCATCAACAACAAACCATTTTCTTTCAACTGTGGCTGGGTTTGCCATATAAGTTTTCATTTTTTTCTCCCTAGAAATTTGATAATATTTTTGTTTTTATTTATAGTTTTGACAAGCAACTTCTGTCGGGGCTAACAACAAAAAAAACTGCCTTCAAAACAAGGACGCTATTAGTATAGTTAAAACCCGTGCGTTTGTCAAGTGTTTCACGCAAAATTTTCAAAGTTTTTTGCCAACAAAAAAGCAAGGTTGCCCTTGCCCTTATTACGCACTCTTTGAAGTTTGGACCCCTGCTTCTGCACTCTTTACCATTGATGCAGATGCAATCAAACTGTTGTATTTGATGATATCCTTAAAAATTGCACTTTTTGACTTTTTGTCTGCCATTGCACCTTCTTTTGCAGATGCAATCACAACGCTTTCAAAAACTTGTGCTGCAAGTTTTGTAAACAAATATTCTTTGTGCAATCTGTTTTCAGCCACGCCAATCTTGTCAACAATCTTCTTGTCATCAAGGACAATTTGCGCATTGAGAGCAGCAACAAATTGTCTGCGAGATTGAGCATTAGATGCCATTTTTTGCACCCTTACAACGCAATTTGCCAATACTTTCTTTTCTGCTTTGTCAAAATCGCCACCCTTTTCAACTTCTACCAAGACAGCGCCCAATTCTTCCTTAAAAAAAGCAGGCACTTCTTGATTTTCTTCTTTCAAAAACATTTGATTGTATTTGCTCACCAAATAAAGGTAGTTTGATCTCGCCTGCTCCAAAGAAACAGACTTGCTTGCACTCACTTCGCCGGCAGCATCAAATTCAATCGCATCAAACAAATACAAAAAGCTCATAATTTCTCCTGTGTGAAAAGGTGCTTTTATCTTAACATATCAAATTGAATAAATCAAACAATTTTTGCATATTTATGCATAATTTTTTTATAAATTTTTTCAGCCACAATATCTTGTTTTAAGCAAAACTGTTGCACACAAATTATGGAAAAGCCTAAAAATTTGCAAAACAAAAAAAAGAGATGCCATAGCAACATCTCTTTCTGTCGTTAAATTGGTTAGTTATGCCGCAGCCTCAACTGATGCTGGAACAAGATATTCTTCATCAAGATTTTCTGGATAGTCAAGTTTTGTCAACTTTGTAGCAGAAATACCTATTCCATTGTCAGCATTAAGCATAGAAAATCCAAGGAATTCATTTCCGTTGTATCTAGCTTCAAATGTCATTTCAGCACCTAACAAAGCAAATGCAGCATCAAATCTATATGTTACTTCACCAGTTTCTGTGTTTGTTGTTTTTTCAGCCAAAACACCAGTATATTCAAAACCTCCGTACAAAACATCACCCAAAACATCCCACAAGACCACAATTATCAACATGTCTGGTTGAAATCCTTCAGGGGCAGAATTGTTGTTGTCTTCGAGGCTCTCTTTTACTTTGACACCTTCTTCGTTTGTATAATAGATAAATCCATCACGAACATAAGTTGTAGTTGACTCATCTTCAACATCTTCTTTGAAAATATAATTCATTTTTGTTTCGTCCATTTGAAGATTGTCCCCAATAGCAGACGACATATCACATGCTATGCTCATTACAGCGTTAGGATCATTTCCACTAGTATCAGGCACTGTCATTTCAAAGATTGCTCCAAGCGAGTTGTTTGTTTCAAATGCCTTTTTGTGGTCGAAAAACTCTTTAATATCCACCATTTCAACAACAAGTGGGCTTTCTTCTTCCACAACTTCTGGCTTTGAAGAACAACCAATCAAGCATCCACAAACAGCAAACATTGCAACAACAAAACAAATTGACAAAGTGTTAAACAATTTTTTCATAATCATTTACCTCCCTATCCTACTCTCTGCTTGTGATATCTTTGTAGATATCAAGGTTGTCTGGATATTGAATTCTTTCACTGTGATCAAGTGCTTCAAAGTCCAATGTAACAATAATTGGGACTTGTCCACTAGCAGCGTCAGTAGCTATCGTTTTAACAGAAATCAACTCATTATATTTGTTGAATGTCGCTGAAAATGAAAAAATTTCCAGCATTGCCATATATGTAGTGTTTCCAGTTTTTTTGCTGTGTATTTTTTGTTTTGAAGTCCCCATTTCTGTCAAAACTGTAAGAACGTCTTTAACATCAGCATCATTGAAGTTGAGCATTTTTTCAATTTCTCCAAAGATCATATCCACAGCATCTTCAACATCAGTTGGATTGTATTCAAATGGACCATCTTGTTCTGCCCACAAATTTTGTTCTACAGTTGTTTTTGCATAGATGTTTTCATCTTTGATGTAACCTACAACATCAACTTTTGTTTGATCCATCAACACCATATGACAAGCAAAGTCGCCTTCAACTCCTCTTGCAAACAAGAGAATTCTTCCAGTCAAAACATATTCGACTGGGACTACATTAAACAATACCGAACCTTTGACTGAAAATTTATATCCATCAATAAATTCTTTTACAACATCATCTCTGTCTAAATATGCCTTCAATTCGTCTTCTGTGTAAGTTCCATATTCAACAAATGATTCTGTTGCTGGTTCAGCCTGAGGAACTGTTGGTTCTTCCTTTTTGCCACAACCTGCAAAACCACAAATCGCAAACACAGCCACAACAAGGCAAATCACAAAACTTTTCAAAAATTTTTTCATATCTTTCTCCTTTTAATAAAATTCACTTCAAACTATTCTCTTGCAGAAACATCAGTATAGTTTTCATATCCTTCTGGATAAGGAATTCTTGTGTTGTGATCCACTTCCAACATTTCAAGTATAAGGGACACATTGTCTGTGTTTCCATCAGCAGCAACAATCACTGCTTCAAAAGTTGAAAGTTCGTTAAATTTGTTGAAAGCAAACTTTGCAAAACTTGCGTCATTTTCGCCTGCATACAATGCAAAAACCACTTCACCCGTTTGCAAATTTGTTGTTTTTTTCAACAACTACTTCAGGTTTTTCTGCCAAATCAGAAATGATTTCTTCTGGATAATAATTGATTTCAGGCAATTCTCTTACATAGTCAACAAATTCTGAAACCGTTTCTTGACATTTCAAAATATAGCCATCAATGTCATATCCATCTTCAACCCAAAGCTTTGGCGAGAAGTTGATGTCTGCATAAACATCACCCTCTTTCAAATAAGCATCACCACTTATTTTAATATTTGTTTGTGAAAGAAGTGAAACTGACGCTCTTACATCTGTGTAAGCATTGTACAGTATCACTGTTCCATCAATGTAAGAAAATGTTTGTCCATTGGTGCTTTCTATCTTCATTTTTACTGCAAAACCATCAACAAACGCCAAGTAGCTGTCATTTTCTTCAAAATATTCTTCCATCTCTGCCAAAGTAATTGTTTCAACAATAGGTTCTGCCGGTTCTTGTTGTTTCTTTCCACAACCTGCCAAACCACAAACTGCAAACACTGCAACAACAAGACAAAGCACAAATGATTTAAAAAACTTTTTCATATCTTTCTCCTTTTCTTAATTTTTTTGTTGTATTATGCAGTGATTTCGATGTATTCATCGATATTTTCTGGATAGAAAATTCTGTCATTGTGATCCAACGCATTCATTTTCACTTCAACATAAGATGCCTCGCCTTCAATTTGCGCTTCAACAAATGTCGCAAATTTTTCAAGCTCGTTGAATTGATTAAAACCGAAAAGATAATATTGTCCATTGCCAAAGCTTACTCTAAATTCAACTTCACCTGTTTCGCCAATTGTGATTTTTTCAACAACAACCTCTTCATCCATATCAAATGTCAAATACAATGCTCTTGATGGATATGTGTTGATTGTAGGAAAGTCTTTGACCATTTCCACAATGTTTCCAACCACTTTGTTGATGTCAATTTTGTCCAAGTCAACATCACTTGCAGATGGATCAACCCAACCTTTTGATGAATAATCAAAGTTTACATATACATGATCATTGTCATCATTGTCGTCGTAACTATTTTTCCAAATAATATCTGTCGAAACTTTGTATTTTGACTCTACACTCGCTTGCACTGATGCTTGCAAATCTGTGCGATCATAATATGTAAGCACCTTTGCAGACACATCAACACTCTGTTTTGCTTCTATGCCATCAATTGAAAGTTGCAAACTGAAACCATCTACAAATTCCAACCATACATTGTTATCTTCAAAAAAATCATACAAATCTTGCGCCGAAATTGTTTCAACTGTTGTTGGATCAACTGCTGGCACAACAGGGGCTTCTTCTTCCTTTTTGCCACAACCTGCCAAACCACAAATTGCAAACACTGCAACAACAAGACAAAGTGTTATAGATTTAAAAAATTTCTTCATAAAATCTGCCTCCTACTTAAATAATAACACTACAAAAGACAAAAACAAAAACATTTTTGCTATTTTTTTGCTCCATTTAATATATTCTTTATATTAAACCACAAAATATCTCACCAAAAATAAAAAAAGAAGGCAAAAACCTTCTTTTTTCAAATCAAATTAAACTGCTTCTGTGTATGTGTCAAGGTCAGCAGGATAGTTGATTTCAGCATCTGCTGCAAGCGCTTTAATTGAAGAATACATAACTTGTTTTCCTGCAGTATATTTTGCAGAATATTCAACAATGTGTCCGTCTTTATAACCAACAACCATTTCTACATCGGCAGTTACGCCTTCAGCTTCTTGTGTTGTGTAAATTTTAAATCTTACAAGACCATCTTCACCTGTCAACTTCTTAACTTTGAATGATTCTTCCATAGCTTCCATAGCTGCATAGCTTTCCAAGATTGTCAACATTTCAGATTCAATATCTGCCTCTGACATAGCATTTTGAATTTGAGAAATCATATCAGTATACTCTTCGCTTTCTGTATCAAGTGCAACTTTAACCTTGCCTTCTGTTGTTGAAAGATAAGCATAACTATCTTTCACATACGCGCCAAAAGCTTCGCCATCCACATTGATTGTCATTGCAACTTGGACATCTGATTCTCCCAAAACAACTTGACCATCAATTTTCTGCAAAAACTTGTTTTCCTGCTTTGACAACTGTATAAATTTCGTAACCTTCATTAAATTCGTTTACTGTATCTTCTGCAGATGCAATTGTGTAGAGTTCTGCAACAGTAGCATCATCTCCATTCTTAAATTCATCTTTTGATCCACATCCTGCCAAGCAGCAAATTGCAAAAACTGCAACTACAAGGCTAAGAGCCATCGACTTAAAAAATTTCTTCATAAAAATATTTACCTCCCACTTGCAGTATATCACTCAACATTTGCAAAATGCAAACGATTTGCAAATTAAAAAAAAACAATTTAAAAAAACAAAAAAAGACAAACCAACAGTTTGCCTCTTTATGTCTATTTATAAATCTTGCTTGCCACCATTTGCTTTTTCTCTCTTTCCAAATTCGGTCATACTCTTGTAGAAGTCATATATAAATTGAGTTTTTGGCTCATTCCATGCCGCTTCCAATTGTTGAAGATATGGCGAATTTTCTTGCAACAAGGCACATTGTGGATTGATTGTCAAATTGCCATCCTTGTCATAAAACCCAACAATAAGTTCTGGCGGAATTCTTTTTCTTCCATCTTTTCCAAACCCTGCGAAAATTGGATGTGGTGGATTTGTGTGCACTGCATCACAAAAAAAGGAAAATTGACAAGTGTGTTCGTTTCCACTTTTTGAATCGCCACCACGGCTTGCTTCCCACATACTTGGGATTGCAACAATCACAGTCGCATCGGTGTAAGGAAAAAACCAATCCAAATCTTCAAGTTGCACATCTTTTGCCACATCACCAAAAATTTTGATTGTGCCTTCTATTGTGCGACAACCTCTTTCTTCAAGACCCGTTTCACAAATCTCTTGTGCATTTGCTTTTGCTGTGGTGTGCAATCCAAGCGAAAATCCGTGTTTCTCGTATATGTCATACAATCTATTCAAAACATTTGCATATTTCATCATATATTTATATTACCATATTTCACCCTTTTTGTCAAATTTGTCCACATTTACACAACAAAAAAACTTCCGAAGTGGAAGTCTTTTATTTGCTTTTGAGTTCGGTTTTTATTTGCTTTGCAAGGATGTGCATATTCTTTTCTATTTCGTTGAAAATTTCGCCAACCTCTTGACCGTCCATGCAAGCATGATGGACTCTGAGCGAAATGTTGAGATGCTTTTTCAATCCCTTTTTCTCAATCTTTCCCCAAGCAAAAAACGGGTTGTAAAAATCTCTAAAAAAGTTTACTGAAATTGTCTCAAATTGTCTGTTTGTCACTGCCGAAGTTGACATGCAAGCATGATCTCTGCCAACAAACTTTCGATTGCAACAGTTTTCGTGACAGTGTTTTCTCACTGTTTCATATTCGTCATAAAAATCCAAAAACTTGTCAAAGTATGGCAAGTCCACATAATACAACTGCTTGTCTTTGCCCTCAACAATCATGTCAACACACATGTCGTCATATTTTATAAATGTGTCGTTTTTGATGTCATAATAACACCCATCAAACTTGCGACAAGCTTTCAAAATGCAGTAAAGCATCAAGGCATTAAATCTAAAACCTTTCTTTTTCAAGCCGACCAATGGCGTGACATCAAATTTTGAAGAAAGCACAATTGTCGGAAGTGCTGCATCTTTAAACATTGCCACAGCATTTGCTCTTGGCGATGTTGTCAAATCTACAATTTCAAACGCCATTTCAAACCTCTAGCATTCTGCAAACACAACCTTAACTTCGTTTGCAAGGTCATGTCCATAAGCGTTGAAATCTTCCACAAGTGCTTTTGCAACTTCTGGTGGCATAAGTGGCAAGTTTGGAATGTCTTTGACTTCAATCAAAGTTGGTTTGTAAACCCCTCTGCTTACATCGCCTTGATATTCTTCACCTTCGCCCGAACCAAATTCGCCAGAAACCCACTTGCAAAGATAGAAGTGTTCGATTGACTTTGCGCTTTCGTAAACATAAACCTTTTTAATTGGTTCTACTGTCATGCCAAACTCTTCAATCACTTCTCTTGTCACGCATTGTTGCTCGGTTTCGCCTTCGTCCATGCCGCCGCCTGGAAATGTGTAATACACTCTGCCTCCCTTTTCGCGATACATAGACACGATTTTGTCTTCAATAAACACAATCGCTCTTCCGCTTTTTCTTCTGTTGTCGTTCATTCTATCCTCCTTTTTTATATATCAAATTGACTTTCGCCAATTAGATAACCCCGTCCTTCTTCAATTCTAGCACACTTTCGCAATGAAGTCTATACTCATCGTTGATATCAATAAATTTATTTCTCCAACGAGGTGCAATTTTGTCTTGCAAACTCAAACTGTAAATCACAACTTCTGCACCTTGATTAAACTTGTTGTCTTTTTTGTTTGTGTAAGGCTCAACAATCTGCATAAGTTTGCGATAAATGCTCTGCGCCTCAATGTTGAGATTGCTGTAAGTCTGAATACGCAAATTCTTTTTGTTGTATTGTCTTGCGATTTCCACAATCTTAAACAAAAGTTGTGTCGCAATGCCTTGTCGGCGCTTATCTTCTCTTACGCCAAGCCAGTTGATCCAAATGTCATCTGGATATTCTTCATATTCATACAAGCCAACAAACCCAACAGGTTCGCAGTTTAAGTATGCCAAATATGTCAATGGCAAAATCTTCTTTTTAAAACGATTTTTTCTTTTTGTCTCTGCCTTAAAATCAAGATAACCAACCTCTTCATATTTGTTGAAGATGTCATATTGCATTTTGCCAGCAATTTTGACATTGTTTTTGCTGATTTCTTCCAACTGCAAATGAGGGATAAGTTTTGACATGTTGAAAAATTCTCCCTCGTAAATCTTTCCACCTGTCGAATTGCAAATGTATCTTGATTTAAAGTTGTTGACCATGTATTTGATGCCATCAACGCTCACACAATCAGCAACAACTTTTGTTATGTCAATCCCTTTGTTTTTAAGAGAATTAACTTTGTCAACAAGACCTTTCCACAAGTGCAAAATCGCTTCGCCATCACGGTATTTAGGGTGCACAACAATCGAAGTAAACAAACACTTGTTTTCACCCTTTCTAAACGCCTTTATGTCTTTTGCATCAATCCTAAAATCTCTCAATTTTCCGGACAAAACCTTCTCGTAAGCAGCCGCTGCGAGTGGCATCAAATTGATATACCCAATCAACCTTTTGTTGAGCCATAAAAAGGTGTATATTTGTGGTTCTTTTTCAACCCAAGACATACACCTTTCAATATCGCCGACATCAACACTGTTGAAAACCATTGCATCAAGCTCGATTGCTTTTTGCAAAGTTTTCTTGTCTGCCGTATAAGTTATTTCCCAAACTTTGTTTTCTGTTTTCATAAAATTTATTATACCACCCATATCTCACATTTTCAAAGCAGAATTTTGCACAAAATCATCACTTTCAAAAAAAGCCTCAACCATTGCGATTGAGACTTTGCTGGTGACCCCACCGGGACTCGAACCCAGAACGGAAACTTAGGAACAATAGAAAATCATTAAAATAACCTTTCTATCGCTCATTTTATCAATTATCATAAAAATTATAGTCAATTTAGTCCAAAACCTCAACCAAATTGACTATCTTTTCTAACTTTTAATCAACCCTACGCCAAATCGCGGTAACGATTTGGTGCACTTTTGACCAATTTCACCGTTTGGGTGTAGTTTGCAAAAAATTACTTCTTTTTATGGTTATGGTAATGACCATGTAAATGAAGCTGTTTGCTATTATCATTTTTATTAAAGTTAATATTTTTTGTAGAATTGTCAATTTCGACTCTAGGTTGTCGTAATTCTCTTTTAGCAATATCTATTTCAACATTATTTTTATGTATTTTTTTGTTAATTTTCATTCTACCTTTTTCATCAAAAGGATCTAATTTTTCTCTCTTGTCTCTTAATCTTTGATTGGACGCATCAGCCTTTCTATATCTATCTTGTGGTGATTTTTTTCTAAACAAATTCTCAAACATAAACAACCTCCATTAAAAAATTTATTCTAGGCAAATTGACGAAAGCAACGCCATACTATTAATGATATCAAAACAATAATTGCAATAGCTAACAATAACCACATCCACCATATTGTTCCAACAGTCATAAAACCAAGAACAAATAAATCAACAACAAAATAAACAATGCAATATGCTATACTACCAAGCCAAGGACACTCTCCTGGTATATAAAACAACCCAACAATGAAAAATGAGACAGGAAAAAGTATTAAAGCAAATAACCAATTAAATGTTGTTGCAAAAAAACAATTGAGTTTTTCAAAAGGATTTGGAACAAAAAATTGTCTAACAAAATAACTTATAGTTGAAATTACACCATATAAACTTAATTTTTTCATGGTAATTATTGTAGCATATTTTCAGGAAATTTGCAAGAATTTATCATTTTGTAAATAATTCATTACAAACTTTGTAGGTAATCTCAATCACATGGTCAATTTCAAAGTTATGAAGTTGACCTTTTTCTATGTCTAAATTAAAATATTCTTTCCATTTATCTTTTGAAAAGCCTTTAACAAAAGCATCTTCTTTTTCTTATACTTTGGACACACTTATACACATTTTGGAAAAAAGACAAGAAAAAGAGTGCTAAATTTTTAAACACTGCAATTAAAATACTTTATTATTTCACTTCCTGACGCTATAATATTATCAATACAGAGGAGATAATATGGAAATTATATATTATGTGAAAAACCAAAAAACATTAAACGGCATTCGTGGAGAAAAAATTTTAGAAAAATTATCACTGTTAAAAAAGGAAGTGGGAGATAAATATCTTATTCATGTTATGACTGAAAACAACAACGAGACGTCTGCAAGCACATTATCAAAAGTAGATAGTTTTTTAAAAGAAAAATATAAAGATAATATTAAACTTATTGATGATGGGTATTCAACTTATTATAACAGAAACTTATATCCCGTCTTTAATTTATTTGAAACAAAATTAAGAAAACTACTTTATCTTTGTAATTTAACAAATCCGGAGAAACAGCAGGCAGATCAAATTAATAATATTGACCAACTTGATTTCGGGAAATTGTTTGAGTTTCTATTTACAACAGAAAACTTTAACAATGAGTGCAAGATGATAATAAATAGTAAAGACCACAGATATTCAAAAAAAGAATTGATTGATAAACTTAGTTTAGTAAAAGAAGAAACAGTATGGAGTAAACTGGTTGGAATTTCTGAACTTGAAACATTACAAGAGAATTATCTTGAAATAAAAAATTATAGAAATGATGTCATGCATGCTCACAATATGCCAAGTGAAAAATATTGGAAAATTAAAGAAATGATGAATGGCATACAACTTAAACTCGAATTGCTGATCAATAAAATGTTTGATATCGCACCTGACCAGTCAGTACAAGTATCTGAATATAGTAAAATAGGCAAATTAGTAAATCAAAAATTTAAGGAGTATGTAGAAT
Organism: Clostridia bacterium; assembly: GCA_017452445.1. Taxonomy (GTDB): domain Bacteria; phylum Bacillota; class Clostridia; order Christensenellales; family UBA1242; genus Caccovivens. The sequence continues at coordinate 62,416 of JAFTMH010000001.1, forward strand.
CTGAATCTTATAAGAATTATCAACAACAAGTAACGACATTAGTCAACGAACTAAAATTGACAACAGATTCTGATCTTTTGAAAAATTTCTTCTTCTTTTTTAAAGAGTATAAAGATAAATTAAAAGGGCTTGATGATAAACTCTTTGAAAGTGATAAAAAATAGCTATATATAATTTATAGCTATTTGGTGACCCCACCGGGACTCGAACCCAGAACGGAAACTTAGGAGGTTTCTGTAATATCCTGTTTTACTATGAGGTCAAGCGTTTGGAGAAACACTTAGATTATACACATTCTCTCTTTTGAAGTCAACTTTATTGTCTTTGTCAAGGCGAGAAAAAACAATGTCTTTGTCGCCTACAAACAAACATCTTGTCCGTTGGTTACAAAATCCAAATACTGCCCCATATCAATGCCAATTGGTGGTTTTTTGTATTGCTTTATGCACGCCAAATAACGGCTTGTTGGTTTGATACGGCTTGTTGCAAATTCAATTTGCTTGTTCGCCTGCCACCTTATTGCATCTTCAAGTGTGTCAAATTCGTAAATTCCTCGATTGGAAAAATCGGAATGTTCAAACAACTTCCATTTTTCTCCATCTGCAAAAAGCAAATAGGTGTGGCTAAAACCTGAGTTTTCAATTCCTTCTTGATAGGCAGAAATCCAAAAAGTTTTGACTTGAAATCCATTGTCTTCAAACCACTTTCTTTCAATCTCAACTTGGTCGTAACAATGCCCAATCCCCTCCTCAAGCATTTGATCAACCGATCTAACTTTCCAATCGTTGTTGCAAGCAAGTTGAAACTCGTCACTGTCACTGTTTGTAAGCCTATTGCCCTGTTTGTCAATCACACCATATTCAAAATGTTTGTCCAAATATTGCATCAATTGCTTTGGATTTTCAATCAAATCAAACATAATTTCTCCTTTTGACAATTTTAACACACCTTCAACTTTTGCCCAACAAAAAAGAGCGAAAAATTCGCTCTTTTGTTTAGATTAATCAAGTTCGTCAATAGTTTTACCGCCGCGACCTCTTCCTCTGCCACGGCCTTTACCCTTGTGGCTTTGTGTGCCATAACCATCGCCGTGATCATATCGCATTTCGTAGGCACGACGCTCTCTCTTTTCTTGTTTGTGAGCATTTGCTTGGAAGAATCCTTCATCCACCTTTTTCTTGATTGCCAAAGAAGTTCTGTCAACAACTCTGTTTCTTACGGTTTCAATGATTCTTTCTGGATGGTCAAAATCATATTGATATGGGTTCTCGTAAGTTTTTGTCAAATCTGTCGAGCCATAAACTCTGCCCTCAACTCTGTCTGCCCCACTAATTTTTGCTCTTACGGTAGCACCCAAAGAAAGGATAACCTCACCTTGTTTTGTGATAAGTGCTGTGTGCACTGGAGCAAAGTTTGGTTGTGCTTCAACAAAGTCTGAAATAGGAATACGAACTTTTACATTTTCTTTTGTTTGAATTGTGATCATATCATCATCAATAAATCTCACAACACCTTCAACAACATCATTGATATGTTCTTCATAATACATTGCTTCAGCAACCATATAAGTAAGTTCGCTTGCAGCATCAACTTCTCTTTCTTTTTGAGAAGCAACATGTGCAAATTCATACATATAATCTTCTGAGAACATATACTTTTTGCTTTCCCAATATGCAATTGCTTCATCTCTAAGATGTGGTGGGAGATATTTTTTGCACATATCGATTTGAATGTCTGGTTCTGAGTTTTCTTGAGTTACATCATCAGGACCTCTTCTGATTGGAGAGGTAGAATGAGAATAACCAACTGCTTCTGTTTCACTTTCGCTTGTCAATCCCAAACCAAAGTGGTGAAGCAACCAATCTCTTTCTTGTTCGTCTTCGCCTTCAGCATATGTTGGACATGGAACAGCAGAATATCTTGCTCTGTCAAGGCAAGTTTTAAGCACATGCAAAGCAGCACTTTCGTATGGTTTACCCTTTACTTCTTTGATAAATCTTTGGAATCCTGCAAACGACACATCGCCATCATAATTGATACCTAATTGGTCAGCAAAAGCCATCAATTTTTCAGCCTTTGCTTCGCTTGGTTCGCCGTGAACACGATACATTCCAGGGATTCCCTTTTTGAGCATATAATGTGCAAATGCTTCATTTCCAGCAATCATTGCAGATTCTACATAATCCATTGATGAAAGATGAACAACAGGTCTCAATTCGACAACTCTTGTTGCCTTGTCTACATCGCGATCGTTGAGAATTGGTCTTGTTTCTTCACTACCTTCAAGTCTAATTGCACCTCTTGAATGTCTGTCATCTTTAAGAAGATCTCCTACAATCATAAATGCAACCATAACTTCTTCAACTGTGCGACATTCGCCAAGTTTGAGTTCTGTTGCACGAGATCTAACCCTTGCAATAACCTCTTGAATATAATCTTCTGTCATCGTGTCGTAAATTTCTTGTGCTTTGTCGTATGTTAAATAAGTGTCAACTTTTACAACTGCATTAAAAAATTCGCTTTTTTCTGGGATACATTTGCCTGTTCTTCTGTCAATAACCATTTTTTGCACTCTTGCCATTCTTTCTTGACCTGGCATAAGTGAATATTTGTCTGCACTGAGTGCTTCGTGGTGCATACCAACCGAACCACCTGCAAAGTAGAACGAGAACATTCTTCTAACAACATCTTCAAATGTTTTTGGACAATCTTTTGGGTTTGAAGACCAAGAAACCAATGAAATGTAGTTGTAGAGCACAAAGTTTCCATCTTTGTCAATTTTCACTGATGAGGCATCATCGTGGTCTTGAGCACCAAATGTGTCGAATTCGATAATTACATCATCTCTCTTGTCAACAACGATTGGTTTTGTTGGATCAAAGTGAGACCAGTCGATAACTTCGCCATCTTGGTTGATGAGTTGTCCATCTTCGTTTATAAAGTTGAATCTTGAATAATCAACTGCAATTTGGCGATTTGCTTCTTCTGCAACTGCCTCATCTCTTTCCATTGCGATGCCAGCCTCTTCAGCAATAGCTCTAACCATTGCACCATAACTGCCAACAGGGCCAACAATTTTTTCTACTTGACAACTCTTTGTTGTGTCGTGAGCGTTTGTCCTTACGGTAACAATTTGTCCTTTCGCTTCTCTAACTGTTTGGCTGTTTGGTGTGTGGAGCACTGTGATAGGTTCTCTTACATAACCTCTTCTTGTCAAATGCCAAAATTCAACTTCGTTTGTTTGTTCGTTTACACGCAAAAGTCCACACATAACTCTTGTTTGATCAACTGGAACTCCAGCATTTGTCTTGCCTGTTGGTGGTTGAACTGATTGCACAACAGCACTGCCATCTCTTACGGTGTATGAAACAACACTTCCACCCACAAAATCTTTGCAAACTTCTGGAGCAACTGGGATTTCAGTTTTTGTTTCAAGATCAACGACATAACCACCTTGTCTTGAGTTGATTCTAAAGAAAGTGCCTACTTTTGTGTTTGTTGGCAATTTGACAATGTCGCCACCCTTTCTTCTTTCAATTCTGATCGAACCTTCTTCGCCCAACGATTGAATTGCTGTGCGAATTTTTTGATTTGAAACGCCCTTCATTTCAGGTTGTTTGCCAAGTCTAACAACCAAACTTTCAAGCGAAAACTCGCTGTGATGCAAAGTTTGACCAAAGTGCTTGCTCAACAATCTAAAGGTTGTGTCCTTCAATCTTGCTTCGTATTTTTGTTTTTGTTTTGAATTTTGACTCATTTGCTCCATCCCCCTATATAACCCCATCTTAACATAAAAAATTGCTACTTTCAATAGCAAAACCCGAAAAATATAATAAATTATATATTTTTTTAACCCCTCAATTTGTCAAAAAAGACAACAAAAAAACACCTCCGAAGAAGTGTCTTTTTTAGATGCTTATTTCTTTGTTGCGAAAACTGTAGCAACAATTGATCCTGCACCAGTAAGAGCTGTCAAGATAAGTCCAGCCCAACCAACAAGTGAAAGGTCAGCCTTGTATACTACACAAACTTTAATGATGTGTGCAACAGCAACAACTGTAAGTCCGATTGAAGCAACCAACAAAACAATGTTGATGATCTTTTCAAACTTCGCGTTTTTGATAACACCAAAAACTGCAAGCAATTTCAAAATTGCAGCAAGTGCCAAAACAGAAGAGAAAATGATCAAGAACACAAGAATTGTTGCCCAAAGAGCATCTCCGCCGCCCTTAATCATATCGTATACTGAGAATGTCATCACTTTAAGGTCAATCACTGGGAATGCCATGAAAATGAATGCCAAAGCAGCACACAAAACGAGAACGCCTGAAAGAATCTTCTTTGCAAGTCCTGTCTTTTCTGCCATCTATGTTTCCTCCTTTTTTATGATATTTTTATTATACAAGCAAAATTTTGTTTTGTAAAACAAATATCAACAATTTGTCGATTTTTTTTTAAAAGTTAAAATTTTTTAAGTTTTTCAAAAAGCAACTATTACAACAAAATGCAAAGCACTCCACCTTTACCCTCATTGACAATGCGGCCAAGCGTTTTTCTCATCTTTTTTTGTGCATCAAGTGGCATCATCACAATCTTGCTGTTGATATTTTCGTCAACCATCGCAAACAAACTCTTTCCAAGCAAATTTGTGTCCCAAATGCCATCTGGATCGCTTTCAAAGCGTCCGCCCAAATAAGCCACCAAATCTTGACTTTGGCTTTCGCTTCCAACAAGTGGTGTAACTTCTGTGGCGACATCAACTTTGATGATATGCAAACTTGGCGCACTTGCCTTGATTTTTACGCCATACTTGTTGCCTTGTTTGACAAGTTCGGGCTGTTGCAAAACATAGTCATTTTTGTTTGGCACAACGATTCCATAACCTGTTTGTTCGACCTCATCAAGTGCGTTTTTAAGTTTGTCATATTCCACCTTTGCCACAGCCAAATTTTTGATATATGACACAAGTTGCCAGTCATCACTAATCTCAAAACCACATTCGGCAGAAAGCACTTTGTAAAACAAGTTTTCTTTTGGCACAACCGAAAATCTCACAACACCTTCGCCCATTTCAACATTTGAAAATGTGATAGGGTCAAAGCTTTCGCTTTCGGCAAACACGATTGCCTCTCTGTTTGCATCTCCAACCTTTTTAAGCCCCTCTGCAAACCTTTTGATTTCTTTGACAATTTCGCTGATGATAGGGTTTGAAAACGGCAATGCCTGCAACCATTTTGGCATGCTGACTTTGACCGTCTTGACAGGAAAGTCCATCAACACTCTTTCAAAAATTTTGTCAACATCGCTATCTTTCATTTCAGCAACATTCATTGCCACCACTTGTGCTTGATATTTTTCTTGCAAACTTTGAGCAAGCTTTTTGCTTTCTGCCCCATTTGGATTTTTGCAGTTGAGCACAACAACAAATGGCTTGTTGCACTCTTTCATTTCAGCGACAACTCTTTCTTCTGCTTCGACATAACTTGCCCTTTCAAGATCTGTGACCGACCCATCAGTTGTGACAACAATGCCAATTGTCGAGTGGTCAGCAATCACCTTTTGTGTGCCTATTTCGGCAGCCTTTTCAAAAGGCATTTCCTCTTCTGCCCAAGGTGTTTTCACAAGGCGTGGTTTATCGTTTTCGGTCGTGCCCATTGCGCCACTCACCAAATATCCAACACAATCCACCATGCGCACTTTCAAATTGACGCCATCAGCCACCATAATCTTGACTGCTTCGTTTGGCACAAATCTTGGTTGAGTTGTCATCACTGTCTTTCCATCTGCACTTTGTGGAAGTTCGTCAAGCGCCCTTTCCCTTGCACTTTTGTTTTCGATGTTTGGAATGACCAATTTTTTCATAAACTCTGAAATAAAGGTAGATTTTCCAACTCTAACAGGACCAACAACGCCCAAATAAATGTCGCCATTTGTTCGGGTTTTGATATCTTCATAAATTTTGTATTTTTCCATTTAATACCTCCAGCATACAATAATTTATGACCCAAAATCCAAAGATAGAACGAAAAAAATCTGCCTTTCGACAGATTTGTTTTTTTATTCTTGAGTTGGTTGCGCTTCTTCAGAAACTTCAGTTGCGCTTGCAGATTGTGTTGACTCTTCAACATTTTCTTCTGCCACTTCAGTTGGTTGAGTTTCTGTTGCACTTTTTGTTTTCTTTTTCTTGCAAAGTTTGTCAAGCAAATGCACTTTGTTTTCGTTGCCGTTTATCAATCGCTTGATGTTGCCTCTGTGCAAATAAACCACAAAGAAGAAATCAAGCCAGCAAACCAAAATTGCCACGAGCATTGTTGCAAGTGCGTATGTGTTGACAGTAAACCAGCAAGTTGTAAACACTGACATCACAAACATAAATGTAAGTGAAACCAAAAATGGATAGTCAACAAACAAGAAAAGGATAAAGCAACATACAAACACAACAAGTGAAACCCACCAGCAATTTGGGTGGAAAACAAACATACCAAATGTGCAAGCAACGCCTTTGCCACCCTTAAACTTGTAGAAAACTGGATAGCAGTGACCGATTATTGCCCCAAATGCAATAAGGAAATATGCAATATGGCCAAAACCTGTAAAGAAGTTTTCAAACAAGAAGTAACCTGCAAGTGCAGGAATGCCTGATTTTATGCCTTCAAAAATAAGTGTCAAAAACGCTTCGCCAAAACCACGAGTACGAAGCATGTTCATTGTGCCAGGATTTTTGCTGCCTACCTTTGTGATGTCCTTTCTTGCAAAGTGCCACGAAAAAATACGAGCAAAGTTGATGTTGCCAATCAAATACGCAACAACAAATGCTATTGTCAAATAAAGATAAACCATTATTCCTCCTCTTTACCTTTGAAAACGAGTTGAATTGGTGTGCCCGAAAAATTCACTTTTTCTCTCAATCTGTTTTCCAAATATCTCTCATAAGAAAAACTCATAAATTGAGGTTCTTTGCAGAAGAAAACAAATTTTGGTGGATTTGTGTCTGGTTGAGTTGCAAACAAAATTTTGCATTTCTTTCCATTTTTTGATGGTGGTTCGAAGTTTAAAATTGCGTCATGCAAAATATCATTCAAAATGCCTGTTGAAATTCTGCGAGAAGCGTTGTCATAAACTTCGTCAACGGTTTTCATAATCTCTGAAAGTCCAGTGCCTGTAAGCGCCGAAACAAACAAAACCTTAAAGTAAGACATAAATGAAAGTTTGTCGTTTAAAAGTTTTGTCCATTCGTCTTTTGTCATTGTTTTTTCGTCCCACTTGTTGACAATCACAACACTTGGTTTGTGGGCTTCGTGAACATATCCAGCAATGCGAACATCTTGCTCGGAAACTTCTTTTGTTGCATCCAAAACAATAAGCACAACATCACTTCTTTCAATTGCATGCATACTGCGCAAAACAGAATATCCTTCAACCGATTGTTTGTCAACCGATCTTTGTCTTCTGATGCCGGCAGTGTCAATCAAATAATAATCTTTTTTGTTGCATCTAAATGGCACTGTGACCGAATCTCTGGTTGTGCCTTCAATGTCGCTGACAACCACTCTCTTTTTGCCCAAAAGTCTGTTTGTGAGCGAACTTTTTCCAACATTTGGTCTGCCAATAAGACTGATTTTGATGCCATCAATTTCTTCATCTGCCAAATCTTCTGGAAAGTGTGAAACGATTGCGTCCAAAACATCGCCAATGCCTTTGCTTTGTGTGCACGAAATTGGCATAGGTTCGCCAAGTCCGAGATTGTAAAATTCGTAAGTTGCAGAAATGTCAAAGTTGTCAAGTTTATTTACCACAAGCACAACCGGAAGTTTTTGCTTACGCAACATTTTGGCAACATCTTCGTCTGCTTGAGTGATGCCTGTTTTTCCATCAACAACAAACACAATCACATGTGCATTATCGAGCGCTTCAAGCACTTGCTCAAAAATTTCTTTTTGAAAAACATCTTCACTGTTAAATTCAACACCACCGGTGTCAACAATCGTGAAGTTTTTTCCACACCAAGAAGCATCGGCATAAAGTCTGTCACGGGTAACCCCCGCAACATCATCAACAATGCTCAATCTTCTTCCGCATATCTTATTGAAAAATGTGGATTTGCCCACATTTGCTCTGCCTACTATGGCTACAACTGGTTTATTCATACACTAGATAATAGCATAATTTAAAGATTTAATCAATCAAAAAATTAAAAATTTCAAATCGCAAACATTTTCAAGTTTTATCTTTTGCACCTTCGACAATTATCGCAATTTGAGCAACCTTTCTTCAATTTAAATTTTTTGACAACGCACAAAACAGCAACTGCAACACACCCCACCCCACAAAGCAAACACAAAACGGGTCCAAATCCAAAAATTTCGATTGCAAAAGCAATGTTGTAAATCACAAAACTTGTCACATAAGCCACGCAAAACTGCACAAAAATTGCAAAAAATGTCCATTTTTTGCCGATTTCTTGCCAAAGCATTGCCATCGAAGACAGACATGGCACATACAAAAGACAAAAAACCAAAAATGAAACAACGCTCGCTTTGCTGGCAAAACAAACTACGCTCGTTGACAAAAAAATAGATTGAGAAATTAAGTTTGTGTTGCCAGCGTCAATGCCGTTGAACATTGCAATTGAAGACACAACCACCTCTTTGGCAACAACACCTGCAAGCAAGGCAGCCACAATTGCCCAGTTTCCAAATCCTAATGGAACAAAAATCGGAGCAAGAATTTTTCCAAAACTTTCAAGCATGCTACCTTTGTTTGTGCCAGCAACATACCCAAACGCAAAGTCGAACGAAGACAACACCCAAACAATCACATTTGTCGCAATCATCACCGAAGCAACTTTTGAAACAAATTGTTTTGTGTTTTTAATTAAAACCCTTGCGATTCGCTTTGGAGAAATCATTCGATAAGGTGGAAATTCCAAAATAAAAGTTTGATTGTCACTCTTCAAAATTGTCTTGTCGCACACCTTCGACACGCATAGCGCAATCACAATGCCAAGCAGATACAGTCCAACAATACACCACAAATTTTTTGCACCAAAAACGGCAGCACCAATCACAGTGTAAATTGGGATTTTGGCCGAGCAACTCATGTATGGGCAAATCATGGCAGTTTTGATTTTTGCTTTTTTCTCGTCCATTGTGCGTGCAGTCATAATTGCCGAAGTCGAGCACCCAAACCCCATCAAAAGTGTGTAGATGCTTTTTCCAGAAAGCCCCACTCTGCCAAGCAGGTCTTCAAACACAAATGCCACCCTTGCCATATAGCCACTGTCTTCCAAAATCGAAAGAAACAAAAACAAAAGCACAACCTGAGGCAAAAAGGTCAAAACTGTAGAAAGTCCACCAACCACTGCAACAGCAAAAAGATCAAACACCCAACCACTGCCAAACCAACTTTCAACCACATTCAAAATCGGCGTTGTGACAACCTTTAAAGCATTGCCCAAAAGTTGCGACAAAAAATCTCCAATCAAAAAGAATGTCAAAAAAAACACCCCTGCCATGATTGCCAAAAAGCATGGAATGGACAGATATTTGTTAAGCAAAATTTTGTCCACTTTGCTCTTGCCATAAACCTCGCCAGTTTGCTTTGTGCAACTGTTCAACAAAAAGTCAATATATTGATAGCGACTTTCTGCTTTTTCTTGCTCACTTTTGCCTCCAAAACAAGCAAAATATGGCAAATTTGCCACTTTTTTTGGCAAAAATATCTTCTTGCGAATTTTGTCCAAGCCTTCGCATTTGGATAGGTTTGTTGCCACAATTTCAACATTCAACAATTTTGACAGTTTGGCAAAGTCCACCTTGCATGTTGCTTTGAGTGATGGTTGATTTGCAATCAAAAGCACATCACACCCTTCTTCCAAAAGGCATAACGACAAATACAAACTTCTTGCCAAGGTGTTTTGGTCACAAAGATTGACAATTTTTTTGTCTTTGTTTTTCAAAATTTCGTTTATCGAAACTTCTTCTTCCAGCGACATTGCTTTGAGCGAATATATCCCTGGCGTGTCAACAATCTGCACTTGTTGGTCGTCAAAAGTCACTTCTTTTGCTTTTGCATCAACTGTCACACCGTGCCAATTGCCCACATGTTCATCTGAGCGAGTGAGAGCGTTAAACAAAGTCGTTTTGCCTGCGTTTGGATTGCCAACCAACAAAACTTTATGCATCACTCACCTGCACATTTTGCAAAAGTTGAGACCTGACACTCAACAACATTCCTCTAAATTGCAACAAAAAAACTTTTCTCGAAAAAGAAATTGCTTCCACTTTGACCTTTTGTCCTTTTACAAAACCAAGCTCTATCAACCTAAACACCTGCCTTTGCGTGCAGTTTTCAACCTTTTCGATTGTTTGCCAACTTCCCTTCTTTGCTTTGTCCAAAGTTTTCATATAATAAACTATTTGCAATCGCACAAAAATATTCGATAGATAAAATCCCTGTCAAAAAAACATATCTTTTGTGCAAAAATGTTTGTTATTATACAAAATATTGTGGTAAAATAATTTCGTTACAAGGAGAAAAACAAATGAAATGTATTTATTGCCAATGCGAAGAAAGCAAGGTTTTGGATTCTAGAAGCACAGACGAAACAAACTCAATCAGAAGAAGAAGAGAGTGTCTTGGTTGCGGAAAGAGATTTACAACATACGAGACAATCGAAACTGTGCCAATTTTGGTTATCAAAAAAGATGGCAGCAGACAACCTTTCAACATTGAAAAGGTTAAATCAGGCATGATTAAGGCATGCGAAAAAAGACCAGTGTCTATGGCACAAATTGACACTATGGCATCAGAAATTGAAAAGCAAATTCAAAATTCACTTCGCCAAGAAATCCCATCACAACAAATCGGCGAAATGATTATGGAAAAACTTAAACCTGTTGATGAAATCGCTTATGTAAGATTTGCATCAGTTTATCGTCAATTCAAAGATGTTACAAACTTCATCAAACTTATCACAGAAATGTAATTTAAAAACAACAAAAAAACAGTCGCTTGACTGTTTTTTTATTTTTTCTTCTTTTTGTCACTGCCCATTGCATAACCAATGCTTGGAGAGTTTGTAGAATAAAGTTCGACCAACACAGCATCTTCGCCCACTTTGACAATCTGCGAAAGTGAGATAAAAAGTTCGGCGCAACTTTTGAAAACATTCCAAAAACTTCTTTCGCCTGGCACAACAACGCCAAGCAAACACCCACTTGCCAAATCAAACACCACATCAACAACATGCCCAAGTCGTCTGCCGTCAACAATGTTGACAACTTCTTTGCATCTCAATTCCAAAAACGAAGTTTCCATACATTATGCTATGTCGCATTTTGTCGAGATATGACTTTATTGAATAAACTCTTTGATCGCACGCAAAGCATTTTTTTCAAGGCGAGAAACTTGTGCCTGCGAAATCCCCACCTCTTCACTCACTTCCATTTGCGTTTTGCCGACATAATATCTCATCAACAAAATTTCCTTTTCTCTGTCGCTCAAATTTTTGATAGCATCGCCAAGTGAAAGTTTTTCAAAAATTTCTTCATCACAATTTTTTTCATCACTGATTTGATCCATAACCCTGACAGTTTCGTTTCCATCATTGTAAACTGGCTCGCTCAGCGAAACAGTTTCGCTTATGGCATCAAGTGCAAAAACAACATCATTAAACGGCACATCAATCATCTGCGAAATTTGTTCCATTGTCGGCTCAAGGTTGTTTTGCTTGATGTAAACCTCTTTTGCCTGCAACGCCTTGTAAGCCACATCTCTTATCGACCTGCTCACTCTGACAGAATTGTTGTCACGCAAAAATCTTCTTATTTCGCCCACAATCATAGGCACGGCATAAGTCGAAAATTTGACATTGAGTGTATCATCAAAATTGTCAATCGCTTTCAAAAGTCCAACACACCCCACTTGAAACATATCATCAGCCTTGTCACTCTTGCCAGCAAAGCGTTGCACAACAGACAAAACCAGCCTCAAATTTGCAACAACAAACTTGTCCCTTGCAAACTCATCACCCTGTTTGACCTGTTTTAGAAGTTCCATAATCTCTGCATTTTTCAACTTTGGCAAAGTTGCTGTGTTTACACCAGCAATAACCACTCTGTTTGACATTGTTTCGCCCTCCGATAGCAATATCTTGCCCCTAGACAACAAAACTATGCCAACCAACTTTCATTTTGACAAAACAACAAAAAAACTGTCACACCTCGACAGTTTTTTCCAACTTTTTTCGCAATTTTGACAAAATCTTTTTCTCTATCCTTGAAATGTAACTTTGGCTGATGCCCATAAGGTCTGCAACTTCTTTTTGTGTTTTCTCTTCGTTTCCTGCAAGCCCAAAGCGAAGATACATGATCATCTGTTCTCGGCTTTCAAGTTTGCTTACCACATCCATCAATACCTGTTTTTCAGAAGAGGTTTCGATGTTTTTTGAAACACAATCTTCATCAACAGAAATTATGTCAGCAAGCAACAACTCGTTGCCTTCGCCATCAGAAGACAAAGGCTCGTCCAACGACATTTCGTTTCGCTTGCGAGAATTTTTGCGCAACTGCATCAAAATTTCGTTTTCGATGCATCTTGAAGCATATGTGGCAAGTTTTATGTTTTTGTCCAAACTGTATGTCTTGACTGCTTTGATAAGCCCAATTGCACCAATTGAAATCAAATCTTCAAACTCAATGCCAGAGAGTTCAAACTTTTTGGCAATATAAACCACCAGACGCAAATTGTGCTCGATAAGTTTGTCTTTTGCGCTTGTGTCGCCGTTTTTCATCTCTTCCAAAAGCAACACTTCTTCATCAGCTTCCAACGGCATTGGCAGTGCTTTGTTTCCACAGATATAACACATCAAATTGGCTGCATCACTCTCGCCTTTGCCCAACAACTTAAACAAAAAACTTTTGATTTTTACAAACAAATTCATAATCCACCTCCTACACACAAAACGATGCAAAATTGTTGTGCAAAATCACATCGCTGTCAAAATCAAACTCTTTGAGCGAAAGCCCAACCATTGCTTTTTCAATTTCATTTGTGCCAATAACAATCCTTTCAACCTCAAAAACCAAAATTTGATTTTTTGCATTGAGGGTGCCAAAATCAATGTAATGCGCATTTCTAAGTCCCATTTCCACAAACTCACCACCCAACAATTTCTGCACGCTTGCTTGTGGAAAGAGTTTGCAAAAAACTTTCAAATTTATCAAACTGACGGGCTTGTCTGTAAGGCTGTCACTCAAAAAGTTTCCACTGTCCAAAAACGCGAAGCACTCTACCTTCTCTTGTTGGTTGCACAGCGTTGTTTTGATTTTGAATTGTTGCACAGATTTGTTTTTAAAAGCCAATTTGTTTGCAAGGCGAAGCATCACAAAACTTGCTCCAACGACAGCAAACAAAACAAACACACTCTCTATGCCAAACAACCTTTCAAAATAAGTGCACACCCCACCATACAAAAAGTTGCAAACAAAAATGCTGGCAAACAGTTGCAAAAATCTGCCAAGTGATTTCCACTTAAAGGAAATGTTTGCACACAAACCAATCAACCCTGCGTCAAACAAAATTGTGCCTGCCCTGCTCAATCTCAAAATCGGCAAACAGACCGTTGCGATTGCACACAAAATGCAAGAAATCCAAACAAACCTTAACCTTTCTTTAAGCAACATTGCAGTTGATTTGAAGACAACAAAATTTATCAAAAAACTTTCAAGAAAAAGATATTCAACAACTATTTTCATCTCAAAAACATTTTACGAAAAACTAAACCAAAACCCTCACAAAAAAAATAGAAAAAAGAGAGCAAATTGCTCTCTTTTTGTCTAAATTCTAATAATAAGTTGCAGTTGTCATATAAGCTGACAATCTTATACCTTTTACTTGGTTTACAAAACCTGTATCTTTGATGAGTGCAGCTGTTGTGTTTGCTGTGTTTGGTGCAATTCTATAATAGCTTGCTGTGCCTCTTTGATTTGCCAAATCTCTTGTCCAGCAGTCAATATATCTGTCTGAAATGTTTGATGGCATTGTTGTATTTCCTGTCATCAAATAATATGCAAAGTCTGTGCAGTATGCATTTCTGTTTCCACTGAAAGATGTTGCATAATTTGTTTCAATTTCTGCCATTGATGCAATTTGTGCTGCAGATGCTGTATAGTTGTCTGCTTCTACTTTGCCTTCTGTGCCGGCTGCTGCATATTTTGTGCCTGCCCATGTCTTGCTCTTCAAGTTTGTGCCAAGATTGAGCGCTGTTTGAATGTTTTTGCTCCAAGTGTAGAGTTCGCTGCTCTTGTAAGACCAGCCTTCTGACAATGTTGTGCTTGAATTAAATCTTGCTGCAAACAAAATCTTTTCACTCACTACAGAAATGTTTGTTGCTGTTGCTCCGTAACTTGGTGATTTGCTTACAAGCCATACAATAGGTTCAAACTTAAAGTATGCCCCACCTGCATAAACATATTTGTTTCCAGAACCATCTTTGTAAACAGTAAATGTGTTTACTCCTGGCACTGTAAATGTTCCATCTTCCGAAATGCCACTTGGTGTTGCAACTTTTGTTTGTGGTGCCCAACCAAGAGTTGTTGACGAAATGTAATATTTGGTCTTAGATGAAGAATCAACAGTTTCAGATTTCTTTTGCATTCTGTATGCAGATCTTTGTCTGAAATAAACATAATATGTTGTGCCTGAAGTTGGATTCCAAGTATAGCCACTTGTGTTTGTAGCTGTTGTTGGGCAAGCCGAACTGTTTGTGATGCCAACCAAGGTATAGCCAGATTTTGCAGTTGCAGTCACCTTAAAGTTTTGTTTCTTGTGCGCTGTGTAAGTCACCGAAGCAGTTGTTTGCGAAGCACTTGTCGTTGTTGATGACGAATTGTCGTATGTTATCGTCGCAGTGCCGCCCACCGTGCTTGAAGACGCTCCACCTGTGTCGTAGGTCACTATGTTGACTTTGACGGATATTGTGATTGGCGTCCACTTTGCATACAAGTTGACCGTGCCACCGTTTGTTGTTGTCAAGTTTGAAACTGATTGACCATTTGAATAAGCAACGCTTCCTGTTGAAGAAGTTGCCCAACCTGCAAATGTCCAGTTTGTCATTGTAAATCCATTTGATGTCAATGCTTTTGCAGAATTGTATGTGTGGCTTGAAGATGCTGTTGAGCCACCAACTGTGTCAAATGTTGTTGATCTGTTGCTGTAAGCACCTTCGTTTCTGTTGTATATTACTGTGTATGTGATTGGTTTCCAAACAGCATACAAAGTGATGCTTGAGTTTCCTGAATAAGTTCCCCCTGCTGAATAAGAAGGCGAAGTTGCTGTCGAACTTGTTGACCAACCTTGGAAAAGATATCCCGTCCTTGTCGGTTTGGAACTAGAAAGCGTTCTACTTGCACCGTGTGCTTTATATTGCGTGCTCGGCACCGTTCCGCCGGTATATCCATTTCCGTTATATTTGATGGAGTACCGCTCGTAGGCATACATCGTTTTGCCGTTGGTCGTGGCATAAGTATTGGATGTCGGGGCCCAGGATATCCCTCGTGATCCTACATAATTGTCATTTTGTGCTGTTGTTGCATTTGCTGTTGGGCACAAATAATATGTGTAGCCAGATGAGTGAGATGCTGAGCATGTGATTGTGTAACTTGATGTTGTGTATGTGTGATTCCAGTCTCTATTGATGTAAGCCCCTGTATCATTGTCATGTTGCATTGTCAAACTTGATGCTGTGATTGATCTTGATGTTGGAGTGTGTGTAACTCCTTGTGCGTAATAAAAATATGACCAAACAACATAAGTGTTGATTGTAAATGCTGGATACAAAGTCAAGTTTCCTGTTGGATACCAAGTAGATCCATTTGAATATCTTGTGCCATAAGCAGTGTTCATTGTCGAACTTGTTGTCCAACCGTTTGCTGTCCAACCTGTTTTTGTGTAAGAGTTTGTTCCAACATTCACACCAATACCATCATAAACAGTTTTGTTTGTTGTTGCTGAGCTTGAAGTGTTGTATTGTTTGAAAGTATAAGCTCTTCTAAGCACTGCATATGTGGTTCCTGACATAGAATTTGAACATGCGTCTCTCGCCGTAGATTCGCTTGTTGAGGTTGTTGATGATCCATAAATATAGAAGTTGCTGCTCTTTGATGTTGTGTAATAACCCGTCCAACTTCCTGAGGGATCTGTTGTGCCCCAACCGAAATAAGATGATGAATAGTGAGTTGACATTGTATACCAACCAACATATACATATCTGGCAGGATAAAGTACTGTAGTTTTTCCAGAATTTAAATAAAATGAATAAACATTGCTTGTTGATGTCGAACTTGATGATGTTCCACTTGCAGTTTTTCCGTCTGATGCGCTAACAGATGGAGCCGCTTTCCACTCTTGTGCTTCTCCTTTTGAGTTCCTCCAATAAAGATCCATATATCCAGCAAGGTTTGCACTGTAAAGTGACCCACCACTCCAAACTTTAAGGTACACGCCAAACACAAAGCTTGCATTTGCGGAAACTTCTTGGTCTTCGGCAGGAATTTCATCAACAACCTCTTCCTCTTTGACTTCTATTCCGTCTGTAATGATATCTTTGCCCATGTCCTCTGTAGGCTTTTCTTCACTAGAAGTAGAAGATCCCGGAAGGTTAATCCCCGGATTTTTGTTTCCTACAATCAAATAAATACCTGTTGCAGACAATGCAACAAGTGCAATCAATAAACAAATTTGAAAAACAAGTTTTTTTGCCAACTTCATTTTCTCCTCCATCTTGTTGTTAATATTTTGTATTTATATATAAATATTATATCTAATAACAAAATGGATTTTCAAGCATAACCGATTGTTTTGATTTGAAACAAACAAAAATTTGACAACAAAAAACAACACATTTTTTTAATGTGTTGTTTTTAAAATTTGTTTCCACAATGAGGACAAAACTTGGCATCTGGTTCGATAATCGACTGGCACTGCGAGCACCTTTTTTCCTTTGCCAAAATCCTTCCACACTCTTTGCAAAATTTGCTTGCAGAGTTGTTGTCAACACCACAATATTTGCAAACTTTTGTCGTGTTTGTGTTTGACATGTTTTCAATGTCTTGCATATCTTGCACCCTATCAAGGTCAGGAGTTTCTGCATGATACCCTGGCAGATATTCTTGTCTGCTTTTAATGATATACATCATTGCAACACACAAGCACACAGCGCCAAATATTGCAAGAGCAATGCCAATCCAAATCCTTGTGTTTGCTTTGTCAACGATTGGATAATAATCTGGCTGGTTGTGCTTTGGAGTGTTTTTGAGTGTGAGTCCTGACGAAATCAAAATTGCACCAACAATAACAATTGCGACTGAAACAATAAGCAAGACATTGCCTAAAATCTTGTAACGCTTTCTCTTTTTTTCAAAGCGCTGTTTGCTTTGTTCGATTTCCTCTTTCTTGTTTACCCTTTTCACTTCACCACTAAGCTCAATTCTTCTTCTCATTTCGACTCTTATTTTTTGTTTTTGCTTCTAATTTTTTCAATCCATGGTGGGATTGCGCCTGGTGTTGGGTTTACATCAATTCTTGATGATTTGTCAACTGGTTGAACTTTTACATCTTTTTGTGGTTGCGCTGCTTGTTGTGGAGCATAACCAAATGGACTGAAACCCTTAAACATATCTTCTTGTTTTGGTTCTTCAACCTTTTCTTCTTTTGTTGCTTCTTCGTCTTCTTCGTCAAAAGTTTTAAATCCTGTTGCGATGATTGTGATTTCAACTTCATCTCTCATTTCAGGATCAATGCTGCTTCCAAAAATAAGGTTGCAAGATGGGTCGATAACTTCTTGAACCATCTTTGCTGCTTCTGTAACTTCTCTCAAAGTAAGATCGCTGCCACCCTTGATGTTGAGAACAACACCTGTTGCACCTTCGATTGTTGTTTCGATAAGTGGAGATGCAACTGCTTGACGAACTGCTTCCAAAGTTTTGTTTTCGCCCTTTCCATGACCAATACCCATGTGAGCCATGCCACGATTTTTCATGATTGTTTCGATGTCAGCAAAGTCAAGGTTGATCATGCCTGGGAATACAATCAAGTCAGAAATGCCTTGGATACCTTGTCTCAAAACATCATCTGCATATCTAAATGCTTCAACCAATGTTGTCTTTTCTGGCAAAATAGTGAGCAATCTTTCGTTTGGAATAACTACGATTGTGTCAACATATTTTTTAAGTTCGGCAATACCCTTTTCAGCATTTTCCATTCTCTTTCTATTTTCAAATTGGAAAGGTTTTGTGACAATACCAACTGTCAAAATGCCAAGTTCTTTTGCAATTTGTGCAATGACTGGTGCAGCACCTGTTCCTGTTCCGCCACCCATGCCGGCTGTGATAAACACAAGGTCTGTGCCTTTGAGAATTTCTGTGATTGAAGATTTGCTTTCTTCTGCTGCCTTTCTTCCGATTTCAGGGATAGCACCAGCACCACGACCACCTGTCAATCTTTCGCCGATTTGAAGTCTTTTGTCAGCCTTTGAAATCAAAAGGGCTTGCTTGTCTGTGTTGATTGCAACAAACTCTGCAGATGCAACATTTGCTTCGATCATACGATTGACAGCATTGTTTCCGCCTCCGCCTACTCCAAGCACCTTAATTTTTACCACTGATGTAGAATTGTTGTCCATATTTGTCTCCTTAATAGTCTTTATTTTACAAAATAAAATTGCTTTTGGCAAACATTTTGCTCATTTTTTAGATTTTTAGGCATTTTTGTCCAATGCTGTGTTGACAAGACTGAGCATGCCCGAAAGTTCTGGCTTGTCCATCGCTGGGATTGGTGGCACACCATATGCGATGTTTCTTCCAATACATTTTGCAATAAAATCTTTGCCCCCTTTGATTTTGCTTATGCCAGCACCACAAAGGTAAATTGGATAATAAGGCACATATTCTTTTGCAAAAAGTCTTATGCATTCGTTGATTGTGGTTGCGATCATCTCCAATCTATAACTCACTACGCTATTGGCATAGTTCATTGGGATTGTCACTATTCTGCCACCCAAAGTTGAAAGTTCGTAAACATCATCAGCATCACCAACAAGTGAAAGCACAATTTGTTTTTTCAAAGTTTTTGCATCTGCGTAAGAAATCGAACATGCTTCGCTCAAATCGCTTGTGATATGTGATCCACCCATCGAAAACGATGTGAGATTTGTAAGTCCATCGCCTTTGACAAACGCAACGCTTGTCGATCTTGCACCTATGTCGATGATAATGCAAGTCCTTTCTCTCTCTTCTTTTTCGAGAATAAACATTGCTTCGCAAAATGCTTCGCTCAAATATTCAACTTGCTCAACTCCAACTCTCGCCCAAATTTTGTTGAAAGTTTGGATAAACGCACTTTGTGCAAGCACCACCGAAAATTCGCCCGCAAGTTTTGTCGCCTTCAACCCAAGAGGTTGATGTGTGCGACGATTGTCGTCCAAAGAATAATAAATTGGGTTTACGGACAAAATTTCCATTCCATCTTCGTCGATGCGAGAAGATGCATTTTGCAAAAGTTGATCAATGTCTTTTTGCCTGATTGCACGCTTTGCTCTGAATGTGATTTGCTCTTTTGAAGAATCCACCTTTGAAAACTCTGCTGGCACACCAACATAAATCTTTTGTACACCCTTTTTGTAAACTGATTGAATTTCGTCAAACAAACTTCTCACAGCATCTTCGAGCATAGCTTTTTCGATAAATTCTCCCTCGTAAAAACCAGCGTAAGGCACAACTGCTTTGGCCTTAACATTGAAAATGCCGTTAATGCCCCTCTGTGCCACCATGCATGACAACTTTGATGAGCCAATTTCAACAACTGTAACACATTCTTTTGCCATAAATCCCTCTTTATACTCGTATTTTAATTTTTTAATTAAAAAATGTCAAACAAAATTCATATTTGCTTATAAAAATTTATTTTTTTTAATAATTATGCAAAGTTCGATAAATAATTATGCAAAGCGCAACAATACGCACAATTTGATTTTTTCATTTTTTCTTGACATTTGTTTTTGGCAGTGTTAGAATAACAAAAAATAGCGTGTCAGCGAAGGGACTACCGTCGTGCCTTGATTTTCAGAGAGTTTGCGTGTGGTGCGAGCAAACATTCGAGTCGACCTTCCACCCCGGAGACATTTGCGATGAGCAAAGCCGATTGCATGGCGCAATTTGCAAAAATTGAGAGGGACTTTTATGTCCAATTAGAGTGGCACCGTGGTGAATGATCATCATCTCTAAAAAGATTTTTTCTTTTTGGAGATTTTTTTATTTTCAAAAAGCACACAGGAGGAAAGAATGTTTGTAAAAGCAAGACAAATTTTCAAAATTTCAAACATCTCCCGCAAGGGATACTTTCTTGCTGCATAAAAAAACAAAAATCAAAAAAATGAATAAAAAATAGGAGAACAAAAATGATTGATATAAATTTGATTAGAACAAACAAAGACCTTGTAAAAGAAAACATTAAGAAAAAATTTCAAGATGCAAAACTTCCTTTGGTTGACGAAGTAGAACAACTTGACAAAGATGTAAGAGCACTCAAACTTGAAGGAGACAACCTCAGAGCAAGCAGAAACACATTGTCTGCACAAATTGGTGCTCTTATGAAAGAAAAGAAGATTGAAGAAGCAAATGCGATCAAAGAACAAGTGCGCACAAACAACGATCGTATCGCACAAATTGAAAAAGATGTTGCTGTGATCGAAGAACGCATCAAAACAATCATGATGACAATCCCAAACATCATTGATGACACTGTGCCTCTTGGCAAAGACGATGGCGAAAATGTCGAACTTCAAAAATTTGGCGACCCTGTTGTGCCGGCATACGAAATCCCATATCATGCTGACATTTTGGACAAATTTTGCGCTCTTGACAAAGACAGTTCTGGACGCACAAGTGGAAATGGTTTCTACTTCCTTATGGGAGATGGCGCCCGCCTTGTAAGTGCTATGCTCAGTTACGCCCGTGACTTTATGATCGAAAAAGGATTTACTTACTGCATTCCACCATTTATGATCAGAGGCGATGTTGTAAACGGCGTTATGAGTTTTGCCGAAATGGACGCAATGATGTATAAAATCGAAGGCGAAGACCTTTATCTTATCGGCACTAGCGAACACTCAATGATTGGCAAGTTTAAAGGACAAATCATTGGCGAACAACAACTTCCAATCACAATGACATCTTACAGCCCATGCTTTAGAAAAGAAGTTGGTGCACACGGCATTGAAGAAAGAGGCATTTATCGTGTTCACCAATTTGAAAAACAAGAAATGGTTGTGCTTTGCAAACCAGAAGACAGCATGGCTTGGTATGAAAAAATGTGGAACTTTACCGTAGAACTTTTCAGAAGTCTTGACATTCCTGTAAGAACTTTGGAATGCTGCTCTGGAGATTTGGCAGACCTTAAAGTGAAGAGCTGCGACATTGAAGCATGGAGCCCAAGACAACAAAAATATTTTGAAGTTGGATCATGCTCAACTCTTGGCGATGCACAAGCAAGAAGACTTGGAATCCGTGCAAAAGGCGAAAACGGAACATATTATCTCCACACTCTCAACAACACAGTTTTGGCTTCAACAAGAGCTTTGATTGCACTTTTGGAAAACAACTTGCAAGAAGACGGAAGCGTGCTTGTGCCAAAACCACTTCAAATGTATATGGGTGGAAAAACAGTGATAAAACCTATCACAAAATAGCAAAAACAACAAAAAATGACCGATTTTTGGTCATTTTTTTTGTTGTCTATATTCAATTTTTAATTTTAGAAAAATGCAATTTTGCAGATTTTTTGTCAAATTTCTTCTGATTGATCTTCTGGGTTTTCTTCAACATTTTCAGGATTGTTTGCAACAATCATGCTGTAAACATCTGTCTCTTCTCGTGGCAAATAATCCGTAAGTGTAAGGTTGTCAACAGCAATATAACTGTGGGCAAGCAACTCCATCGAGAGTGCAACTTTTGCATCTGGATCGTGTTCTTCAACATTGAAGTTGACATAAATTCCGTCTGCATTTTTTACAACAAAACGCACCTTGCCTTCAGCATCTAAAAGTCTGCCTTGTTCATCAACTTCCGAAGCAAACAACTGTGCTTCAACAGCAAACATTTTTTGAAATTTTTGCTTCAAAGCAAAGTCGATATTTTTGACAACAAACTTTCTGCCTTGTGCAGTTTGAAGAGACATTTGCACATATCCTTTGCCTGTAAAATCATCAAAATAATCTTCAAAAACAATCTTTTCAAACTTGGCAAGTTGTGTTGACAAATCTCTGTTGTTTGCAATCATAGCACTGCAAAACTTTGAAAGTGCTTGTTGTTTTGCTTGCAAAAAATCGCCTTCTTTTGGGTTTTCTGTGTAGATTTGCATATTTTCAACAACGATAACATCTTCAAAAACCAAAATGTCAACAATTTTCAGAACTCTCAAATCACGGTCGCAAATCAAAAATTGCTCGCCATAAGCAATGCCAAACAACTCTTCTCTTTCGACAATGTGCACAACATATTTGTTTGGAAAAACTGTTTCAATGTTGACAACTTTTACATAAGCAAATCTCTTGTCTTCTGCTGCAAATTGCTCAATGTTTTTGACATATTTTTCTTTGCCTGCAAAAAGCACACTTTCGCCTTTGTCAAACTTGCCAGCATCAACAATTTCTTCTTGCGAAAGGTTTGTCAGATTTATTGTTGTCGAATCAAACGCAACCACAACCTTTGACAATCCAAACATGGTCCAAAAAAGAATAAGCATCAATGCGATGCAACCAAACACAACAGAAAGAGAAATGATCAGTTTTTTCTTTTTAGTCAATTTCAATCCTTTTTATTTGAGCACCCAAAAGATTGTATTTTTCTTCCATGCTTTTGTAACCTCTGTCAATAAGGTGCACATTTTCTACGGTAGTGTAACCCTCTGCCTGCATGCCAGCAAGCACCAGCGCTGCACCTGCCCTCAAATCGCCAGCACACACTTCTGCACCATAAAGCGTTTCGACACCACTTATGACAATGCTTTGACAATGTGTTGTGATTTTTGCACCCATTTTGCAAAGTTCGCCAACATGCAAAAATCTATTTTCAAACAAAGTTTCTTGCAAAATGCAAGTGCCTTGACTGACTGCTTGAAGCACTGTCATCGGCGCCTGCAAATCTGTTGGAAAAAACGGGTATGGCAAAGTTTTTATTTTTGAAATGGAAGAAAGTCTTTTGTCTGCTTTCACTCTTATTCTATCACCATAAGTTTCGATTTGGCAAGCAGTTTGCTTCAAAAACGACAACAAACTTTGATTGTGACGAGCATAAGCATCTTTGACCAAAACATCTCCACCACACACGGCTGTTGCAAGCAGATATGTGCCAGCGACAATGCGATCAGGCATAACACAAAATCTTGCACCATGCAAACTTTTTACTCCCTCGATTTGTATTTCATCACTGCCAGCGCCCGAAACATTTGCACCCATTGCATTCAAAAAGTTTTGCAAATCTTCAATTTCAGGCTCTTTTGCAACATTTTTCAAAACAGTTTTTCCCGAAAGCACACATGCACACATCATCAAACTTTCAGTTGCCCCTACGCTAGGAAAATCCAACACCACCGTCCCAGCCTGCATATCTTTGCTGTTGCAATAAATATATCCATGCCTTTCAACAATTTTTGCACCAAGTTTTTTGAAACTGTTTATGTGGATATCTATTGGTCTTGCCCCAATGTTGCACCCACCCGGATAAGCAATCACAGCGCTCTCAAACCTGCCAAGCATCGCCCCCAGCACAAAAATTGAAGCTCTGACTTTTTGCGACAACTCTCTTGTTATCCTTGCGTTTGAAACATTTGTGCAATCAACTTGCAAAACACCATCAAAACTTTGACACTTTATGCCAAACTCTTGCAAAATATCTTGCATGGCAACAAGGTCAGTCAAGTCAACATAATTTTCAAGTTCGACCACACCATCGCACAAAACACATGCAGCCAAAATTGGCAAAAATGCATTTTTTGCCCCATCAACCTTCACTTCGCCAAACAAGCGAGTTTGCCCATTTATCAAAAACTTTGTCTTCATAGGTTTGATATATGAAATCCAAACAAAAAATGTTTGAACGACCACCCAAACGAGCTGTCCTTCTTTTTAAATTTAAAAAAAATGGTCGGTTTTTAAAAATGACCTAATTTTGCCGATTTTTACAAATTCAAACATACACTCATCAAATGCAACAAACAACAAAAAAAGAGCAAATTTTGCTCTTTTTTTCTGTTTTTTGATTGTTATGCAGTAGGTCCAGCGAATGCTGTGCCACTTGCTGCAGAGAATATCCAGTTTCCTGAAACTGTGTCATAGAAACCAACTCTTGTTTGTCCGTCACGTTCTTGTGCAGGGATAAGATTCATAACAAGTGCATCCCCTTCGTAAATTGCAATTGAATAAATATTAGTTGCAATATACTTATTGTTGGTTGTATCAACTGAAGTAAACAACATCAATTTTGAAGTGCTGCTTGGTTGTGTGGCTGTTACATTCAATCCACTAACCAAAGCCCCTCCATTGATTGTAAACTCACCGTTTCCAATCACAAGTGTATTTTTGCCTTCTTGCCAATTGATTGTTCCTGTGTTATATCTTTTTCCACCAATGTCCAAAACATAAGCACCATTCGCTTGAGCACAGAAACCTAATTGTTTTGACGAACCACCAGCATTTACAATCCAACCATTTCCAAGTGCTTCATTAGATGGTTTATCCATTGTAATAACAACTTTTGTGTTTGATTTGAGAGTAAGTCCAGTGTCAATATATTGTTCCCCTGTGCCAGTAACATATTCCAATGCTGTGTAAGGCAATTCAGCAACTGTGATTTCAAAAGTTGTTGTGAAAGTTTGTTCATCTGCTTCGTATGTAACAGTCACTGTTTTTGTTCCGACAGTTGACATATCTGGCGATGAAAGAGTATATCCGGAAATTTCTTCATCTGCACCAAGGTTGAATTTTGTCACAACTTTCAAGCCATCTGCACTGAATGTTTCGCCAATTGAATATGAAGTTTTTGTTGGCATTGTTGAAACAGCGATTGATTGAATTGTTTTTTCAACATTTTCAACTGTGATGTTGAATGTTGTTGTTTTTGTAACTTCGCCAATTGTGCAAGTAACTGTGATTGTCTTTTGTCCAGCAGTTGTCATATCTGGTGTAGACAATTGATATTCGTCACTGTCGAGAACTTTTGTCGAACCGCCTTCAAATGTTGCTGTGACAGCCAAACCTGTTGGGTCAAATGCTTGGTTGAGTGCATAAGTAGTTGTTGTTGGGTGTGTTGTCACTTGAATATCAGACAAAGCTTTAACAACTTCTGCTTCGCCTTCAACAAAGTTGCTTCCAACCTTTTGGAAGATCCAGTTTCCAGAAACTGTGTCATAGAAACCAATTTTTCTGTCGCCATCTGGTTGTTGAGCAGGGATCAAATGCATAACAAGTGTGTTGCCTTCATAAATTGAAACTTCATAAATTGTTGCTTTCAAATATGTTGTCGCACTTGTTGTTGGCGAACTAAGGATATAAAGGTTGTTTGTTGAAGTTGTTGGTGCTTGAAGTGCTGAAGTGTTTGCACTTGTCAATGCTCCACCATTGATCAAATATTCACCATGTGCAATTGTGATTGTGTTTGCACCATCTTGCCAGTTGATTGTGCCTGTGTTGACTCTTTCGCCACCCATATCCAAAACAAAGGCATCATTTTGCTTCAAACACAAACCAAAAAGGTTGCTTTGTCCACCATTTGCAGCAGCAGAGAACAACCATTTTCCACTTGCATCCATATCGTCATTTGTTGGTCTTTCCATTTTTACAACAACTTTTGTGTTTGATTTAACTTTAAGCCCTGTGTCAATATATTGCGAGCCATCTGCAACAATAGAGTTGAGAGCGACATAATCCAAAAGTTCTTCTGAAACAGTGATTTCAAAAGTTGCAACTTTTGTTGTGCCAGCAAAAAGGTATGTCACAGTGATTTGCTTTGTGCCAACTGTTGACATGTCTGGTGTTGAAAGAGAATATTCGCCACTTGAAAGTGTTTTTGCGCCACCAACATTGAAGTTTGCCAAAACAACCAATCCTGTTGGATCAAATGTTTCGCCAAGCACATATGCTCTCTTTGTTGGTTGAGAAGCGATTTCAATTGATTGCAAAACTTTTTCAACTTCTGTAACTGTGATGTCAAAAGTCACAGTTTTGCCTTGATATGAAACTACAACTGTTTGAGTGCCCTTCACAGACATATCTGGTGAAGAAACATCAAATCCTGTTGTAAGTGTTTGATAAGAACCATTGTTGTATCTTGCTCTGATTGTCAAACCAGTTTTGTCAAATGTGTCACCAACATTGTATGTAGTCACATTTGGCAAAGCAGTGATTATGATTTCTTCCAACTTCTTAAATGAAAGTTCTGGTTCTTGGGAATGAACAATTGTATAGTTGAGGCAGTCTTTGCCTTGTGACCAAGAGCCCATCAAACCTTCTGTTGGATGCATTTCGCCAGAAGAGTAAAGCATAATCATATTGCCATACCAGTCGTGCAAAGCATAGTAAACAATACCAAATTTGCTTTCTTTGTATGCAATTTCTTGGAAACCTTGTTTTACTGTGCCGTCATCATCTGTGTAAGAATAAATCTTTCCGATATGAACATTACATCTCCAGTTTCTGATTGTTGAATAATCAGTTGGCATTGGAGAAGAATATGCCAAATACAAGTCGCCTTGATAGTTGAACAAATATGGTCTTGTGTCAGAAACAGTCAAAGCAAGATTGCTTTGTGTCCAAGTTTTTCCATCTTCAGAATACATCAACTTTTGCTTTGTTGCTGTTGTTGGAGTTGTAACGCCATCTCTTGAGAACACCCAGAATTTTCCATCATGATGAGCAAGCATAGCTTCGTAGTTTGTTTTTTGGTTGATCACAGATTGAAGTGTCCAAGTTGCACCATCTGTTGACTTCAAGAACAATACATTGCTTGTGTCGCCGCCACCAACTGCTGTTGTGTAGAAATATCCATCAACTTCGATGATTTTTGTTGTGATTTGAAGTTCGCCAAAAGCCTTTCCACTGATAGAACTAATATATTGGTTTACTGTTGTTTTGCTAAATTCAACAGCATCAGAATTGTCGCTTGTTTTGAATTTAACTTCTTTCAATTGACCAACAGCATTTGTTGCCTTGTTTACATCTTTGTAATAATATTTCCAATTTGATTTGTTTACTGCAAACACTCTGACTGTTGATGAGTTTAAGTTGATGATGTTGCATTCAAGCAATGGTTGTCCACCAAAGTCTGTGTTTCTGTTGAAAACTTCAATCCATTCAACATTTGTTGGTTGCAAAATATTGAATTTTGCAATCTTAACCAAACTTGTTGCTTCGCCAAGTGTAGTTTCACTTGCAAGATAACAAGCATAAGCAATGCCCTTGTCATCATCAACAGCAAGTTCGACAGCATTTGCAGCCATTTCTTTCAAGCCATCGCTGATCATATAATGTTCGCCAATTGCTTTCTTTGCCGCTTCATCTTCTTCGTTTGAACTCTTGATGTTTGCAATCTTGTCCCAACCTGTTGATGTCTTTTCGTAGATATCATAAGTCACTGTGTCAAGATAATAGTCCCCAACATTTCCTTCTGTTGTTGGAGGAACTGCACCGTGATGCCATTTTGCACCACTTTCACCTGTTGCCTTAACACCTGTTGATACGCCGTTTACAGTCCAATAACCTTCTTCATCAATTTCAAATGTTGGCACTTGTGCTGGTCTGCCATAGTTTTCCATCACAATTACCCAATCATTTTCGCCCTTTTGGTAAAGAATGTAGTCGTCAGTGTCGATAAAAAAGTCACCGACTTTTGCATCAGTAAATTCTGTGTAATTTGTGCCTGACTTCCAGATTGTGCCGTCAGCACCATCTTTGCCGTTTTCTCCTTGTTTGCCACAAGCAGCAAGTGTCACACCACTTGCAAGGATTGTTGCACCAATGAGTGCTCCGGCCATACCTTTTCTAAAAACATTGAAAGGTATTTTTTTCTTCTCTTTGTCTTTTGCCATTTTTGTCTCCCTTTTCCATTTTGTTTTAGTATACCCAAGTACTGCAATAATAGTCACTTTGAGTATACCCCCCCGAAGCAAAAAGTCAAACAAATTGGGTAATGTTGTCGTTTTGTAAAACAAAAAAAGACAGGGACTGTTGCCCTGCCTGTGATTTGTTGTTGTTTTTTGTCAACAGATGCTAATGTTTGTGCACTTATCCACATTTTTGTCTGCATACAAAGACAAAAGTTTGTTTATATTGTCCAAACAATGTTCTCTCTTGTCATCAAATTTGACAATGTTTTTAAAGTGTCTTACATTGACAACAAGTTCGATTAACACCACTTCTTTTTCATCAATCGCTTTGCCATAACCTGCAACCATTGCATCATAAATCGTTCTGTCAAAGAAATACATATGTACAAACTCGATTTCGGGTATGTAATATTCCATATTGCCAAAGTCGATAATGCCTGACACTTTGTTGTCGCTTCCAATCATAATGTTTCCAGCATTCAAATCGCCATGTGTTGTGCAGAATGGCTTTGCCTGGATAAGTTGTTGATATCTAGGTTTCAATTCGACAAGTTTTGCAAATGTCTTTTCATCTAAATAATCTTTGATAATCCCCAAACTTCTTTCATACTTTGCCAAGTTTATGCCAACTTCTTCATCTTTGTTTCCGTCAGATTGAATGCTGTGCATTTCTCTCAAAAATTTCGCCAAAGTTTCGCCAATTGCCACTTTGTCTGCATCTGTCAAATCTCCAACTTTCTTTCGCAACTCTTCGCCCAGAATACATTCTTCAATCATCGCCCCAAATGGAAACTCTTTGCAAGGTTCGACCAACTGATAAATCTTTGGATAGTTGACTGCTGAGATTTTTCCATCAGTCTTTTTCATTTTTTCAAAAAGAGCTTTGTATGTGCCAAACGAATCTTCCCTTTTGCCAACAACAGCGACCTTGCCATCTTCAAGCAAATAAGCATCTCCGGCAGAACCAACCCCCAATTTTTTCCCAAGTTTTAATTCCATAATTTCCTCCCGATGGACATTATAACACAAAAAAAGCAAAAGTAAAGACAATTTGTGTTTCCTTCTGCTTGTAAAACAAAAAAAATGTATGCACATTTGCACACATTTTTCGTTTTTCACTTTATACTTTCAAGAAACAATTGCAGTGCTTTTTGGTGATAAGGCAAAGGCAAAAGGTGTTCCACATCTTTCAAATCAACTTCTTCAACGATATGACCTTCTTCAGTAGGTTCGCCAATCTTTTCGCCCAACTCAACAACAAAGAAGTTTGCAAGAGATTCGAGTGGCCACTTACCTGCCGCAAGCCAAAAACAGTCAACCGTAACAAATGGAGTTATCTTTGCCAACTTGTAACCGGCTTCTTCAATAAACTCTCTTGCCAAACATTGCTCAAAGTTTTCGCCTCCTTCAATGCCGCCTCCAACAAAAGAATATTGTCCTTTTTTCTTAACCAAAAGCATTTTGCCATCTCTAAGGCAAATACCAAAGCAAGTTTTACGAAAATCGTATTTCCTGCCTTCCAATTTTTCTCCAATAACAATTTTTTCCATTTTATCCTCCCGGTGGACATTATAGCACAAAAAAAGCAAAAGTAAATACAATTTGTGTTTTTATAAATTGTTTATATTTTGTTTTACATTTTCTACAAATTCACCAAGCACTTCCATTTGATTGTGCGAAGTGTCGATAAAAGTTATGTTGTTTTTTTTGCAAAACTCTTTATTTTTTTTGCTTTGTTTTATCCACCCTGCACACCATCTCAAAAGAGTGTCGTCATCAAGCCGTTTTGTCCAGCCATAGGTCTCTAAATTTTTTTCATATTTTCTTATTTCATCAAAAAACTCTTCAGGTGAAATTAGTGTTTTGCCCACACAAACAACTTTCACATTTTCATTTTGATTCAATGCCAACAAACACTCATCACTAAGCCCACCACCTTCAACAACATGATGTTCGCTTTTGTTTTTTGTATTTATTAAAATCTCAAAATATTCTTTTATAAAAGCTGACAGTTGCTTTTGGCTTGTTTCGCTTCTAGAAAAATTGATGTTGAGTTCTGGAAATACCTTTTCAAATGCCATAATGACAAGATCCAATGTTATTTTTCTCACTCCACCAATTTCTCTTTGCAACATGTTGGTAAGTGTGCTTTTTCCACACCTGCTTTCCCCAAAAATGACCAAATTCATAAACTTGCACCTCAATTATGCAACAATTATAACACACAAACAAAAAAATGTATGCACATTTGCACACACTTTTTTTATTTTTGATTTGATTGTCTTGCAACATTAAGCACCACTCCAATCGCTGCCATAAACACTGCAACCGAAGTGCCACCAGAAGAAATAAATGGAAGCGGCAACCCTGTTGGTGGGATTGACCCCGTAACTACAGCAACATTGAGCAGTGTTTGCACACCTATCACAAGACCGACTCCACATGCAAGCAAACTTCCAAACCTGTCTTTGGCATTGAGTGCAACTTTGAAGATTGCAAAAACCAACATTGCAAAAACTCCAAGCAGGCAAACTACGCCAACAAATCCAATTTCTTCGCCTATGATTGAAAAAATAAAATCACTTTCGGCAAATGGCAAAAACAAATATTTTTGACGAGAGTTAAACAACCCAACACCAAACAGCCCACCGTTGCCAAGCCCATACAACGACTGAATCAGTTGAAACCCTTCGCCAAGTGGTGAAGCCCACGGATCAAGAAAAGCAAACAATCGCTTCAAACGGTAAGGTTCGGCAACAATCAAGAGTGGCACACAAACTGTTGCAATCGAAGAAAACAACATTGTATGTTTTTTGCTCATTCCACCCACAATCAACATAAACATTGTCACCAAAGCAAGACACATTGTCACACTCATACTTGGTTCGATAATGACAAGCGCGCACAAAATCCCTGCCACTGCAAAAGGATAAAGCAGCCCTTTGAAAGATTTGATTTTGTTATGATTTTTCGACAAATATGCAGCCAGCATCAGCACTAGGGCAAACTTGGCAAGTTCGGACGGCTGAATTGAAAGCCCAAACAAATTGACCCATCTGCTTGCGCCAAAACTTTTGACGCCAAAACCGGGCACAAAAACAAGCACCAAAAACACTATGCTGATTGCAAAAATGACATATCTAAATTTAAGCAAAATGTGATAGTCAACCAAAGCAAGCACGCCCATTGCAAAAAGACCAAGCACCACACCAAACAACTGTTTACACAAAAAGAAATATTGATTGCCGTATTTGTATTGTGCCGAATAACTGCTTGCACTGTAAACCATCACGCAACCAAACACCACCAAAAACAAAACCAGCAAAACAATGCAAATTTCTTGTTTTGAAAAGTGCAGTTTGTTGTTTTTAGTTTTGACCATCGGTCGCCCCCAAAATCAAATTTGCAAAGCAATCCCCTCTTTCGGCATAACTTGAAAATTGGTCAAAACTTGAACAAGCCGGCGAAAGCAAAACCACATCACCTTTTTGTGCAATTTGCACACAAAACAACACAGCATCTTCAAACTTTTCAAACAAACAGCAATCGCGATCAAATTTTGTTGCGACTTGAAAAATGTTGTTTCCATCTTCGCCAAAGCAAACGACTTTTTTAAGGCAGGAAACATCTTCAAAAATTGGTGAATAGTCACACTCTTTGCTTCTGCCACCAAGCAACAGCAAAATCGGTTTGTCCTTGAAAGTTTGCACGGCAGCAACAGTAGACGAAACATTTGTTGCTTTGCTGTCATCTATATAAACAACACCTTCAAGTTCGCCCAGAACTTTCATGCGATGATCTGCTGGCACAAATGAAGAAACAGCTTTTTCAACAACTTCTTTTTTGATTTTAAATTGACAAACAAGTGCAATTGCAGCCAAAACATTTTCTAAATTTTTCTCGCCTTTAAGCGAAATTTTTT
The DNA here is from genome assembly GCA_017452445.1 of Clostridia bacterium. GTDB lineage: Bacteria > Bacillota > Clostridia > Christensenellales > UBA1242 > Caccovivens. The sequence continues at coordinate 94,493 of JAFTMH010000001.1, forward strand.
CAATGTCCAAAACAGCCCTTTTGTTTGCAAAAATCTGTCCGTTTGATGCAAAAACACCCCTTTTTAGTGCTTTTTTTGAAAAATAGTTGCATTTTCTATCCCAAAACATACTTCTTGCAACATTGTCATCAAAATTAAGCCAAATCGGGCGATTTTTTGGCATTTTTTGTGCGATTTTGCTCTTAACTCGCAAATATTCTTCAAAGGTTTTGTGTCTGTCTAAATGGTCCGGTTTTACATTCAGCACACAAGCAACATCTGGACAAAACCAAACACTTGTTTCAAGTTGAAAGTTGCTTACTTCACAAACGACAACATCATCTTTTTTGACTTGCTCACACACGGCCGAAAATGGAAGCCCAATGTTTCCACAAAGAAAATTTTTTACACCTGCTTCTTTCAAAATTTTTGCCGTCAGCATTGCTGTTGTTGTTTTTCCGTTGGTGCCGGTTATTGCCAAAATTTTTCCTTTGCAAAATTGAAAAGCAAGATCAAGTTCGGATATTATCGGGGTTTTTGTTTCAACAAAATGCTCAACAAGTTTGTTTCCCAAACATTTGATGCCTGGACTTATGACCACAAAATCATATTGCTTGTCCTGTGGGTTGCGTTCAAACCCAACATACTCAAAACACCTCAAATCGTCATCATAAAAACTCACATTTGCTTTGTGAGCCTCAAGCAATTTTATTGCACTTCGCCCACTCGCCCCAAGCCCATAAACCAAAACTTTTTTGTTTTTCAATCTCATTTTGTCGTTGTCCTTGTCTATCAAATTTCAACGGCAAGATATCCTGCAAGCACAGCCAGGCAAACAGCCGTTGTTATAAGTATATATACGACGACAATTTTGTTTTCATTCACTCCTTTTTTCTCAAAATGATGATGAAGTGGCGCCATCAAAAACACCCTCTTTTTTGTCCTTTTGTAATGCAAAACTTGAATGATGTCCGAAACGGCCGATGCAACAAACATAATCCCAACAATCGGCAACAACAAAACTTGTCCACTTGCAAGAGCAATCATGCCAACAAAACCACCAAGTGCAAGCGAACCCGTGTCCCCCATAAAAATTTTTGCTGGATAACTGTTGAATGCCAAAAAGCCAAGCAATCCACCACACATGCCAAAACAAAGCATTGCAAGATTGTTGACTTCGAGCAAGGTTGAAAAACTTAGCAAAATGCCAAAACACAACAAACAGACAAAAGAAACTCCCCCAGCCAACCCATCAAGCCCATCTGTAAGATTTACACTGTTTGTTGTTGCAACCATCACCAAAATTGAAAGTGGAATTATCCAAAACCCAATGTCAAACTGCCATGCAAAAAAAGTCAAAGTTGTTCTGCCTGAAAAATAAAGATACATCGACACAGCCAAAGCGATGCCAACTTGTCCAACAATTTTTTGATAAGGTTTCAATCCTGCATTGTGTCTATGTTTTATTTTGATAAAATCATCTAAAAATCCAAGCAGAGCATAAGAAAAAGTTATCAAAATGACAAACCAAGCCAAAAACTGATCTTTTTCAAACAAAAAGCAACCTGCAAGCAACAGTGCAAGCAGAAAAATAAACCCACCCATGGTTGGTGTCCCTTCCTTGCTTGCATGCTTGTCCACATAACCAAGAATGCTTTGTGAAGCCTTCAGTTTTTTGCAAACACAAAGCACTACTGGTGCAATAACACATGAAAAAATCATGCAAATCAAAACACAAACAACATACTTAACACTCATATCCTTGCCTCTTTTCTGCCTGTGGTGATTTTGTTGATTGAAAATATCTGTAAACTGCCTCAAAATCACTGTAAGGTCTTTTTTCGGTGCCAACTTCTTGATATTTTTCGGCACCTTTTCCGGACACAATCACAATGTCCCCCTCTTTGGCATAATCAAGCATTTTGGTGATTGCTTTTTCTCGGTCTGGTTCAACAAAATGTGGACAGTCAATCCCCTCTTCAATGTCTCTGATGATGTCCATCGACTTTTCAAGTCTTGGATTGTCATCGGTCAGACAAACCATGTCTGCAAGCTGACTTGCGATTTTTCCCATTTGAGGACGCTTGGTTTTGTCTCGATTTCCGCCACACCCAAACACAATAAAAACTTTTTGCTTTGCAAGTTTTCTCGCTGCCGAAACAACATTCAAAATCCCATCTGGCGAATGGGCATAGTCAATCACCACATACTTGCCAGCAACATTCATCACATTGAACCTGCCCTCAATCGGTCTGATGCCGTTTATGCCGTTTGCAAGTTGTCTTTCATCAAGCCCAAGCGCAAACCCAACACTCAGTGCTGCCAAAGTGTTGTAAACATTATATTCGCCAACCAATCCGTTTTTGACTTCGACAATATGGTCACAAACATTTGCTACAAATTTGTTTCCACCAAGTTGACAATTTATATCAATTGCAAAAGCATCACTTGGATTTTTTATGCCATAAGTCAAAATCGGCACTTGTGAAACCTGCAAAAGTTTTTTTGCTCTCTCATCATCAACGCAAACAATCACAGTTTTGACATTTTCCTTTTTAAAAAATGAAAGTTTTGTTTTTTCATATTCTTCCATCGTTTGAAAATAATCCAAATGGTCTTGAGTTATGTTTGTCAACACTGCAACATCAAACTTGATTCCTTCAACTCTTTTTTGATCAACGGCATGAGCAGAAACTTCCATAACAACAATCTCTACCCCACTCTCTTGCATAAGTGCAAAAGTCTTGTGCAAAAAATCAGCATCTGGCGTTGTCAAAGGTGACTGAAATTCTTTGCCATCAAAAAATACACCACTTGTGCCAACAACACCAACCTTGACACCATTTCGCTTAAACATCTGTGCGACAATGTGCGAAGTAGATGTTTTTCCGTTTGTGCCACACACTGCAACCATCTTCATTTTATCACAAGCAGCCCCATAAAAATTTTTGCAAGCAAGTGAAAAAACTTTGCGAACATCTTTCAGTTGACAGCACCCTTCAACATCAAAGTTTGAAAAGCAAAGTCGCGCACCTCTATCGTTGGCAAGTTTGCAAGCGTCTTCTGCTTTTTGTCTGTTTGCTGTCAAACAAAAAAACACATCACCTTTGCCTACTTTTTCTGCCTCTCGCTTTATGTCGACAACTTCCATTTCTTCAAATTGAGGCAAACAATTTTCCCCAAGCAAATTTTTAAGTTTCACATCTTCCTCCTTGTGCCAAACTATTTTAGATTTCTTTTTTGCAAATGCAGCCGCCAAGTCAAAATAAGTTTTTTTTAGACAAAAAAATCAATCACTTCTTTACAGGTTTTGCAGTTTTAAAAATTTCAAGTGCATCACTTTCAAAAGTGCAAACAAGTTTTTGCTTTTCCTTTTCTTTTCTAAGTCCCTCAACAATAAGCGATCTGACAAGTTCTTCAAAACTCACCCCTTCAAACAAATAAAACGCAAGCGAGCCAGGGATTGAATTTATTTCGTTTACATAAAGTTGTTTTTCTTTTGCATCATACAAAAAATCAACTCGCACCACACCAGCGCAATCAAAAAGTTTGTAAACCTGCTCTGTCAACTCTTGAATTTGTTTTGACAACTTTTCGCCGACTTTTTTCTTGGGCGAATTTTCAACTTGCAAATATTTGTCTTCAAACGAATAGATATCTCCCTTGTCAAAAACTTCGTTGACTTTTGAAACAAACAAATTTTGTTTATATTCAAATGCAGCACAATTAAATTCTCGCAAAGAGTCCACATACTTTTCAACAACAATCTTTTCGTCAAATTTGAATGCCAACTCAACTGCATCAAAAAACTCTGCTTGCGACTTGCAAACCGAGATGCCAATGCTGCTTCCTCCATTTGCAGGTTTGACAACAAGAGGCAAATTTATTTCGTCGAAAATTTGTTGTTTTTCTTGTTCGCTCAAATGCACATATTGACACTTTTTGAAAACCAAATGTTTTGGATTTTTCAAATTGTGGGCATTGAGAATATCTTTCATAAAAGCCTTATCCATGCACAGTGCAGATGATGCAACATCTGAGCAACTTTGTGCAACTTGGCACAACTGCGACAAACCTTGCAAACTGCCATTTTCGCCAACATTGCCATGGCAACAATTGAAGATAAAATCAATTTTTGCAAAAAATCTGTAATTTTTGCCCTTTTTGAAATACAATTTGTCTTCACCAAAAGCAAAAGTAAGTTGTTTTTTATTTTTTGCAAATTTGTCAAAATTTTTATAAATTTCAATATTGGTCAAATTGTCTGCTGTCCACCAAAGCGAATTTTTGGCTATATAACAAAACACAAAATCAAATTCTTTTGGCAAATTTTTTGCCATCTGCAAAGTTGTGATAATCGAAATATCATGCTCGACACTTTTTCCACCAAACAAAACCAAAATTTTTTCTTTTTTCATTTTTCATTTTATGTTGTCTGGAAAGTCATTTTCAAACAACACTATATCTCCTTTTTGCAATATTGTTTTGAGCACCTCTTTTTGCTCTTTTCTGTTTTGCGCAAAACAGATGTTTTCTTTTTTCATACCTTGTGATACTGCACCATCAAACAACGCTTTTTTGTTTGTCTGATTCATGATCACAAACACATCTGCAACTTTGGCAATCTCTTGCCCTATTTTGAAATTGTTTTCTTTCTGTATAAATCCAAGTTCCACCAATCCAGGTGAAACCACAACTTTTCTTTTTGCAAAACCATCAAGCACTTCAAGCGCTTGCATAAACCCTTCAAAATTGCTGTTGTAAGAATCATCAATCACATCAACAAATTCGCCGTCCAAAAATTCCAGCCTATGTGGGATTTGTGCAAGCTTTTCAATGCCTCGTTTTATCGAAAACAAACTCTCTCCCAAAAGATATGCCATTGTTGCAGCAACCACAATGTTGTCAATGTTTGCCTTGCCCAAAAGTTTTGTCGAACATGCCATTTCATTTTTGTCAATCACCAAAACAAACTTTGTTGTGTCTGCAAAATTTGCAATTTCTTTAGCATATGCAAAACTGTTTTTTTCGCACACCAAATATTTTGTTTTTTTATATCTTTGGCACAATTTTTTGCTGCTTTTGCTTTTGCCATTAAACACAACAAAATCTTTGGCATGATTGCATAGTTCAAACTTTTCGTTTTCTATGTTTTGCAAACTTCCAAAAGTTTCAAGATGACAATTTCCTACCGGCGTAATTATCCCAAAATCAACCTCCAAAAATTCGGCCAAAAACTTTATGTCCCCAAGTCGCCTTGCCCCAAATTCTGCTATAAAAAAATCGTCTGTTTCTTTCAAATCTTGCAGAATAGTTTTGCATATCCCCATAGGCGTATTAAAACTTTTTGGTGTTGCACAAACATCAAATTCTTCTTTCAAAATTTGATATAAAATGTTTTTTGTTGAAGTTTTTCCAAAACTGCCAGTGATTGCAATTTTTTTGCACATGCACTTGGCAAGTTTTCGTTTGGCTTTTTTGAGATAACTTTTCTTTATTGCTTCCTCAATCGGCCAACAAATCAAAAATGTCAAAACAACAAAAAATGGGCTAAAAATCAACAAAAACAAAGTTGCAAACAAATTCCATAAAAAACTGTTTATAATGCCAAAAATAAGCGAAAAAGTAGATATTTTAAGCAAAAAATCGCAAAAAATCAATCTTTTGACTCTTGCAGTAAACACCAAAAAACTTTTGTCACCAAAAGAAAAATTAAATTTTGAAACATTTTTTATGTATTTTTTTATTTTATAATTTTCAAGTTGAATCGCCTTTTCAAACACCAAATCAATCGCCACAAATCCAAGTGAAACGAGCACAGCGTAAAAAACAAACATAACCTTATCAACCCTCTTTCAAAAAATCTTTGACAAGTGAAACAAATTCCACCTGCCTATCAACAAAACAAAAATGCCCTGCCCCTTGCAAAACAACCAGTTTTGAATTTTGTATTTTTCGATTCAATCGCTTTGCCATATAGAGTGGAGTTTGCTTATCTTCACTTCCATAAACAATCAAAGTTTTGCACCGTATCAGTGACAGCAATTCTTCCAAATGCGTGTTGACAATGCTGCAAAAAACAGGTTTCAATTTTGTCGGCATTGCCTTGTAATCTGCACTTGCAAATCTTGTCACATCTTTGCCCATTTTTTTACGCAAACGATATCTCAATCGGTTGATTTTATATTTTAAACTTCTTCTAGGTTTAAGCCCAGCGCTGTCAACAAGCAGAAGTTTGTTTGTCTTGTCTTTGCAAATTGAAGCAACAATGATTGCCACCCTTCCACCAAAAGAGTGACCTATCAAATTGAAACAGTTTATGTGTAAATGAGCACACAGTGCAATCATCATGTTTGCATAAGTAAACACCGACCAACCGACAATGTTGTCGCCGCTTTTTCCAAATGGTGGAAAATCTACAAACAATGTGCTGTTTGAAGTGTAATTTTTGCAGAACGACAAAGTGTTTGCGTTGCAACCCCAACCATGCAAAAACACATCAACAACCTCTGTTTGCTTGTCATCAAAATCATAAAAAATATCAACTTCTCTAAAACGAAAGACCATAAGATAATTTATGAAATAAATTTGTTTTTGTGCAAAATGTCAGGCAAATCACCTGCTCCCAAAAATAAAAGCACAACTTTCTTTTTGTTGAAAACATCAAAAAAATCGGTCAAATTATCGATATTTTCAAAATATTGTGCAAACTTGTTTTTCGTTTGCAAAATTTTTGTAAACTCTTTTGCAGAAATGCCTTCACTTTCTTTTTCTCTTGCCGAATAAGTTTTGAAAAACACAGGCAATTGCACATCGAAAAAAACATCGACAAATTCGTCAAGCAACAATTTAGTTCTGCTGAAAGTATGTGGCTGGAAAATTGTGACAAGCAGTTTGTTTTTTGACAACCTTTTGGCAGTTTCAATTGCTTTTTTGATTTCGGTTGGGTGATGTGCATAATCTACAAAAACATTTACAAAACCCTTTGCTGAAACTTTTTCAAAACGCCTTTCAACACCTTTAAACCTTTCAAGTGCAATCTTGATTGCACAATCAGGAATGCCCAGTTTTTTTGCTGCTCTGTATGCATACAGACAGTTTTCCACATTGATATCTTCAAACAACTGCAATCTCAAATTAAAGACAAATTTGTTGTTTTCAAAAAGATCAAAGTGCACTCTGCCAAACTTGTCGTGCCTTATGTTTTTTGCACAGCAATCCCCAACACCTTCAACAACAACTCGAGATTGCGACTTAAATTTTTTAAAAGATTTTTTTTGATTTTCAAAGGTTTTAAAATAATCTAAATGTTCTTTTTCAACATTTGTTATCACACTCAAATCAGGGTGCAAACACAAAAAGTTGTCATGATATTCACAAGCTTCTGTGACAAAATATTCGTTTCCGTCAAGCACGAAATTTTGCCCATTCTCTTTCCTAAATCCACCCAAATGCAAAGACGGCTTCAATCCTGCAACTGACAGAATTTCAAAAATCATTGCCGTTGTAGTTGTCTTTCCGTGCGAACCTGCAACTGCCACAACGCAATCAAAATCTTCTGCAATCTGCGCCAAAAGTTGACCACGAGAAATGATTTGTTTGTTTTGTGATTTTGCATAAATCACAAATGGGTCGTCATCTTTTATTGCTGCCGACCTGGCAACAACATCAGCTTTGTTGATTGCATCAAAATTTGTTTCAAAATCCACAAAAATCCCGTTTTCTTGCAACAGTTTTGTCGTGCGACTTTCTCTTTCGTCAAATCCAGAAACTTGAAAACCTTTCTCTTTCAACATCACTGCAAGCGCCGACATAGACACTCCACCTATCCCCAACAAATAAAAACTTTTTTGCATAATTCTCCTCAAAAAAATCAGTCTTAATATTTGTTATATGAAACTCAAAAATAATATGACAATTTTTCAAATTCTTTTGCAAAATATAGACAATATGCTATAATTATTTTGACCGGACAGGTTAATCTAAAAAAGGAAGGTAGGCGAGTTGAACATTACAGACGTTAGAGTAAGACTTGTAAACAACGACGAAAAGCTTAAAGCAGTTGCATCAATCACAATTGATGACGAACTCGTTGTTCACGACATCAAGATTATCAACGGAAAAGATGGATATTTCCTTTCTATGCCAAACAAATTCAACAAAGAAGGCAAAAGAATTGATACCGTTCATCCAACAAGAACTGATGTCAGAGAATCATTGAAAGCATTGATTGTTGCTGAATATGAAAAAGCACTTGCAAATGCAGACATTCAATAAACTGCTTGCAAAACAAAAAGAAACCTAAATTTAGGTTTCTTTTTTTTGTTTGTCTATATCTTCAAATTTACATAAGTTTGCTTCCATCTTCGGTTTCAACAACCTTCAAGATGTTTTCTTCTTGTCCTGTTTTGTGATTTATGTAGATATAATAAGTCGCACCATCTCGAGCACATTCAAACTCCCAACACACAACTTCTCTGTTGAAGTCTAGTGGCGAAAGCACAACCCTGTGATTTTTGATTTCAAAAGATTTGTCAATTTTTTGTTGCGCCTCTTGACTTGATATGCCCGTCAAATCAAGATTGCGATCTGTGTGGTTTGTCCAATAAGAAATTGCATCATAACCAATCACATCGCCTTTGTTCATGTCAACCTTAACCTTGATCAAATCCGGATAAAGCACAACCGAGTTTTGCGTTGGGGTTATGTTGAAATAGGCTTGATTGTCGAGTTCTTGAAACCAAACAATTTGTCCGTCTTCAACCCCATTTGCTTGCGCAAAGTTGAGTGCAATTTTTTTCGCATTTTCAATATCAATTGTTTTTGTCTGAGTTTGAGCATTTCCACTGACTGTCAAAATGTGTCCACCTTGCTTGGTCGCCTGCACATACAACAGTTGATTGTCAAAAGTTGTCAACTCAAAATTGTAAGTCGAAAATCTGCCATCAGCCTGCCCCTGATATCTTGCTTGTTTTTCGTTTTTGAAAACTTCTTTAACTTTTTTCAAAACTTCTTCGCTTGAAAGAATTTTTCCCGACAATCCTTTCACCTTTTGGTTGACAACAGAATCAGAAAATGGTCCATCATAAATCATTGTTGGATAGTCAGTTCCGTCTGTTTTGATTTGCGAAAAATCACCACTAAATTGCCCGGATTTGCCATTTTGCTTCATGCTTTTTTCGATGATGTCATAATCTTCAAACATTTGATATGACATTTTGTTTAAATGTTGTTTCATTTGAGAAAGTGTGTCATGCATTTGTGCAAGTGTTTGCACATCTTGATCTGACAACCCTCCACCTTGGTTGATTTTATCTTCCAAAGTTTGAGTATATCCAGACATTTGATTGACAAACCTTACACTTTGCAAAACATTGTCGCCTTCAAGTGGCAACGATGCAATGCTGTCTTGCATCTCTTTTGCACTTTGCGAAACCTCTCTCAACATTTTTGCTTGGTATTTTTTGTCTGTCGCCGCCATCAGTTTGCTTATGTTTGTGTCTGCAGTGTTTACACTGTCCACAAGGTCATAATAATTTCGTTTGTAAATGTTTTCAAGTTGAATGTGACTTTGTTTCAATTCGTTTTGGCTTGCTGCCAGACCAATGCCAAGCCCCAAAGCAGTTGTCCCTAAAATGCTTGTCGCAATCACAAGACCAACAATTGTTTTTGTGCGCTTTTTATCTTTTCTTTTTTCTTCCATTTTCAAAACCCCTTACACTGCAAACACATGTTTGCCAATCGTTACTGTTGTCTTTTTGCTGTAAATCCACTTGTTTGTTGCCGTCCTTGGATTGTAATAATACAATGCTCCGTATGTAGGATCCCAACCATTGAGCGCATCTCGTGCTGCATTGTATGCTGATTGGTTTGGTTCGAGATTTATCTGTCCATCGTTGACTGCAGTAAATGCCCAAGGCTGATAAATAACCCCTGCAATTGTGTTTGGAAAGTCGGCACTCTTGACTCTGTTTAAAATCACGGCAGCCACAGCAACTTGACCGGTATAACTTTCGCCACGAGCTTCGGCATGCACACACTTGGCAAGCAGATAAAGGTCATTGTTTGAAACAGAAGTGTTGTCACTCTTTAAGGTCATGCCAAGTGCAGCAGCAGTTTTTTTGCCAACAATTCCATCGACAACAAGCCCGTTTTTGCTTTGAAAAAGTCTTACAGCCTTTCTTGTCAAATTTCCATAAATGCCATCAACTGTGCCACGATAATATCCCCAGCGTTTAAGTTTTGTTTGCACTGTGCGAGTTTGCGAAGTGGTCAGCGCAGCCTCTGCAACTTCAACATGTGCATTTTGACATATGTCAACAATCACAAATGTTGTGGTCAAAGTTGCAAATGCCATCAAAATTGCAAATGTTGTAGCTAAAAATTTTTTCTTCATTTGATAACTCCTTTTGTTATGTTACACTCTTTATCATTTCCCAAATTTTTGAAATATACTCACAATCTGCAAAATTTTCTGATGGCACATAACACACCATGGGATAAACAACACACCACCAATTGTCACCTTTTGCCTGCCCCAAATCAATCCTTAAACTTTGATACTTGCCACTTGAAAAAACCTTGTCGCCATAAGAACGCAACGGGAAATCTTCTTGCACAACTTTCACTTTGCACTGATAAGAAAATCCATTTTCGATCAGCGCCAAATCAACCAACCATTTGATTTGTGATGTCAAATTCAAAACCTTCGACTTCGCAGTATCTACATTTTGCGCATCTTCAAGTTGACCATTCAAAAACTCTACAACCAAATCTTTGATCATATATTTTATGTTTTGATCTTCAGCCTTTGACGAATTTGCAACAACATGAAGTCGTATGCAATCCTGACTTTTGTCATCTTTATCTTTTAAAAAAAATACCGAGCACAAAATCAAAATTATTGAAAAAATACCACAAAAATATTTCATAAATTGTTTCCCTTTTTCAAACTTTTGCCATAAAAACAACAAAAAATCGCAGTTTTTTGCGATTTTTTGTCTCATTTTCTAACTTTTTGATTTGGGAAAAACAAATATGTTAAGTCTTTTTTAATTTCTTTTTTGATAATAAACAATCAAATTTGTATCTTTTTCAAGAGGAAACACAACCTCTGGATTTTGCAGATAAATCACTTCTTCTTCAACCCTAATCATTTTTGCAACATCCCAAGCACTTTGACCTTCCGATGCAAAAACAAGTTGGATTGCGCAATCAGATTCTTGATATTGTGCTGATTGTTGAGCATACGAAATCACTGCTCCGATTTGAGAACAATAATATTGCGCATTGATTTTAAGTTTGGCATCAAAATAAAATTCTCTACCTTTTTTGACAACAACATCAACATCACAAATTGCAACATCAACTTCAACTTCTGTGTTTGTGCACTCAATGTCGGCCTTGTCAGAAACAACAAACGGAAGCTCAATTATCACGCTGTGCAAAGAGTTTGTTTCGTCATTCAAATAGATGACATTTGTTTTTGTTACACCTTCAGCAAAAACTTCTCCATCTTTGAGATAAGCATTTGTTACACTCAAATTTGCACCACCAACAAACATAACCTTGTCAACTCTCGGTTGAGTGGCATCAAGCACAAAACTGCCATCAATCTTGCTTTCAAAACTTTCACTGACAAGTTGTTTTGTCATTTCAAAAGATTCGGTGCTGACTTCAAGCTCGTACTTTGTGCTATACAAATCTTTGACAACACTTTCTGTTTTTTCTTCATAAGCAAACACTTTGACAACCACAGGGATTGAAAGTTTTATATCAAGCCCCTTTTCTTGCGAGTCAATTTCGCATTTGACCATGTTTTTCTTTATGCAAGCGTATGCTTCGCACACAGCATCTCGAGTCGTGCCTTCAAGTTCGATTTCTTCCTTAAACGATTCTGTCACATAAGCTGTTTCAAATCTATCCTTTTCGGTAAGATACAAAATTCTTGAAACGACTTCGCCATCGACTGCCACAAAATTTGTGCCACATTCAACATTTTTGATGGCAACTTGACTGTCCGAAAATAAAACTTTTTTGACAGGTTCTCTTATTGAAAGTTGACTTTCAACAACAAAAGTTTCGCTTGCATCTCCAATCAAAACATCAACAAGCATTTCGTCTCGTTTTGTGCAAACACCTTCGCCAGGCTCAATCTTTGTCACTTCGCCTGAAAAAACAATCGTGCCACTTTGCACGCACACGCAATCGAGTTTTATGTTGCTTGCTGTCACATTTTCAATTTTGCATTCTTCAACATCAACTTTGATGTGTGCCTTTTGTCCAACTTTGATATCTTTGTCATCAAATTTTGATGAAAACGGACAAGAAGAATTGATAGTGCCAACTTCGCCATCAGGCGTGCTGTAAAGCAAGCAAACCTCAATCGTGCCATTGTAGTTGACAGTTCCATTCAAAATCTCAACATTTTCCACCTGTGCAGAATGACAAACAGACAATATTTTGTCTATTTCAATTTCTGTCGAAACATTGCATTCGACACCAAATTGTTGCTTTTCAAGTCGTTTTTTTCTTGCAACATTAAATTTGTTTGTTTCTAAAGCCATAACCCCTCCAAATCAAAAACTACTATATCTTACTTGGCAGGCAGATTTGTTAGAACAAAAAAATGAATATTTTGTGAAAATGTGGAAAAAATCTGTCAAGGAGAAATTTATGAGAAAAATAGTTTATGGTCTAGATGAAATCAAACTGCAAATAACAAATCTTAAAGGACAAAATGTCAAAATGCACATAAATCGAGGGCGTAAAAAAATTGAATCCATAACTGCAACAATCAAAGATGTTTATCCCAGCGTTTTTACCATCAAAACTGATGACGAAAAATTGCAAACTTTTTCTTACTTTGATGTAATGTGTGGAAATGTTGTTCTCAATCAATAGCAGTCCATCTTTTTCTGTTGTTTTTTGTTTTATAATATAAACTTTTATAAAACTTCAATTTGACACAAAAAAAGACACCTCTTTCGAGATGTCTTTGTTTTTTTTGAAATCAAACAAAATTATTTGCTGTTTTTGCTTTTCTTTCTTGGATATTTGATTGCAGCTTGAGCAGCAGCAAGTCTTGCGATTGGAACTCTGTATGGAGAGCAAGATACATAGTTGAGTCCTACTCTGTGGCAGAATTCTACAGATGATGGTTCGCCACCATGTTCGCCACAGATACCAAGTTTGATATCTGGTCTTGTGCTTCTTCCAAGTTCGGCAGCAATTCTTACGAGTTTGCCAACGCCGTTTTGGTCAAGTCTAGCAAATGGATCGTTTTCAAACACTTTCTTTGAATAGTAAACATCAAGGAACTTGCCTGCATCGTCACGAGAGAATCCATATGTCATTTGTGTCAAGTCGTTTGTACCAAATGAGAAGAATTCTGCATACTTAGCGATTTGATCAGCTGTGATTGCAGCTCTTGGGATTTCGATCATTGTTCCTACTTTGTAGCTCATTTCAACGCCCTTAGCAGCAAGGATTTCGTCAGCTTTTGCTGTTACGATATCTTTAACATACTTAAATTCTACGCTGTCGCAAGTAAGTGGAATCATGATTTCAGGAACTACTGCATAGCCATCTTCTTTGTTTACTTCAATTGCAGCATTGATAACTGCTTCTGTTTGCATTTCTGCAATTTCTGGATATGTTACAGCCAAACGAAGACCTCTGTGGCCCATCATTGGGTTGAATTCGTGCAAGCTTTCAACAGTTGCCTTCAAACCTTCAAATGTCAAGCCCATTTCTTTTGCAAGAGCTTTGATTTCGTCATCTTCGTGTGGAAGGAATTCGTGAAGAGGTGGATCCAAGAAACGGATTGTCACTGGAGCTCCCTTCATTGCCTTGAAGATGCCCTTGAAGTCTTGTTGTTGCATTGGCAACAATTTTGCAAGTGCTTTCTTTCTTTCTTCAACAGTTGTAGAAACAATCATTTCTCTCACTGCTGGGATTCTGTCTGCTTCGAAGAACATATGTTCTGTACGGCAAAGACCAACGCCTTCTGCACCAAAGTTGAATGCAACAGCTGCATCTTTTGGATTGTCAGAGTTTGTGCGAATGTTGAGGTTTCTATATTTGTCAGCCCAGGCCATGATTGTTGCAAATTCGCCAGAGATTTTCGCTTCTTCTGTTGCGATTGCGCCATCATAAATCTTTCCTGTAGAACCGTCAAAAGAGATTACATCTCCTTCTTTGTATGTCTTTCCACCCAAAGTGAATGATTTGCCATCATCAGCAAATTTGATTGCAGAGCAACCTGCAACACAGCAAGTACCCATACCACGAGCAACAACGGCTGCGTGAGATGTCATACCACCACGAGCTGTCAAAACACCTTGTGATGCTGCCATACCTTCGATATCTTCTGGAGAAGTTTCAAGTCTTACGAGAACAACCTTTTCCTTGTTTGCTCCCATTTCTTTTGCTTTGTCAGCAGTAAAGCAAATCTTACCACTAGCGGCACCAGGAGATGCTGGAAGTGCTTCGCCAATAACAGTTGCTTTCTTTACAGAGTCTGCATTGAAAGTTGGGTGCAAAAGTGCATCAAGTTGTTTTGGATCAAGCATCAAAAGTGCAGCTTTTTCGTCGATCATACCTTCTTCAACAAGGTCAACGGCAATTTTGAGAGCAGCTTTTGCAGTTCTCTTTCCGTTTCTTGTTTGAAGCATATAGAGTTTGCCATTTTCAATAGTAAATTCCATATCTTGCATATCTTTGTAGTGGTTTTCAAGTTTCTTTGAAATTGCTACAAATTGTGCATAAACTTCTGGATTTTGTTGTTCAAGTTGAGCGATTGGTTGTGGAGTTCTAATACCAGCAACAACATCTTCTCCTTGAGCATTCATCAAATATTCTCCGTAAAGAACATTTTCACCAGTTGATGGGTTTCTTGTAAATGCAACGCCTGTTCCACTTTCGTCACCCATATTTCCAAATACCATTGATTGAACATTTACAGCTGTGCCCCAGTTGTATGGAATGTTGTGCATTCTTCTGTAAACATTTGCTCTGTCGTTATCCCAACTACGGAATACGGCTTTAACAGCTTCGATAAGTTGAACTTTTGGTTCTTGTGGGAAGTCAACTTTTTGACTTTCTTTGTAAAGTTTTTTGAAAAGATCAACGATTTCTTTCAAATCGTCTGCTGTGAGGTCTTTGTCATACTTAACCCCTTTCTTTTCTTTGATTTCGTCCAAAATTCTTTCATATTTAGATTTGTCTTGTTGCATAACAACATCACTAAACATTTGAATAAAACGACGATATGAGTCATAAGCAAATCTTGCATTGTTTGTAAGTTTTGCCAAACCTTCAACTACAACATCGTTGAGTCCAAGGTTGAGGATTGTGTCCATCATACCAGGCATAGAAACTCTTGCTCCAGAACGAACTGAAACGAGAAGTGGATTTGATGGATCGCCAAATGTCTTGCCTGTGATCTTTTCGATTTGAGCAAGTTTTGTTTCGATTTGTGCTTTGATGTCATCATTGATCATCTTGCCATCATCATAGTATTTTGTGCAGGCTTCTGTTGTGATTGTAAAGCCTTGAGGAACTGGCAAACCGATTCTTGTCATTTCAGCCAAGTTTGCACCCTTTCCACCAAAGAGTGCTTTATTTTTGCCGTCTGATTCCTTAAACAAGTAAACATACTTTTTCATAAATTAACATCTCCTTTTGTTACTGTCTTATTATACCAAAAACAGGCAAAAAATGGCAAACAATTTGCGACTAAAACACAACTTTTTTGCTGTTTTTCTCTTTATTTTACGAAACAAAAAAACATTTGAGATTTCTCCCAAATGTTTTTGATTTTTACAAGTTGTTTTTAAGCACTGACATAATGATTTCAAATGCATTTTTCTTTTTAGGTGCTCTTGCAAACAAGATTGCCACAACACCGGCAGCAAGCACAAGCACACCAAGCAAAACTGCAACAAAAGTTGGCACTGAAACAACTTTGTCATCAGTTGCTGGAGGTTCTACATACAAGTTTAATGTTTGATTTGCATTTACGCTTGTCAATGTGTTGTATTTTGTTCCCGCCTTATCTTCATAACAATCGAACAATGCGATTTCAATTCCCTCTGCAATAGTTGGAGCAACAATAATGTCTGCTTTTGTCAAGAGCATATCCTGTTGTGTCAACACCTTCACGAATGACAAATTTGCTGTCTTTTCCACCTAAAATAATTTGTCTTTTTGAAACTTTCAGCCCTGTTTGAAGAAAACCAATTTCCATATCACCAACAGTTTCAGCATCAACAAGAGTAAGGCTGAGTCCTGTTTGTGCCACTGATTGCCCCAACGATTGGTCAACCAATTCTTTAATTTCATCTCTTGTATAGAGTTCGCCACCATCTTTTACAGGCAACCCCATCGCTTCCGGATCTGCATTAACTGCATCAACGATATCTTCCAATGTCAAACAGTTAAACTTTGTCATCACTGACACATACTCATCGTATGTTACAGCCATTTCAGAAAATGCTCCAGCCATACCAAACTCAAGCAAAGACATCAATTTTGCTTTATATAATGCCAAGTCTGGATTTGTTTGATACTCTGACTTCAATTCTTCATTGCTCTCAATATACATCAATGCCAGATTTTCCCAAGTGCAATCTTCAATTGAAACATCATCACCTTGTAAAATTGCATATTCATAAAGCAATTGTTGAATGTATTTTTCTCTGTCTACTTTCTCAAAAGCAAATTCAAGGACATCACTTGACACTTTGAGATTGTCGAGTTCTGCTTCTTCTCCAACGAAAAGTTCAACTCCAAATGCTTTGCCCATTTCTTCGAGAAGAACTGGAGTATAACTTAAAAGTTCGTTTGTTGTATAAAGGTTTCCATCTGGTTTTGCCGACAATCCAAATTCTTCCGGATTTGAATTTATCAAACCTACAAATTCTTCAACATTTACACATCTTCCATTGGTTGCAATCACTGCAAGTTCGTCATAAGTCAATCCAAATCTGTTTACATATGTGCAGGTAAACAAATATGTTATCAACTCTGCCCTAGCCACCTTAATTGCTCTTTCTGAATCTTGTTGATAAAGTGATTGAAAGTCTTTATAGTTTTGTGCAAAATATTCTGCCGCTGTATCCCAAGTCCAAGATTGCCCATTGTTTGTATGTGGAATAAATTCAGTTCCTAATTCCTTGTTGACCAAATCTATAAACTTTTCATTTATAAATATCTCCATTTGTTCATTTCTTGTTGATTTTGTGTCAAACATATGTGCCATATTTGTTACATTTGTTGTATCCAACGAAGTTAAATCCACATATGCCAAGTTTGGACAATTGTAAAACATATAACTTACATCTTCCGGTTGAAGTCCATGAAAGAAGTTTCCAAAATTAACTGTTGCCAAGTTTGGGCAATTTGCAAACATATGTGAAAGATTTACAACATCAAAATCGTCCACAAATTTAATGTCATTGATTGTGATTTTTTCACATGGTAAATCTGAAAACATATACCCAAAGTCGTTGAAATTGAGCATTTCCATTATACCGAGAGATGAAAAATCGTCCCTTTGCATCAATGGTGCCAACAATGATTCAAAAAAATACACATAATTGTTGAGATCAAAACCATCAATCACAAGTTCCTTAAAATCAAAAGTCTGAATAATTTCTGTGCCACCAATATCATCACTTATTTGATGATTTTTGCCATATTCCAATTCAAGTCTTCCGTTGCAAATTGAAGAAACTTGAAAAGTGTTTGTTGAAACAGATTCTCCTGTTGTTTCGTCTGTTGTAAAAATTTCCGTAACAGAATAACAACATCTTGGGATTGCATCAAGTGAACCATACGAATTATGCAAACCTAATGTTGTGTCAACAGGCTTGCCTTCTGCATCATACACACCATTAGAACATTTCATACCGGCATTAAGACCTTGTGCTCGACAACCACACCAGTATTCTGATGTCATATCTCCTTGATCCACATATCCACAATCACAATCAGGATCTCCCTCTTTTTGCAAGTTCCAGTCCAATCCAAGGATTTCATATGTCCCGCTAAACAAATGCTTAGCACTGTTTGCCACCATACTATAAACGGTTTCTTCTCCTCCGTTGAATGTTCCAATAGACATACTGGCCACAATCATGTAATATTCTGGCACTGCAAAAGTTGTTGGGAAGTTTTGCTCTGGGTCTTGAATATATCTTTTTGCTGCCGAATTTTCAATTACATCAATGACTTTATTTTCTTCGTCAACATAATAAGCATATGTTCCTCGTTTCATCTCTTCATCAAAATCAATAGTTATAGAAGAACTTGATGAAAGTTCAACTTTCAACTGCCCTGTCAACAATGTTTTTCCTTTGAAATATCTTGCAGGTTTGTCTGTATATACAACTCTGTTGATAGAAAATTCACCGTTTTTCAAAGTTTGAAAAAATGTCAATTGAAACCTGCAACCTGCCAAAAGGAAAGTTACGCCAAAAACAAACATTGCGATTATGGCAAGACAAAAACTTTTCACCCTGTTTCCAACTTTTCCCATTTGTTTCTCCTTTGTTTTTATAATCTTTCACTTTAAGTTTACTTTTAAGGCTTCACTTTGTCAACTTTTTGTCTTAAAAATACACCTGTTGGATTGTTTTTGAATAAAAAAGCATTTGATTGCTCAAATGCTTTCTTTTTTATAAATCTCTTTTCAAAATTCTCATAATAAATTCAAAAATTGAGAATTTCTTTTTCTTTGTTGTTTGTTGAGACAACACAACTGCTGTGATACCAGTTGCCATCACTGCTGTAGCCAAAGCAATCAAAGCAACAAGCAAAACTGTTGACATTTTCTTTCCATCTTCTGGAAAGTCTGGATCTACAACAATTGGAGGTTCTTCATACCAAGACATTGATTGGTTTGAAACTACACTTGTCAATGTTGAAAGTTTTGTTCCATCTTCCATTTCATATTGTCCACCAAGTTCAACTGTTACTCCTTCTTCAATGATTGGTGCAACCAATGTGTCAAACTTAGAAGTCAACATATTGTTTGTATTCATACCTTCTTTGATGACAAATTTTGATCCTTCGCCGCCCAAAACAACCTTTCTTTCATCTACAACGATTTCTGCAAGCAATTGTCTTTTCATCACTTCCACTTCTTCAGCAGTGCCAAGAATGATATTTACTTTTTGAAGTGCACATATATGTCCCGCCGTAAGTCGTGTATATTCTTCTACCTCTTCTGCAGTGTAAGGTGTGCCATCTTCTTTGGCAGAAAGACCCAATTGTGTTGGATCTTCGTTTATTGCCACAACAATCTCGGCAACTGTCAGGTATTTGTATTGTGTAATATAAGCGACCATTTCATCGTATGAAAGTGCAATTTCTTTCAATGTTCCTTCATTAAGCAAAACAAAAACAACTTCAATTTTTGCTTGTGCCAAAGTTTCTGCTGGATTTGCATCATATTTTGCTTTCCAGTCTGCATTCTCTTCGATAAAATACAATGCATATTCTTCCCAAGTCATTGTTGTTGCATTTGGCAACACTGCCGCATCACCGTTTGCCACAATTTGAGGAATTACATTTGCAGAAATAATTTGTTGCATATAAGTTTCTCTTTCAATTTCCACTTCTTGATATTCGTCATACACAACAGGTTTTCCAGCATAGAAGTCTGAAACTTCGTTTGCTGTGCCGACCATAATTGCATTTTCATCAGCAAACATCTCTTTGAGTGTCAATTTGATTTCGTTTTCTGTGTAAGGTGTTCCATCTTCTTTTGCAGTCAATCCAATCAAAGAAGGATCTTCATTCACAAAATCTACAAACTCTGCAAAAGTGAAGCATTGATAGTTGCTCATAACCATTGCAAACTCGTCATAAGTCAAACCCATCTTAGTAAGAAATCCCAATTCTGCACAAATCTGTGCGATTTCCAATTTTTGTTTTTGCAAAGTTTGTTGTGGGTTTTCTGCATATTCTTGCTTTAATTCGTCATCCAAATCAATCATATACATTGCTGCAGAATCCCAAGTCCAAAGTTGTCCATTGTTTGTTACAGGAAAGGCTTCTTCGCCTGCTTGAGCATTTGCATAAGGGATCAATTGCGAATTGATAACATCTGCAACAAGGACATCTCTTGGTGGATTTGCGCAAAACATATATGACATATCTTCAACCTTTGAAGTATCCAAAGTTGTCAAGTCTACATCAGCAAGATTTGGACAGTTGAAAAACATATAACTCATATCTTCTGGTTGGTGACCTTCGAAAAAGTTTCCAAAATCAACTGACACCAAATTTTTGCAATTTGCAAACATATGAGACAAATCTCTTATCGCAAACTCGCTGCCAAATCCAGTAATATTGTTTAATCTAACCTTTCTGCAAGGCAAATTGTGAAACATATAACTAAAATCGTTGAAATCCAAATATTCAGCAATACCCATTTGATCAAAGTAAGTACTGTTCAACGCCGGACCAAGCAACTGCATAAACCAAACTTTATAGTTGTCAAGATTAAACCCATCAATAATAAGTTCTTCAAAATCTGGAAAAGCAATATGTCCATTATTATTTTCAGCCATTTCGCCAGCAAAATTCTCCACTGTCGGTGCATCAAATTCAATTTTCAAACGACCTGTACAACGCTCTTCAATTTTGAATGTGTTTGTTGAAACCGATTCGCCAGTCTCTTCATCTGTTTCAAAAATTTCAGTAACTACATAACAACAGTTTGGCACTGTAGCAAGGTTTATATTTGGGTAATACATGTTGGTCACGCACTTTCCTTCTGCATTGTAAACTTCCTCATAAATTTGATCACCATAACAACCACAATTGGTTCTCGCAGTATCAACTTCTGTATAGGTTCCACAAGTACATTCCGAACCATCTTCTTTTGAAATAGTGTAATTTATGTTTAACATATCATAGTGAGGATCACCATATATAAACAATCTTTGTGCATTGAAAGGCACCATCGGATAAAACCCATTTGCAGTGTCCCCGTTGATCACAACAAAAGGATCTCCTGCCATTGTTGGAAGTGAACACAAAAAAACAAATTCCATCATTGGATTTATAATTGGAGTGTAATCTCCCGCATTTTCTTCAGGAGCAACCGTGCTCATAACAATGTCAACTGTGTTATTGCTTGACACATAAGCATAAATGCCTGCCGCTTTATACTTGTCAAAATCCAAAGTCGTTGTAGTTGACGAACTAGACTCCCACTCTATCTTTCCACTCAGCAAAGTTTTTCCTTGCAAATATTTTGCTGTATTGTCGGTATAAATCAATCTGTTTATGGCGTAGCCTCTTTCTTGCACCCCTCTGAAGAAGGCACTTTGACAACCTGCCAAAAGGAAAGTTAAGCCAAAAACAAAAACAGCCGCAACTGCAAGCAAAATGCTTTTTAATCTATTTCTTGCTTTTTCCATTTTTTCTCCTTAGTTTGTTTATTTTTCAATGTTAGTTTACATTTCTGAAAAAATTTTGTCAAACAATTCCATTAAAAAGACAATTGTTGTTTTGTATTATAATACAAAAAAAAAGATGCCTAACTCGCATCTCTTTTATTCCACAATTCCACCTATATAATCCAAAAGTTTATCTTTACCAAATCCGTTTTCTGATGAGAAAGCAAAAATGATTTCTCTTCTCACACCCAATTCTTTTGCAATCGCAGCACAAGCCTGTGGAATCTTCGACTTGGCAAGTTTGTCAACCTTTGTTGCAACAACAACATAAGGGATTTGATAAGTGTTCAAAAACTCAAGCATCATTTTGTCGAGTTCGTTTGGTTTGTGTCTGCAGTCAAGCAAAACAAAAACCGTTTTAAGGTTTGGCGAGTTGAGCAAATAGTCTTCCATAAGCCCTGCCCAATTTGCAATATGTTTGTGCCCTGTCTTTGCATAACCATATCCCGGCAAGTCCACAATCCTGAAAAGGTTGTTGACAACAAAATAGTTTATCATCTTTGTAAGACCTGGGGTTGAAGAGGTTTTCGCCAAATTCTTTTGATTTGTGATGCAGTTTATAAGAGAAGATTTGCCGACATTGCTTCTGCCGACAAACGCAAATTCAACCATATCATCTTGAAGAATTTCTTTTGATTTGACAACCGATGTCAAATATTTTACACTTGTAATATTCATAAATACATTATATCACACTTGAAAGCTTTTTTCAAACAAAAAAATTTCAAAAATTTTAAGTTTTTCTTTGCTTTGTTGATGGCAAATTGTTATAATGCAATTATGAAAAAAGCAAACTTAATTCAAGCAATCAAATTTACGTTGTTTTCAGCATCAGCAGGCATAATCCAAATTGGGGTATGTACTTTGATGGACGAAGTGTGTCACATCACCTACTGGGTTTCATATTTGACATCTTTGGTGTTGTCTGTAATCTGGAATTTTACTTTCAATCGCAAATTCACTTTCAAATCTGCAAGCAATGTCCCACTTGCTATGGGATTGGCTCTCCTTTTCTATGTGCCATTTACCCCATGCTCAACACTTTGGGGTGCTGCAATGGAAAAAGCTGGCGTGCCAGGGATTGTGGTGACTGCATTTTCTATGATTGTCAACTTTGTGCTCGAATTTTTGTGGCAAAAATTTGTTGTGTTTAGAGATTCTCTCAACACCACAGAAGACAAATCTTTCAACATTATTATGAAATCTATTAAATCAAAATTATAAAAAACAAAAGTCAGGATTGCTCCTGACTTTTTTGTTACACTTCTTCGATTTGATCGTTTAAGATTTTCATAATCTTGTCCATTTTTTTGCATTCTTTTTTTGTCATGTTTTGTTTAAGTTCGTTTGCGACAACATAGTCATCTTTGTTTTCAAAATGGTCAAAAAACTTTTGAGTTGGCACAAGGCGATATTCTCTGCCATCATTTTCAGATTTTTCTTTTGTGATGTAGCCCTTGTTGATCAATTGCTTAACTTTGTAAGTTGCATTTGGAGAAGAGATGTCCATAAACGCTGCAAATTGAGAAATTGTTGGGCAATCCATAAGATAGATACATTCAAGGCAGAAATAATCCAAAGACGAAACTTCAGATTCGCCTTCCATATTGTTGAAAATGTTTTTCAAAATATTAAGTTTTATTTTTTTGTAAAACTTGCTTACTGCCTTCTTAAATCTCATTTTTCTCTTCCTTTATACAAATGTTATTTTAACATTTACACAAAATAAAAACAAGCAGAATTGTTAAAAACTTTTAATTTTTTTGCGCACAAAATCAATCTTTTATGCATTTTTTCAACAAATTTTCAAAAGCGAGTTGCATTTAACAAAAAAAAGTGATAATATATTGTTGTTTCAAAAACATGGTCCCATGGTCAAGCGGTCAAGACGTTGCCCTCTCACGGCAAAATCAGGGGTTCGATTCCCCTTGGGACTACCAAAAAAACAAAAACGAATGCACATTGACATTCGTTTTTTTTACGCCTTGCAATAGTTTGTCAATCGCCAACGCAACACCTAGGCTTTGCAATTAAAAAAGAAAAAATAGAGCATTTAAACTCTATTTTTTGATAAAATATTTTATTTAAATCACTTGCTGGCTTTTTCTAGTTTTTTGTTTTTAACCTTTTGAACCAACCAATACACCAAATAAAATGCCGTTGTATACAACAATAATATGCCTGCATATAAGATTTGATAAGGGAATGGCAAACCAAGTTCGAGTGGATCATTGACCATATACATATAATCAGAACCTGGAAAAATCAAAAAATTTAATATTGCTCCCCAGCAAAACATTACTGCAAAGCAAACCAAAGGTTGCCATATCTTTTTAAACTCAAATTTTGCATAACCAAGTGTCATTATCAATATGCAACAAACAAATCCAAGCATATGAGAAATTGTGCTGTATAAACAAGTAAAGGACATATAAACTTTGTTTAGTCCAACGGCAGGATAAAGCAAGAAGGCAATTGTTGCCAAAATCCCACCAATGCAACTAAAATTTAAAAGAAATTGCTTTTTTGTGAAAATTGCAATTATAAACACCCATACCATAACAGAACAAATATGCATTGGCAAAATTATTTTTAAAACACTTTGCCAAGTATATGATTCTTCAATAATAAGATTTACAACTCTAGAAGTTATTTCAAAAAACAAAAATATTCCACCGAAAACATAAAACAAAATATCCTTTGCTCTTTTGCTTCTTTTTCTAAAAATTAGCGTTAATGAAACACACAGCAAAGCAGTCAACACCAAAACAATAATGTGTCTAAGGTTGTATAGATACTCACTCTTAGGCAATGATGGATTGTTTTTGTCTGTCCAAAAATCAACAAAACTCATTTCTCTACCCCCCCCGTCAAAATTATGATAACACTCGATACATTAAATGTCAATAAACTAAATAAAAAATGAGTAAGAGCTTTACTTTCAACCACTCAAAAAATCTATATTAAAACAATATTTAAATTTTTGTTGATTTGTATTTTTTAAGAATGTTACAATGTCTCTATAGGAGAAGAAAAATGAAACTTTTGATAATTATGGGAAACAGTTCAGTCGGCAAAATGACAGTTGGTCAAGAAGTTTGCAAAATCACAGATTTTAGACTTTTTCACAACCATATGTCAATCGAACCTGTGCTTGAAATTTTTGGAAAAATGAACAAACAGGTCGTGCAAGATTTTAGAGAATCTGTCTTTAAAAATTTTGCAAAGTCTGACAACTATGGTTTGATTTTTACTTGTATGATGGATTTTGACAGCAAAGAAGATTGGGCATATCTCAATCGCATAAGAAAAATCTTTAAAAAAGCAGAACAATATTTTGTCGAGCTTGTCGCTCCACAAGAAATTAGACTCGCAAGAAATGTGACAGAAAACAGACTTAAAAACAAAGCTTCAAAACGCAATGTAGAAGTTTCAAATCAACGCCTTATCAACGATGACAAAAAATACAGACTTGAAAGTCGTGATGGCGAACTTGATTTTGAAAATTACATCAAAATCGACAACAGCAACCTGTCACCAGAACAAACTGCACAAATGATCAAAGAAAAATTTGGTTTCGTAAAAACAGAACACACCGGAAATGAAAAACTTACACTTTTGCAGCAACAAGAAATTGCAGCAAACACTCTGAAACAACCCCTGCAAACAATCAAAGAATGTGGCTTTGTTGACAACAATACAAACATCTTTTGCGTCGTTGCTGCAACAGACAAAGATGGCAACCTTTTGACTGGCGAAAAACTCAAAGGCTACAAAGGTGGATTTACCCTTCTTGTTGGCCCAGATGGTGGCATTTTGCAAGGTGGCAGTGCGTTTTCTGTGCAACAACTTATCCAAAAATACCAACAAGGAAACCGAAGTAAATAAGAAGACAACAATCGTTGTCTTTTTTTGTTATTTTTTTTGAAAAAATAAAACTCACTCTATTGAAAACGACAATTTTGTGTGTTATAATAATTTTATACAGCTGATTTTTTTTGAAAAGGAGTGTTTTTTATGAAATATGATAAAGTGATCGAACAATACATCTACACAACAGACCCATTCCGTAACGGAAGTTTTGGCATTTTTGCACAATCCGAAGGACTTTCAAAAGTTGAAATTTCTGCAATGAACGAAATTGTCTCTCATTGCTATTCTTGCATGCCTGGCGCTTTTGATGCCGAATCAAGAACTTTTGAAGAAACAAGACCTGTTCAAGGTGGTTCTGTTTTCAGCAGACTTTTCAAAAAGACAGAAACAATAAGGGTGCAAAAGGTCATCAAAAACCCAGTTGATATTGTTGCAGAATCACATTCTGGAAACTTGAGATCTACACTTTCAAACAACGCAGATTTCCGTGCAAATCCAGAAAAAGCTCCTTTCAGAATCATTCGCACAAAACTTACTGATGGCAGAACTTTGGTGTGCAGAATGGCTGCAATCGGCAGAGTTTATTCTGACCTTGACACAAGACAAGGCAATGTTTTCTATCACACAATGATCGTGCCAGCAGGCATTGAACTCACTGACAAAGAAATTGCAAACATTCCTTTCAAGTTGGGACTTGATCAAAAACTTCTTGCACCAAATGCAACAAACCCTTCAAGAGTTATGCCTCTTCTTTCAATGGCAGAAATCACAAGATCCCCACAAAGACAAACTGCTCAACAAACAAAAGCAAAGTCGCCTGTCACACAAGCGTCTCTTTTGGCAGAATTTGCAACTTTGGCAGAAGACAAAAAGGTAGAATTTGTTATCGAACTTGGACTTGCCAGCATGAGATATGGCAAATACGAAGGTCTTGATGGCAAAACAAGAATGGAATATCGTGCAGCACTCAACAAAATTGTTCACCAACAACCAGAATTGACAGCCCTTGCAAAGGTTGCAATCATCAAAAATCAACAAGAAATTTATGACATTGCACCATTCAAACTTGATGCTTTGGGCGATGTTGTGTTCCACCTTGACTCTATCGAAACTTCTTACACAACACTTCTTTCTTTGACTGCACAATACATCAGAACATCAAAAGAAATTGACAAGCTCAACGCACAAGAAACTTGGACAGAAAAAGATGAAGCAACCCTCAAGCTCAAAGAAGCCGAACTTGCAAGACAAGAAGAAGCTGTGCAAAAACATTTTGCAACTTTGGATCCTCAAAAAGTGCTTACATATGTATCTGCAGAAATGGAATATGAAAAAATCCATGCAAAAGTTTGTGGAACTAGACCAGAAGCACTTTATGCTGACACATATTATCAAGCAGTAAGAAGTATTTCAAGAATGGCAACAAAAGTTGTCACAAAAAATATTCCTGTTGAAAAAACAACAATCCTTTAATTTGATATAAAAAAAGAAAAGATGCAAAATTTGCATCTTTTTTTGTTTTGTTGTTAGTCATTTTCTTTGAGTGTTGCAACGGCCTTTGCTCTGTTTTCACTTTTGTAAACATACGATCCACTAACCAAAATATCAACACCACATTCGATAAGTTTTTTTGCTGTTTGTGGATTTACACCACCATCAAACTCAATCTTAAACCTCAAATTGTTGTCTTGTCTAAACTTTGCAATTTCTCTGACCTTGTCAAAAGTTTCTTCAATCAAAGATTGTCCACTTGCACCAGGTTCTACACCCATAACAAGCACAACATCACAATTGAAAACAAAAGATCTAATTTCTTTGAAAGGTGTGCTTGGTTTAAGCGAAATGCCTGCAAGAGTGTTGTTTTCTTGAATAAATTTAAGCGAATTTACAAGAAGTTCTTTATCGTCAAAGGCTTCATAGTGCACGGTCAAAATGTTTGCCCCTGCTTGGATGTATTTTGGAATGTCATCAACAGGTTCGTCAACCATCAAGTGAACATCAAGCATAATAATGCTGTTTCTGTTTATGCTGTTGATAAGACTGTAATCAAAATTGTTTTTTTGTACAAAGTTTGTGTTCATAACATCACAGTGCAAAAAATCTGCAACCCCTTGCATCTCTTTGGCATATTCGATAATGTTTTGATAATCTGTGATTGGATCGGTTGAAACCGAAACATCAATATTTCTTTTCATAACAACTCCCATTTTGATTTTAGTTTAGCAAACAATTTTGTTTTTTCAAAATCTTTTTATGTTTTTCATAATTTCGTGCAATTTGAGATAGTTTTCATATCTAGTTTTGTTGATTTCTCCTCGCTTGAGCGCCTTGATAACTTCGCAATCCTTGCTGTTTATATGCACACATGATTTATATTTGCAAAGCGAAGCATATTTCAAAAATTCTGGATAATAACTTTTTATCTCTTCTGGTTTGAGATCAAGCAAATATTCGTCAAGTTTTGAAAATCCAGCAGTGTCTGCTAAATATCCGTTTTCTGAAAACTTGAACAATTGTACAGTCCTTGTTGTCTGTTTTCCCCTTTCAATCTTTTTGCTGAAAGTGTCAACTCTTGCAAGTTGTTCGCCTTTCAAAGCATTGATGATTGAAGATTTTCCAACTGCACTTTGCCCTGCAAGCACACAAATGCCTTTAATTTCTTTTTCAAGTTTTGTCACAGTGTCATCAAGTGTTGAAAACACCATTGTCTTTGCAACACCTTTGTAGATTGTCGCCAACTCTTGACAATATTTTTTGTCTAAATCGCTTTTGTTTATACAAATTGTTGGTTCGATGTTGTTGAGTTTGCAAAACAACAACATTTTGTCCACTGTATATAAGTCGGGTTTTGGCACGGGTGCAAAAACAATAAACATTTTGTCAATGTTTGCAACCGGTGGTCTAATCAAGATGTTTTTTCTTTCACATACTTTTGAAACGGCATTGTCATCATCAATTTCCACTCTGTCGCCAACAAAAACACCTTCTTTTTTAAGCACCTTTCTGGCAACACAGTCAACAATTTGCCCATCTTGCAATTCGACCGTAAACAAATCTGCCTGCTTTTTAAGCACTCTACCTTCAACCATTTTGTTCTCCTACTCGATTTCTAAGTTGTCCACAAGCACCTTCAATGTCTTCGCCCATTGTGCGGCGAACTGTTGCACTTATGCCCAACTTTTCAAGTTTGCCTGCAATTTGATATCCCTTCTTTCTGTTTGTGCCAATCAACTTTCTCTCTTTTACAGAATTGAGAGGGATAAGATTTACATGGCAAGATCTTCCTTTCAAAACTCTTGCAAGTTGCTCGATTGCCTCGTCTGTGTCATTAAGACTGTCAACAAGAGCATATTCAAAGGCAATCCTTCTGCCAGTTTTGTCAAAATAATAATCACAAGCCTTCAAAATTTCTTCAATCTTATAGACATTTGCAATTGGCATTGTCTTTTTTCTTAACTCGTCATTTGGTGCATGCAACGAAATTGTAAGTGTAACCGTAAATCCATCATCAGCCAACTTGTAAATGTTTGGCACAAGTCCACAAGTTGAAAGCGAGATGTTTCGTTGACTGATGTTTAAGCCATCTTCTGATGAAACCAATTTCAAAAACTTTGCAACATTGTCATAGTTGTCCAAAGGTTCGCCACAACCCATAAGCACAACATTTGTGACCTTTCTTTCTTTCAATGTTCCACCCAAAAGTTTGTTGAAGAACAAGATTTGAAGCAAGATTTCGCCTGCTGACAAATTTCTTTTCAATCCGTTGAGTGTTGATGCACAAAATTTGCATCCCATACGGCAACCAACTTGTGTAGAAACACAAACTGTGTAGCCATATTTATACTTCAAAAGCACAGATTCTATCACACTGCCATCTTCAAGTTTGATTGCAACCTTTTGAGTTTCATCTTTGCTGACAAGGTGTGCTGCAATCTCATATTTAGGATAATCTTTTTCTATCTTTTCTTTGAAACTTTTTGGCAAGTTTGAAATCTCGTCCAATTGCTTACCCAGAGTAAGTGCTTCATAAAGTTGTTTTGCTCTAAATGCAGGTTCGCCAAGATCTTTTACATATTGGCAAACTTCTTGAAATGTCAAATCTAAAATCATACAGTCACCACCGTTGATTTGAAACGATATCCATTTAAGAATACTTTTGCATCAAGCACTTTTCCACCCGGTGCTTGGCATCTTAAAATTTCAAAAACCCCATCACTTGCTTTAATCAAAAATCTCTTTTTGTTTGGCACAACTTCACCAACTTGTGCGTCGGCTTGAATGTCAACAGCAACTTTTGCTTTGTAAACTTTTATTCTGTCTTCGCCCAAGAAGAAATATGCCACAGGGCTTTCAACAAAAGCCCTGACTTTGTTTACCAAACTTTGTGCAGGTTTTGAAAAATCAAGAAGTCCATCTTCTTTTTCAATCAACCTGACAAAAGTTGCCTTTTCGTGATCTTGTGCAGTGCGAACTGCTGTGCCGTTTTCGATTTTATGCAATGTTTCAACCAAGAGTTCTACACCAACATTTGCCAATTTGTCTTGCAAACTTGTGTAGTCATCTTCTGGCAAAATTTCAACTTCTTTTTGCACAAAAATGTCGCCATCGTCCATGCCAATCTCGGTTTTCATAACAGTAACCCCTGTCATTGTGTCGCCATTGAGGATTGCGCTTTGAATTGGTGTTGCCCCACGATATTTAGGCAACATTGATGGGTGAACATTTATGCAAGGATTGATGTCAAGCAAACTCTTTGGCAAAAATTTGCCATAAGAAGCCGTAACTGCCAAATCATAACCAATCGCTTTGAAATCTTCGATATGTTGTGACAATTTTTCAAATTGATAAACCGGCAATCCGTTTGCCTTTGCAATTTCTACAATCGCTGGCGAAACCATCTTTTTGCCTCTGCCTGCAGGTTTGTCGTTTTGACAAACTACACCAACAACATCAAAACCGTTGTCAAGCATACCTTTCAAAACAACCTCTGCAAAATATGGTGTCCCAAAAAACAAAATTTTCATTATTCAACTCCGTGTTGTTTTTTATATTTTTGACCTTCTTCTGTGTGGTCAACAAACAAAATTCCGTCCAAGTGATCAATTTCGTGGCAAATGCAACGAGCAATATAGTCAACTGCTTCAAACTCATATTCTCTGCCGTGACGATCCTGTGCTTTGATTTTTACATATTGTGGTCTTTCGACATCACAATAAAATCCTGGCACACTCAAACAACCTTCAGTGTCAGAAACCTTGCCTTTTGTTTTGATAATTTGTGGATTGATGATTTCGAGATATTCTTTTGGTTCGATTTCAACAATAACTGCTCTTCTCAAAACTCCCACTTGCACTGCAGCAATGCCCACACCTTTCTTTTCAATCATTGTTGCTTTCATTTCATCAAGCAAAACTGCCAAACTTTCGTCAAAATCAACGACAGGTTTTGATTTTTTTCTCAATGTAACATTTCCCAAAGTTACAATCTTTCTTGTTGCCATAATTTTCTCCTTTGTCAACTTAAGTTGTTTGGATTTATCTCAAAGAAAACCGAACTCTTTGTGTTTGGATTTACAGATTCGTAAACTTCTTTTTCGATTTCGTCTGCTTTGTCCAACTTAAATCTCATCATAATTTGATATCTAAATTTGTTTTTGATTTTGTTGAGCGGTGCTTTCATAACATCCAAATAAACAAAATCTTGTGGATATTTTTCTTTTATTTGCTGTATTTGATTGTAACAAACTTTGCATTCTTGTGCAACTGTTGTTTCGTTTTCGTGTGTAAACAAAATTCGCACAATCCTTGCATAAGGTGGAAAGTTTGTCACCTTTCGCAAATTGACTTCTTTTTTGAAGAACCCTTTGTAATCATAATTTGTCGCAAAACGATAAACATAATGTCTTGGACTGTAAGTTTGAAGAATCACTCTGCCTTGCTTTGCACTTCTGCCGGCTCTTCCTGCAACCTGAGTGATAAGTTGAAATGTCCTTTCAATACTTCTAAAATCTGATTGATACAAACTCTGGTCTGCATCAACAATACCCACCAAAAGCACATCTTCAAAATCATGTCCTTTTGCAATCATTTGAGTGCCAACCAAAATTGCTGGTTTTGTGTTTTTGAATTCGTTTAAGATTTGACGATGTCCATTTTTCTTTGAAGTGGTGTCATTGTCCATTCGTAAAACTCTCACACCTGGGACGAGTTTTTGCAATTCTTCAACCACTCTTTCAGTGCCTATCGCCCCTTGTTTGATATCTCGACTTCCACAACTTGGGCAAATGTCGAGTGCTTTGTATCTTTTGCCACAATAATGACACTTCAATCTGTCTTCAAATCTGTGATAAACAAGCGACACATCACAATCTGTGCACTTGGCCACATATCCACACTGTCTGCATCTTTGAAAAGATGAAAACCCTCTGCGATTGATAAAAATCATTGCCTGTTTTTTCTGTTCGACAATGCTTTTAAGTTCGTAAATCAGTGGAATGGAAAAAATCTGATTGTTGCCTTGTCGCATTTCCATAAGCATGTCAATCACAACAATCTTTGGCATTTCCATGCCATTGACTCTCACAGGCATTTCGACAAGTTGACTTTCGCCATCAATTGCCTTTGCATAACTTTCAATTGATGGTGTCGCACTGCCCAAAACAAGTGCACAATTGTTGTAGTTTTTTCTAAACTCTGCCACCATATGTGTGTCGTATCTAGGATTGCTTTCAGACACATAACTTTGTTCGTGCTCTTCATCAATGATGATAATACCCAAATTTTCAAGTGGACAGAATATTGCTGATCTTGCACCAACAACCACCTTTGCTTGTCCAAAGAAAATTCGTTTCCACTCATCAAATCTTTCGCCAGCCGAAAGTCCACTGTGGATAAGTGCAACATTATCCCCAAATCTTGCTTTGAAGTTGGCAAGCACTTGTGGAGTAAGTGAAATTTCTGGCACAAGCATAACTGCTGTTTTTTGACAAGCAAGTTGTTTTTCAATCAAGTTCATATAAACTTCGGTCTTTCCGCTTCCGGTAACCCCGTGAAGAAGATAAGTTTTGTTTTCGCAAATGCTGTCAACTGCTCTTTGCTGAAGTGGTGTAAGTTCTCTTTTGCTGTTTTGGATAATGTCAAACTCTGGCGATCTAAACTCTTGCACTTCTTCAACAATCACAGTGCCTTTTTTGACAAGTGCAGAAAGTGCGGCGTGTCCAAATTGATTTGAAACATCAGTAAACTTTTGTTGTCCGTTTGCTTGCAAATGTTCAACAATTTCAATTTGTTTTACTGCTCTTGAAGAAGGCATTTCAAACTCATCTGCAAGCCTAACTTGCCTTACCACCAATTCTTTAACCTTGTCAGTGCGCATTTCGCTTGGCAAAAACAATCTTAAAACGCTTGCAAGTTTAAGGTGCAACTTGTCTGCCATATGAAACATAAGTTGCAACATCTCTTTTTTGATAACAGGAAAATTTTCTATTTTGCTTGCAATAGGCTTAACTTTGCTTTCGTCATAACTGCACTCGTCACAGATTTCAACAATAAATCCTTGGAGATTGCGAGCACCAAATGGCACCATAACCCTCTCTCCAACTTCGACCTGCATATCATCAGGGATTTTATATTCAAAAACTCTGTCCAGCGCCTTTGCATCTTGATCAATGATTATCTTTGCAAACAAATCCACTACCCCTTGTTGAAATAAAAAATTCTACTGCTATATCTAGCAGTAGAATTATAACATAAAAACTTTTGTCAAATCAATCATTTAAGTCGCTTGGTTTAACTTTGCCTTCGTGAATTTCTTCAAGAGCAATACTAATTGATTTTTTGTCAGCAGTTGCAAGTTCTGCTCTGCGAACAGTTTCGATTTCTTTTGCTCTTTTTGAAGCAAGAATAGAAAGCACATATTTGTTTCCATTTGCCTTTTTTGTAAGTTCGTCAATAGGTGGTTCAATCATCATAATTTCAATCTCCTAAAATTTAGTCGATTGTATTTTAGCACACACACCAAAAAAAGTAAAGTCTTTTGGTTGATTTTTGTGCCGAAAATGCCCTTTTATCCCACAAATCCTAGCGAAATTAACAGTGCTCTATTGACTTCTTTCATTTTTTGTTCGTCCACTTGCGAGATTTTTTCTTTCAATCTTCGCTTGTCTAGAGTGCGAATTTGTTCCAAAAGAATAACCGAATTTTTTGGCAAATGATAAAGTTGACTTGAAAGTTCGATATGTGTTGGAAGTTTTGCTTTTGTCAGTTGGCTTGTGATGGCAGAGACAATCACTGTTGGCGAATATTTGTTGCCAACATCATTTTGAATGACCAAAACAGGGCGAACTCCTCCCTGCTCACTGCCCACGACAGGGCTTAGGTCTGCAAAATATATCTCTCCTCTTTTAACCAAATTTTCCATCAAACCTACCAATTTTGTTTTTGAAAATCAAGCAAATCAACAAACTGCAAATCTTCAAGTTGTTGATAGATTTTTTCCATGTTATGCCAACGGAAAAACATCTGCCTCTCTATTCTCAATGTATGTCTGTCAATGCAATTTGTTGTTTGAATTGCATAGTTTTCAACAGTGCCAAATTGCTTTTCAATCTGTTTTGCTTTTTCTTCAAGTTTTGCAAATTCTTCTTTCATAAAACTATCTCCACTAAACTGTTTGTTTATACCTAGTTTGAGTGGAAAATTATTTTTTATTCTTAGGTAAAATGGCAACAAAAAATGCCAAGATTTCTTGGCACTTTCATATTTTTTAAGCGATAATTACTATCGCCCCTACAACTGTTTTTTGATGCGAAATCGAAACTTCAATTTTCGCTGCATTCAACTGTTCAAATCTTTGTTTTGCCTTGCCGTAAAGTTTGATAAACGGTGCTCCACTTTCTTTGTGACAGAGTTCGATTTCCTTAAACGAAATGTTCCCCGCTTTCACATCAAGAGCCTTGAAAACCGCTTCTTTCACAGCCCAAAGACTTGCGACTTTTTGCTTTTTGTCTTGCTTGAATCTTTCGACATAAGCAATCTCGCCTTCAAGAGCAATCTTTGACAGCAATTTGTCTTCATCTTTGATTTCTGCAACTTCCTGCAAATCAAATCCAATCATAATTTTCTCCTTCGTATGAGTTGAACACATTGTTTGTTGCTTGTTGTGCCACGGTATAATCATACCCTTTTCTCACAAGATGAGCAAGGCACTTTTGCTTGTTTTTTAGGGATTTTTCTCGATTTTTTGCGAATTTTTCAGCCAAAACTGTCGCTTTGAAAATTTCATCTTCATCTTCGATTTCTGTCAGAAGGTCGTCGATTATTTCTTTTGAAACCCCTTTTTCTCTCAATTTGTTTACAATCGCTCTTTTGCCTTTTGATGCAGTCAAACTGTCAAAATAATTGCGAGCAAATTTTTCATCATCAACATAACCATAGTCCTTCAACTTTTCAATGGTTGCTGAAATTGTTTGATCATCAAAACCTTTCTTTTTGAGATAATCTTTTATCCCTTTTTGGCTGACAACATATTTTTCCATATAGCAAACAGCCATATCAAAAGACACTTTTCTGTCGTTTTCTTTTTTGATTTTTCTAAACTCATCTTCATCAATTTCTTGATCAGTTTTAAGTTTGTAAATCGCCAAAATTTCATCTAAGAAAATACCTTGCCATTGTTCGTCAGCATAGAGATGATATCTGTTTGTGCTTGCAATTCTTTTGATTTTTGTGATAATCATTTAAGCACCTCGCTTGTGGTCTTTGTATACATTCTTACAAGTCCACCGGCACCAAGTTTGATGCCACCAAAATATCTTACTACAAACACACAAACATCTTTAAGTCCTTTCTTTTGAAGCACCGACAAAATAGGCCTGCCTGCTGTGCCTCCCGGTTCGCCATCATCAACTGCCTTTTCCAAAAATGGAGAAGCAAGCGAATAGGCATAACAAATATGTGTTGCCTTTTTGTGTTCTGCTCGCAACTGTTGCAAAGCAGAAGCAACATCTTCTGTGGTTTTGCAAGCAAAAAGATAGCCAATAAACTTTGACTTCTTTTCGATTATTTCGACCTGCTTTTCAAAACCTTTCATACCTTTCCTTAAATTGCTTGAACTTTTACAAAACTCTTCTTACCTTTTTTGAGAAGTGCACCATCTGCAACATCTTCAACAGAAACTTGCATATCAAATCTTGCAACTCTTTCACCCTTAAATGTGATTGCCCCACCTTGAATAAGCCTTCTTGCTTCGCTCTTTGAAGGTGCAAGATTACACTTAAACACAAGGTCGCAAATGTTCATTGGAAATTCTGCTTTTTCAACTTCAACAACCGGAGCATCATCGCCACCATCTGTAAACAAGTTTTCACTCATCTTTTGAGCAAGGACAGCATCTTCTTCACCACGAACAAATTTTGTAACTTCAAAAGACAAAACTTTCTTTGCTTTTACGATGTCTTCGGCAATCAACTTTTCAACTTCTGGCATTGGCACATCTGTAAAGAGAGCAAACATCATCTTTACACAAGCATCTGGTGTTTGGTAAACCCCTTGATAGAAGTCATAAGCAGAAATCTTGTCTCTATCAATCCAAATTGCCCCTCTTTCTGTTTTTCCCATCTTCTTGCCGT
Organism: Clostridia bacterium; assembly: GCA_017452445.1. Classification (GTDB taxonomy): domain Bacteria; phylum Bacillota; class Clostridia; order Christensenellales; family UBA1242; genus Caccovivens. Next base: position 130,445 of record JAFTMH010000001.1, read on the forward strand.
CTGGTGTAAGAAGCAATGGGTTTGTCGCACCAATAAGATTGATGTCAGTGCCATTTGCAAAGTTGAGTTTTCTTTGAAGTTCGACACCAGCAACAATGTTTCCCCATTGATCTTGACCACCATATTGCAATGTGCAACCATATTCTCTGTTGAGGTGAACAAAGTCGTATGCTTGCATCAACATATAACCCATTTCAAAGAAAGTCAATCCACCTTCTTCAATTCTCTTTGAGTAGATATCGTTTGAAAGCATTTTGTTTACATTGAAATGAACACCGATTTCTCTCATAAAATCAATGTAACTGTAATTGTTAAACCAATCAGCATTGTTTACGATGATTGCAGGATTTTCGCCATCAAACTTCAAAAACACTTTGAGTGTGTCTTTGATTTTTTCAATGTTGTTTTGGATATCTTCCTTTGTCATCATCTTTCTCATTTCTTGCTTGCCACTTGGGTCGCCAATGCATGCAGTTGCTCCACCCATCAAAAGAACAACTTTGTGGCCTGCTTGTTGAAATCTTCTCAAAATGCAATATGGCACACAGTGTCCAATATGCAAACTGTCTGCTGTTGGGTCTGTGCCTTCATACAAAGTGATTGGCTCGCCACTTTCAATCCTTTTCTTCAATGCCTCTTCATCTGTGCATTGATACAAAAGTCCTCTTTCCTTCAACACGGAAAACAAATTTTTGTCTGTCATTTTTCTCTCCTTAAACAATAAAAAAGCATGCCTTCCTATTTTTAGGACGAAGCATGCTTTCGTGGTACCACCTAAATTCAACTGAAAAAATCAGTCCTTATTATGCCCATTCGTTGACACGGCCGCAAAACTTGATGAAATTGTAATTCGCCAAACACCTGCCAAGGTTTTTCATCAACCAACCCCTTTCTGTAAGCCCTAGTGCTCAACTACTCGGTTTTTCACCACCATTTTGATTATGTTGATATTTTACAAAGTTTTTGATTGATTGTCAAGAAAAAGTTGCTTTGCATCGGTTTTTCTTTGCAAACATTTTGAAGAATTTTTCATATTTGTTAAAATGTAGGTTGAAAGGAGAAAAAAATGGAAAAACAATGCAACTGCGTAAGAAATATGCCTGGTTATGGTCCATCACCAATTCCACAAGAAGGAAAGTGGGATCAAACTAAGGAAATTACACAAATTTCAGGTTTTTCACACGGCTGTGGCACCTGTGCCCCACAACAAGGCACTTGCAAACTCACTCTCAATGTGAAAAACGGAATCATCAAAGAAGCCCTTGTCGAAACAATTGGCTGCTCTGGTATGACACACTCTGCTGCTATGGCAGGAGAAATCTTGACAGGAAAAACTTTGCTTGAAGCCCTCAACACAGACCTTGTGTGTGATGCAATCAACGATGCAATGAAAAACATCTTCTTGCAACTCGTTTATGGAAGAAGTCAATCAGCATTTTCACTTGGTGGTCTTGAAGTTGGCACTTCTATGGAAGATTTGGGCAAGTTCAAAACAAGTCAAGTTGGCACAATCGTTTCAACAGAAGAAGGTGGAGTAAAATATCTCAACCTTACAGAAGGATACATCACAAGAATGGCTCTTGATGAAAATGGCGAAACAATTGGTTATGAATATGTAAACCTTGGACTTCTTCTCAAAAACCTTGACGACAAAACATTGTCAAAAGAAGAAGCAATGGCAAAATCTACAAAGCACTACGGCAGATTTGATGAGGCCGCTCGCTATGTAAACCCAAGAGGTGAACAATGATGAAAGAATTTGAAAAATACGAAAACATTCCACAAGTTTTGAAAGCAAACGGCTTTGCAACTTTGGAAGAAGCAAGAGATCTCTGCCTTGCAAATGGCATTGATGTTGAAAAAACAGTAAAAGACATTCAACCAATCTGCTTTGACAGTGCTGTATGGGCTTACACTCTTGGCACTGCAATCGCCCTCAAATCAAACTGCAAAACTGCAAGCGAATATGCCGAAAAAATTGGCGAAGGTTTGCAAGCATTCTGCATCAGAGGATCAGTTGCTGACGAAAGACAAATTGGTCTTGGTCACGGAAGACTTGCTGGCAGACTTTTGGACGAAGAAACAAAATGTTTCTGCTTCTTGGCCGGCCACGAAAGTTTTGCTGCTGCAGAAGGTGCAATGGGCATCGCTCGCACAGCAAACAAAATCAGAAAAGAACCACTCAAAGTTATCCTCAACGGACTTGGCAAAGATGCTGCTTACATTATCGGCAGAATCAACGGCTTCACTTTTGTAAACACTCGTTTCAACCGTGAAAAACAACAACTTGAAATTTTGGAAGAAATCCCATTTTCAAAAGGCGAAAAAGCAGCCGTAAAGATTTATGGATCTTATGATGTAAGCGAAGGTGTGGCAATTATGCAACACGAAGCAGTTGATGTTTCAATCACAGGAAACTCAACAAACCCAACTCGCTTCCAACACCCAGTTGCAGGCACATACAAAAAGTGGTGCAACGACAATGGCAAAAAGTATTTCTCAGTTGCATCTGGTGGTGGCACAGGCAGAACCTTGCACCCAGACAATATGAGATGTGGCCCTGCAAGTTATGGTATGACTGACACAATGGGAAGAATGCACTGTGATGCACAATTTGCAGGAAGTTCTTCAGTGCCAGCCCATGTTGCGATGATGGGCTTTATTGGCATGGGCAACAACCCAATGGTTGGAGCAACTGTTTCCTTGGCAGTAGCCGTATCACTCGCAAAGAAGTAAAAAGCCCAAAAGGGTTGAGCATTAAAAAAATAAAGAACGGAAAATCAAATCCGTTCTTTTTTATTCTTCGTTTTTATTGTTGTTTGTGTTGAACATCTCATTAAACTCAAAATACTTTCCGCTTTGTTTGTAACCTACAAAAGTGTCCAAGTTGACATTGTGTATGCTTTTGAAGATGTGATTTTCAACTTCTGGAATATCTTTTTTGAGTTGTTTGATAAGTTTTTTAACTTCCAATCTTGCAGAAGGCGAAATTTCATCATCAGCCAAATTGCACTTTTCCGTGAATCTGCAAGCACATTGCAAAAAAGTCAATTCGTTTGCATCTCGCCAAGCAATAATGGCATCTTCGTGCACACAATAAAGTGGACGAATAAGTTCCATACCATCAAAGTTTTGCGAACGAAGTTTTGGCAGCATTGCTTGAAGTTGTGCCCCATAAAGCATACCCATCACAGTTGTTTCAATCACATCACTATAATGATGTCCCAAAGCAATTTTGTTGCAACCAAGTTTTTTTGCTTCGTTGTAAAGGTGTCCCCTTCTCATTCTTGCACACAAATAGCAAGGGGATTTTTCAATGTTGACAACATTGTCAAAAATGTCAGTTTCAAAAATGTTGAGAGGGATTTCAAGTTTTTTCGCATTTTCTTCAATTTGTTTTCTGTTTGCAGGGTTGTAACCAGGATCCATACAAAGAAAAACAAGTTCAAAATTTGTTTCGCTGTATCGGTGAAGCATTTGCATAAGTTTTGCCAAAAGCCAACTATCTTTGCCACCAGAAACACAAACAGCGACTTTGTCCCCATCATTTACAAGTTGATAATCTTTAAGTGCTTGAATAAATTTTGACCAAATCCCCTTCTTAAATCGTTTCATAATAGATCGCTCAACAAGTTGGGCTTTGGTAAACACTTTTTCTTTTTTTTCTGTCTTTTCTTCCATAAAGACATAATACAATTTTTTGCAAAAAATATCAATTGTTTGCAAGTCAAAGTTTACAAATCATCTGCATCTTGCACTGGTGTATCGTTTGGATTTTCAGGCACTCCAGTATAAGCACCCAATGGATCATTTTTGCTTTGAAACAAATTTCTCTTTTTGCGGCTTTTCTTTTTCATATTGATAACTTGTGCAAAAAACAAAAAAATAGAGCAAAAATGCCCCATTTTTTCAATTTTTTTGATATTATTGTCCATCATTGAGATACAAAATGCCTAAAGTGTTTTCTCCACAGTGGCTTGTGATTGTCGCCCCAGCAACAGTTTCGTAAATGTTTTTGAAGCCCCTTTCTTGCAACGAAGCCTTTGCTGCTGCAATCATTTCTTCTGTTGCAGTTGTGTATGTGACAAATGCTGTGCTAAGGTCAGGTGTTGCAAATTCGTCCAATGTGTCTTTGCAATAGCTTGCAATAACCTTGTCCATATTGCCTCTGTATTTTCTATGGACACCCATTTTGCCTTCTTTCAAAATGATTTGAGGTCTAATTCTCATCAAATTTGCACCCAAAAGAGCAACTGCCGAACATCTTCCACCTTTGTGCAAATAGTCCAATTTTTCCACAACAAAACTTGCTTGAACTTTGCTTGTGCGAAGTTGAACTTTTTTGTAAATTTCGGCAGGCTCTACACCTTCGTCTGCAAGTTGTTTTGCATAAATAGCAAGAAGAGCAATGCCTGTTGAAAGAGATTGAGAGTCAACAACAAAAACATTGTCCATTTCACTTGCAGCATCTTTTGCATGCGAACAAGCACTTGAAATTTGACTTGAAAGACAAATGTGCACAACTGCATCATTTTCTTTAAGCAAACCTTCAAAAAAGTCATGATATTGTGCCGCATTGATTGCTGCAGTTTTTGGCAAAACCTTTGTTTCTTTCACATAATCAAAAATTTGTTTTGGGCTAATTTCTTCGCCATCTAAATATTCTTTATCTCCCAAAATGATTGTGTAAGGCATAATGTTGATTTGATATTTTTCCAACAAATCTTTAGGCAAATCAATGGTGCTTTCTGCAGATATAGCAATTTTCATAACTTCCTCCAACAGTTTCATTATACTACCTTTTGGCAAAATATAAAAACAAATCAACAAATTCGCCAAAAAGTTGTTAAAAGTTTTTAATCATTTCCACAAAAAAAGAGTGGCAAAATTTGTCACTCTTTTCGTTTTCTAATTTGATTTTTATTCTGCAGTATACATTTGTCCTGTTGTCAATGCTGCCTTTGTGAATGCAAAATAACTAAAATCTCCAGCAAAGTTTGAAGCAGCAGATGAATAGCCACCCAACAAATGATTCAAACTTGTGTCGTTGAATGTTCCACCTTGTGTGCCTGTTGTGTAAGTGATAGCACATTCAACTTTGTCGATATAAGCCTTAAATGTTTTTGTTGCAGCATTGTAAACAAGTGCAAAATGGTGCATTTCGCTTGGATCGTAACTTGCAGGAACTGTGATGTCAATTTGCAAAGTTTTTCCTTCATCTCTAAATCTAAATTGAGCTGCAGATGCATCTGCTGCAGCCGCAGTTCTTGGTGGCACTGTCAAGAAGCCCGAACCACTTGTGCCAGAGTTTGCAATCATTCCAGCACCAGTTAAAGCGCCTTCTGGACCTGTCAAGAAATTTCCTGCAACAACTTCAACTGTCCAACTGTAATCATCTGACAAAACAGGCACTTCTGTTGGTGTCAAATATTCTGTTGCCGAACCTGCAGAGATTGTAAGTTTTCCATCTGCAACAGTTCCCAAAGAAGCAAGTTGGTCTGCCAAAGTTGGGTCTGTAACATCAAGCACATAGTCTGCTTCAACTGGCTCTTGTGGTGTTTCAGGTTCTTCTTCAGGTGCACCTACAAGTTCGTGAGTATACATTTCGTCTGTTGTCAAAGCAGATTTTGTAAATCCAAAGTAATAGAAATCCCCTGCAAAGTTTGAAGCATCAGCAGTTGGGTATCCACCCAAGAAGTTTTTCAATCTTGTGTCGTTGAAAGCACTGCCTTGTGAGCCTGTTGTGTAAGTGATTGCACATTCAACTTTATCGATATATGCTTTGAATGTTTTTGTCTCAGCATTATAAACAAGAGCAAAGTGATGAACTTTGTCTGGATTGTAATCTACAGGCACTGCAATATCAAGTTGCAAAGATCTTCCAGTGTCTCTAAATCTAAATTGTGCACCAGTTGTTTGAGCAGACCCAGCATAAGGTGGCACTGTCAAGAAACCAGAACCATCTATACCAGCATTTGCAATCATACCAGCACCACTTGAGTTGTCTCTGCCGATGTCGCCAGCAACAACTTCGTATGTCCAACTATAATTGTCTGACAAGATAACTGCATCATTCATTTCCAAACATTTTGTAGATGAGCCAGCAGCAATTGTAAGTTTTCCGTCTGCAACAGTTCCCAATGTTGAGAAGTCATAGTCTGATTCTGCATCTGAAACATCCAAAACCAAAGAATCAACTGTTTCAACAACTTCGTGAGTATACATTTCGTCTGTTGTCAAAGCAGATTTTGTAAATCCAAAGTAATAGAAGTCTCCAGCAAAATTTGAAGCAGCAGTTGAATAACCTCCCAAGAAGTTTTTCAATTTTGTGTTGTTGAAAGATCCACCCAAAACACCAACTGTATATGTAATGTTTGCTTCAACCTTGTCAATATAAGCCTTAAACATTTTTGTTGATGAGTCATAAACAAGTGCAAAATGATGCACTTTTGATGGGTCATAATCTGTTGGCAAAGTGATGTCAAGTTGCAAAGATTTGCCTTCATCTCTAAATCTAAATTGTGCAGTTTCTGCTGATGGAGCCTCTGAAGGTTTGTATGGTGGGATTGTCAAAAATCCTGATCCACTTGTGCCAGAGTTTGCAATCATTCCAGCACCAGTTGTGTGGTCTTTGCCAATGTCGCCAGCAACAACTTCGTATGTCCAACTGTAGTCATCTGACAAAATAACTGATTCTTCAAGTTCAATGAAGTTTGTTGAAGAGCCTTGTGCGATTGTAACCTTTCCGTCAGCAACAGTTCCCAATGTCGAGAAGTCGTATTTTGATTCTGTATCTGAAACATTCAAAACAAACGAATCAACTGTTTCTTCTTCCTCAGGTTGTTCTGTTTGACTGCCAGAACCACCAAATGGATACCAATTGCCAAGTTCTTCATCATAGAAGTATGGTTCGAGACCAGTGTTTACATGGTAAGCCATATTCTTGCCGGCATCAGCACCAACTTCGTTGTAAGTTTCTTGTTTGTAGTGAGCATTGTCTTTCATATCTTCTGCAGCAACAGCAGCAAGTTTGCCCGAAATCATAACAAAATCTTCTCTTTCTTTACACAAATCTGTTTGTGCTTTGATGATGCCATCGTGCAATTTTTCGTCACTTTGTCTGTCACCAACTCTGATAATCATTGCTTTTTCGACACCTTGTTCTTTCATCTCACCAAGCAATTCTACCAATTTGGCTTTATAAGTGTCAACACTCATACCTTGCACACCATCAGCCTCACCTTGCAACCAAACCATATATTTGTGTCTTACTGTATAGCCGTTGTCTGTCAAATAAGTGTTTGCAGCATTAAATCTGTTGATTGTTTCTGTCAAAGCAGCACCGCCTGTTTGCCAGAAATTGATGCTTTGTCCACCCTGTGCAGCAGAAACCCCAACAATAGGGATTCCCCCTGAATATGTGTAATAACTTTCAGCAAAAGCAGAAACAAGGGATCCTGTTTTGATGTTTTCTGAAAGCACCCCACGGTTTTCGTTTACACCGAAAGGTTCGGCAATAGTATACAATTGTGTTGGGTCTGAAACTGCTCTAAATTCGTAACCGTGTCCTTCTTGCACAACTGGCGCTTGAGAAGCAACACCTCTACCAGCCATATTTGATTGCCCCATAAAAATCACAAGGTCAACAATGTTTTGTTCTTCAACATTGTCATCTGCTGGCTTACCAAAGTTTCTCATAATGATTTTCCAAGAGTCGGCAGTCTTTTGATAGAGCACATAGTCATCGGTGTCAACAAAATAGTCACCCACCTTTGCATCAGCAAATTCTGTGCAGCTTAAACCGGATTTCCATATTGTGCCATCAATACCATCTTTTCCGTCGGTACCATCTTTTCCGTCAGCACCATCTTTTCCTGGCAATCCTTGAATATTTGAAATCTTCATCCAACCAGTGTCAAGTTTTACATAAATGTCGCAATCGTCTGTATCATAGAAGAAATCTCCCACAACACCTTGTTCTTCGTTTGTTGCTGTGCCAGAAAACCAAGTTGCACCTGGTTTTCCAGGTTCGCCTTGACTTCCTTGTGGTCCAGTTTTTCCACAACCTGTGAGTGCAAGTCCACCTGCAAGGATAGTTGCACCAATGATTGCCCCTGCCAATCCTTTTCTAAAAACATTGAAAGGGACTTTCTTTTTTGATTTGTCTTTTGCCATTTGTTTCTCCTTTTCGTTTTGTTTAGTATCGCTCCGAAATAAACTTTTAGTCATTTTGAGTATACCCCCCCCCGAAGCAAAATGTCAAACAAAACAACAGAGTTTGTCAAATTGTTGACACTCTCTTTTTGCCAGCATGTGGACATTTTTCAACAAAAAAAGAGTGGCAAAAACCACTCTTCTATTTTTTCAATTTTTCAACTTTAAGTTTTACGCAAGTTGTTGCACCATCATCAACTCTTACCTTTTCGCTGATTTCAACACCTGCAATCACAAACACTTCATTTCCATCTGCAAGCACAGGGATAAAATCCCTGATCCTTGATGGCACTTTTCTGTCAATCAAAAATGATTTAAGTTTTTTTGTTCCACCACCAAATTTTTGGAAAATGTCGCCATCTTCTCTATATCTCCATTTTGCAGTTTTTGGCAATTTTTTGCTGTCAAAATAAAGTGCATCAGGCTCATTCATTTTGTCAGTGCGGCATCTCTTTGCCACCACTTTGCCATAATTTGTCGCTTCAAATTCTTCAAGTTTGAAACTTCTGTTGAGTTCTGGTTTTTCAACATAAATGTTTTCAAATGTCACAAAGTCATATTCTTTGCAAACTGTCACATCAAAAGGAAGTCTTACTTTTTTGCCGTTTTCCATGTTGAGTGCCAAATCTCTGATCATGTCAATATGCTTTCTTTCAATGTCTTGTTTTACGCCAATCAACGAAAGCACTTTAAAGATAATTCTGCTGTAAATTGCACTGCTTTGATAAAAACAACTGCAAGGCATTTGCACCAATTTGTCATCAATCAAAAATGAGTTGAAATCAAGGTCTTTTTTGATGTAATCATCATCTTCACAAACTGCCAAAGCAAAATTGTTGATTGCTTCGATCGCATTTGGCCACTTTTTCAAAATGTCTTTCATCACAACATTGCGCAAATAGTTTCTTGTGTATGCAATGTCTGCGTTGCTAGAATCTTCGACATATTCGATGTTGTTGATTGCAGAATATTCTTCAATTTCGTTTTTAGAAACAGGAAGCATCGGTCTGATGTAAATTTTGTCACGCACTGGTTCCATTCCACGAGCGCCAGAAACTCCACAGCCTCTAAAAAGATGCATCAAAATTGTTTCTGCTTGATCACTTTGATGATGAGCAAGTGCAACCTTGTCAACAATGTCTTTTCTTACCAAAGTTTCAAACACGCCATATCTGCCTTCACGAGCAGCTGTTTCAATGCTAAGTTTTTTGTCCCTTGCAAGTTTTGGTGCATCAATCGTAAACTTGTAAACTCTCACTCCCATTTCACGACATTTTTGCAAAACAAAATATGCCTCATCATCGCTCTCTTCTCTGATGCCGTGGTTGATGTGAATTGCCACAACTTCGATGTCCAACTTTTCTTTATGTTCGTTTAAAAAATGAAGCAAACTCATTGAGTCAATGCCACCACTGACACCAACACCAATCACTTCGCCTGCATTTATCAATTTATGTTTTTTAATGAAATCTAAAATCTTTTCCATTTGTCCCTCAAAAATCTGTTTAATTATATATCAAAAGGCAGCAAAATTCAATATTTTTTAACAAAAAAACTAGATTTTTAACGATTTTTTGCAATTTTAGAAATCCAAAATTTTTACTACGACAACTGTCATATCATCAACAGCATAACCATTATTTTGCGAAAGTGCACTCTCAAGCAACAAGTCTGCAAACTCTTGTGGATTTTTTGTTTTTATCGATTTGATTGCTTCTTGCAATTGTTCGTCTGTTTCAAAACTGTCGCACACACCATCTGAAAGCAAAATCACAAAATCTTTGCTGCTTGCAACCTGCTTGTTTGTAAGTGGCGAAATCTCTTCAACAATCCCCAAAGGCAACGATCCTGTTTGAATTTTTTTGCATTCGTTTTCATTCAAAATGTAAGAGCAAGGTGAGGCCATTTTGACAAAATCCAACATTCCACTTCTCTGATCAAGCACACACAAATCAAGCGCACTGAAAATTTCTTCTTTGTGCAAAGAAAGCAATTTGTTGACTGTCGACAAAATGATTTCGTTGTCAAACCCTGCTTTATAAAAATTTTCTACCAAACTGATTGCAAGTTCGCTCACACTTTCTGCCTTGTCGCCGCTTCCCATTCCGTCACTTATGGCAAACAAAATTTTGTCCCCATCAAGTTTGACAATGCTGTATGTGTCGCCGCTTACATTTGATCCACTTTTTGTCTTTTGGCTGATTGCAAAAAGGCAATCAAATTTGGGTGCTGTCTTGATGTTGACAATTGTATAACCTGGTCTTGAACACTCAAACATGTCACAAACTTGCATCTTGCAATTGCACACTTTTGAAACAACGTCCACAATGCGAGGTTTTGTGCAATCTTCATTTCGCACCACAACCGAAACTTCTTGCGTCCAAACATCTTTTTCATAAACAATTGCATCAATGCAAATGATGTTGTAATAAGTCAACTCGTCCAAAATTTTGTTTTCAAGTGTTGTGTCAAAAGATATGTTTGTTTCGACTTCTTTTGCAAGTTTGCCCATGATTTTTGAAACCCCTTGCAATTGATCTGCAACAATCATCTTGCTTGTGTCAACATCTTTGACCATGCCGATATATTTTTTGTATTGTGATGTAAGTGTGTTGATACTGCCTAAAATTCCGTTTGTTTGCTTGCAACGAGAAGTCAAAAAACTTGGCATATCCAAAACTGTCGCCTTGCCCTTTTCATAAGCCACGGTCACAAGTTGATCAAACACTTGATCGGTTTTGTCAGCAAAAGTGCGCAAGCAGTGACTACGCTCTGGACAATACGAGCAAATTTTGTCGCAAATTTCTTGTTTGAGCACAACTTTTGCATCTTCAAAATTCATACCTCGTTTTATCATGTTGCGATAAATCATATTCATATCATTAAAAATTTCTGACAAATTGCCAAGTCTTTTATACAAGATTTCACGATTTCGATTTACAACATTTTTCATTGCCAATCTATCTTTTGACAAATTGAAAATTGCAGCAAAATTGTCATAAACTTTTTTCGGCAAAACCATAAAAACCACACACGCAATCACAAGTGGCAATGCTTCGACAACAGAAAATGTTGCATAAAGTCTGAAATAAAACCCAATCACCACTTCCACACAAGCAAGTGCTACAACCATAAAAATACGAAACCGTTTTTTAAACAACAAAACAGCAACAGCCCAAATGACAAATGGTGTAACAAAAAGTGGATTGTTTGTCGCAATCAACGATCCAATGCCTGCAGTTGATGCAACAAGCAGTGTGAGAAATGGCGAAGCGCAATAAGCAAACACCAACAAAACAAAGCCAACAAACAGCTTCAAAAAACTGAAAGTTGCAATGTTTGTGATTGCAAGTCCACTGCACAAAACTGCAATGATGCAAAACAGCGACACAATTTCAAAGTTTGTAAGTTTGTTTGTAAAACCTCTTATGATGATCGCTTCAAACAAACCGATACACACAAACATAAACAACACCGAAAGCAACAACGAAATTGCACAAACAAGTGGCGAAACACCACCCAAAATGTCAAACACCAAGTTTGCAGTTTGCCCCACAAGTGCATACACCCCAAACTCCCACTTACGCATGTTTTTCTTGCACAACACATGCACGAAATAAGGAAACAAAATTGCAAAAGATTGCACCAACAAGCAAATTGAAAATTCTAGCGTTGCACTGTGTGCCACCCCTGCCAATATGTATGTCGGCACAACCAACCACACTTTTTGATTTGCCCAAACAAGTGCATACATCATTCCGATTGCAAATGGAAAAATAATGCAGTTTACACTTGCATTAAACAAAACATAAAAAACAACAAAAAAACATATTATTTTGCCGATTATTTGCATAATTTTACTCGAATTTGTCTTCATATCAAACCTCTTTTTCAATTGTAATTTCAACAACAAAAAAACGACAGAAAAAATTTGTCGCTTTTTGTTTTGAATTATCTTTTTTTGTAGAAGTTTTACAAACTCTCAAAATATTTCAAAATCCCGCAAAAAATTGCATAACACATTTGTTGTTGATATTCTTTGTCTTGCAACAAAAGTTCTTCTTTATCGTTTGACAAAAAACCACATTCAATCAAAATGCTCGGCTTGTCTGCACAGTTTAAAATGTAATAATCCCCCACTTTTGCTTTTGAGTTGCGCACTTGCATTGTTTCAAAAAAAATCTCTTGCACAGCATTTGCCAGCATCTGACCTTGCACACTTTCTTTGGCATAAAAAACATTTGCACCACAAACAGATTTGTCGGCAAAACTGTTCATATGAATGCTCACCACCAAATCTGCTTTGCTTTTTTCGATAATCTCTTTTCGCTTTTCCATTTCGCTTCGCTTTTTGTTTGAAGCAAGTGGCGAATAAAGCCCCGACAAATCACTTCTCGTCAAAACAACCTTCCAGCCATACTCTTGACAAATTTGTTTTAAGGTTTGCGCAAACTGCAGGTTGAGTTCGTTTTCTGTTATGCCTGTTTGCGAGCCGACTGCACCACCATCAACTCCACCGTGTCCAGCATCGACAACTATTGCAAATTGTGGTTTTGGCGACATTGTTTTCTTTGCCCCTACAACGCCCAACACGCCGGTTGCCATTGTCAAAACGACCAAAACACAAACCAAAAACTTTTTCTTTAACACAACAAACACATTTTTCATATAAAACTATATGATTTAACCTGCGAAAAATATGAAAAATCGCAAATTTTCAACAAAAAATATAAAATATTTTTCAAAATGATAAAAATATTTAAAAATCGCTTGAAATCTTTTTTTCTTTTTGATAGAATGGCTGAGCCAAAAAACAAAAAAGGAGGATTTGGAATATGGTAAAAATAACTTGGTTTGATGGAGAAGTTCCACAAAACCTTGAGACTAGACAAGTTTATGGTTTGGTCTTTTCTGCAGATGGCAGAATTCTTTTGAAAGTCGAACTTAAGAAGGGCAAAAAAGTGTTCTCGTTTGGTGGTGGCACCCCTGAAACTTTTGATGCTGACAGAGTGGCAACACTTCGCAGAGAAATGGTTGAAGAACTCAACACAACTTTGCAAGAAGAAGTTGTTATGGTTGGTTATCAAGAAATTGATGGCGATGGCGACAGACCAACTTATGCACAAGTAAGAATGACAGCATTGATTGACGAAATTGGTCCAGTGAAACCTGACCCAGACAATGGCGAAACTTATGAAAGAATGCTCACTACACCAGAAAGAGCAAAAACTTTGCTTGGTTGGGGCGAAGTTGCAGACAAGCAAATTGATGCAGCATTCAAACTTGCCAAACAACACTTCAACTTCAAAACAATTTCAACTGTTGAAGAATATGTCTAAACAAAAAAACAACACTTTCGAGTGTTGTTTTTTATTGCTTGACTTTTTGTGCGCAAAGGTGGTTTAATTTCTATATGAAAAAATTGTTTGCAACCTTTCTTTTGATGTTTGCTGTGTTGAGCGTTGTTATGCCGATTTCTTCGGCATATGCTCTTTCTGACCAACAATATTGCATTGTTGCAAACAAGGCAGTGTTATACGAATTGCCATCGTTTTCGTCAACAAAACTTGCGACAATCTCATTAAACGCAAAAGTTGACATTCAATTTGATGGCGACAGTGAAAAGATTTATTCTGACGGAACATACTCTTTCTACAAAGTTTTGCAATACGACAATGGCGAAACCAAACTTGATGGTTATGTTTTGGCAGATTTGATAGTAAAACAAAAACACACAGTCAAGACAATACCAAACTTCAATGCAAAAACAAATGCCCCTTGCATAGTGTATTATGCAAATGGCGAAGAATTTGAAGAAAGTGAAATATCTTTACCAAAAAAACACAAACTTTTCCTTTATGAAGGGTTTGACAAAAACAAAACTTTTATTGCCGTTTGTTTTGTTTATGAAAATGATGTGATTTATGGCTTTTTGCAAAAAGATTACATCAGTCCAAACGGAGTAAACCCAATAATCATCACCTGCATCACCCTTGTGATTGCTCTGCTTGGCATCATCTTTGCTTGGTTGTTTATGAAAAACAAAAAGTCAAAGAAAGCAAAAATCAACATCGTAAAAAAATGACACTGTTTGTTGAATTAAACTCTTTTTTGCAATACACTTAAAGCAAAAAGGAGTTTTTTTATGACAATAGATTTCAATATGCTTGAAAATTTGGAAAAAATGCAAGGAGCTACAACAAACCAACCTAGCGCAGATCCTTCCACTCCAACCCCACCTGCACCATCTGCTGGCGAAAACTGTTTTCTTGACGGCTGGACAACAATCTATGACAAAAACAGCCTAGATGCAACAATCAATCTTGGCTTTGCGTCAGGTATCCCTGGTGGGACGGGAAATTTGACAAACTTGCCTGACTTGACACCTTACAAAATGTTGAGAATAAAATGGCACGCTTCCGACTCTTCAAAATATTATTATATCGACATAACCGACAAGGCAGACAACCACCACCGTTTGCAAATGTGCAACACAACCGGCATGACATTTTTCACTGTCAGCATTGCGATTGCAACTCGAAACGAAAAGTCAATCATGAATGTTGGCACTTGCACTAGAGTTGTTATGTCAACCAGCAAATATCCAACCACAACAACTTATACAAACACTTCTGTTTGTTATATTGAAAAAATTGATGTCAAATGATTTTGCAAGGTTTGCTTTCAACAAAAAAACACGGAAATCCGTGTTTTTTTTATTTTTCATAAATCGTTGTGTGCTTCCTTAAAAAATCTATGATTGATTTTTCATACTCAACCCCTGCTTTTGCATAACACGCACAGTGCCCAGCATCTTCAACAACAACTTTTGCCCTAAGAGTGCTTGGGGTTGCTTCATACAAAATGTTTTGATTTTCCGGTGGCACAAAATTGTCCTGTTTGCCATGCACAAACAAAACAGGAATTTTAGATTTTTTCAACTGCGCCGTTGCATCAACAACTGCAATGTCAAAATTGTGCACCCGTTTTAGATAACTATACAAATGTCCCTTAAACAACTTCAAAACTTTGGCTTTTGACAAAACATCTGCAATTTGTTTTTTTCCAAATGCAAAAGCAGAATCCGAAATCGCACCAACCACATTGTAAGGCAAATCTTCGCCAACTGTGCAACAAACAGCTGTTGCGCCCATTGAAAGTCCAAACAAAACGATTTTGTTTTCAGGGTTTTTGTCGCTCAGTGTTTTGCACCACTGCACGATGTCAAGTCGGTCATTCCAACCAAAACCCACACACTCACCTTCGCTCTGCCCATGCGCACGATTTTCGGTAACAAGCACATTAAATTTTTTTTGCAGAAAAAACTTGCAATAAGGTTGCATCTCTTTGTAATTTGCGCCATACCCATGCACAACGATAGCAGTCTTGTTTGAATTGTTTTCAAAATAATGCCCAACCAGCTGCAATCCATCAACACTTTTGATTTCCATTTTTTGAAAGGAGACCTTATCCCACCAACACAAATCAATGCCCAAATCTTTGAGTTGTTGTTGCAAGTTTTTCTTTTCAACTCGTTTCTTTAAAGTTTTTCTTCCAAACGAAACCTTAAAAATCAGTTTGCCAATCGCTAGATAATAAATCATGCCCAAAATCACAAACAAAACAATTGCCAAAACTATCCATGCAAAAACTTTCATACAGGCCTCAATCAACCACAGTTTTCACCGGTTCGCCCGTTGCAGCATCTTGATAGGTCAACCAATAACCAAACCTGCTGTCATTTTCTTTGTCAAGTGGCAACCACACCGGAAACCCTGACAATTCTTCAGGTGGATTTTCTTCATATATTGCAGGCACGCCATAACAAACATACTTTACTTGTCCCAAAGGATCATACAGCAAACCAAACACATAAAAATCTCCGTCATCTTCGTAATCAACCTTAACCCACTTGCTGTCCGGCATCAACCTTTGCAAATTTGTTTCTGATGGAAATTTTTCAAACAATTTGTCAATTTGAGGTTTCAATCTTTGAAAAAATTCTATTTCGCCTTCCTTTGTTTCGTTTGTCGATGACGCTTCCATTTCTGTTGATTGCGTTGTCGCCTTTTCTTGGTTGTGCTCTAAAAAATATTTCTTATAAACACAAGTTTCACAATCGCACTTGTCGCACTCTTTGTCAATTTGTTTTTCTATTTCTTGTTGCTCTTCTTCGTCAAACCCCACCGAATGTTGGTCAAGCACTTTGGTTGCATTTTGCAAAGAGTTGTCCCTCGCAATTTCTGCCACTATGTTTCCATAAATGTTGTCTTGGTTTCCTTCGCTTGTGCCAAACAAAATTGGTGTAGCAATCGCATTTTGAAAATTTACCACGGCGCACGAAAATTTGGTTGGAAATTGATTTAGGTCAATAAAAAATTCATAAAGCATAAATGACTTGTAAGTCAAACCTGCTTTATAAACTTTTTTGTCAATATAAAAGCCAAGCGAAGAAATGCCTTCAAGTTCTCTGTCAAAATTATACAATCTGACCAGACCTTTCAGTCCACTTTCAACTTCTTCGATTGTCAAAACTGCTTTTTTGTTTGATTTTTCTGCAACATCACTAAGCACAATGCTTTTTCTTTTCAACATATCCACTCCTACAATATCTTATTATAGGATATGCTTTGTCTTGCAGAAATTTTTTTGTTGTCGATTTTTGTCGCAAAAACTCTATTTTTGTGCTTTCAATTTGGCTTCTACAAATCTTGCAAGGTTTTTTACTGTAAAACCTGCTTTTGCAAGCACATCTTCGCCAAGCCCACTCTTTTGATAAGTGTCGATGCCAAACACTTCACAGTTTTTGCCAAACACTTTATACCACTTTGTGTCGTTGCTTGCTTCAATCACAAGCACCAATTTTGCTTCTTTGCTGATAATCTTGTTTTTGTAAGCTGTTGGTTGTTTTTCAAAAACTTCGATTGATGGCATTGAAACAACATTGACTTCGTATTTTTTTGAAAGTTCTTTTTCAAGCTTGCAGGCAAGTGGAACTTCGCTTCCGGTTGCAACCAAAACAATGTCCGGTTTTGCAGAATTGTTTGTAAGCAAATAACCACCTTGCAAAGCGCCGTGATAAGAAGTGTCTTCAACCTTTTCAACATCTTGCTTCGAAAGCAAGAATGTCACTGGCAAATAATCCTTGACTGCAACAGTATAACCAGCAACCAACTCTTTGTAGTCACATGGTCTAAACACAATGTTGTCGATAATGCTTCTCAACTGCGAAAGTTGTTCGATCGGTTGATGTGCTGGACCATTTTGCCCAACAGCAATTGAGTCGTGTGTCAAAAAGTTGAGCACAGGCAACTTCATCATGCTTCTCAAACGATATGCTGGATAGGCATAGTTTGAAAATGCTAAAAAACCAGATTCAAAAGTGATAAAATCGTCATACAACGCAATACCGTTGCATACAGCACTCATTGCGTGTTCTCTTATGCCAAAATGTATATTTTTGCCTCGTCTATAACCTGCAGAAAAGTTTCCTGCGTTGTCCACATAAGTTTCTGTCAAAGGTGCAACATCGGCAGTGCCTCCAATAAGTTGTGGGCATTGATAAGCCAATTCGCTCAAAGCATAATGGTTGATGTGTTTTGTGCTGCTGCCAGCATATTTTGCAGTGTTGCGCAAAATTCTTTCAAAGTTGATTTTCTTGCGATCAAAAAACGCCAAAAAACTCTTGTAAAGTTGTGGGTGTGTGCTTGAATACATAGCCAAGTTTTGATTCCACTTTTCGTGATTGAGTTTGCCCCTTCTGGTGCTAGCCATACAAAATTCTCTCACATCACTTGGGATATAGAAGCTTTCTTTAACCTTCAATTCTTTCTTAAAGCTTGCCAACTCTTGTGGTGACAAAACTGCATTGTGCACAGCTGAAGTGCCTTCTTGTTGTGTGCCAACGCCAATTGTTGTGTGAAAAATAATGAGTGTTGGTTTTTTGCTCTTTTTTGCTTTTGCAATTGCTTTTGTGCAACTTGCATACGAATTGCCCTTTTTGACTTTGATGACATTCCAACCCATAGAATAAAACTTAAACGCCAAATTTTCTCTGTTTGACAAATTTAAAGGTCCGTCAATAGTCACATCATTTTTGTCATAAAGCAAAATGAGTTTGTTGAGTTTGAGTGCCCCTGCCAAACTTGCCGCTTCCAAAGCAACACCTTCCATCAAATCGCCATCGCCTGCAAAGCAATATGTGTAGTTGTTGATAATGTCAGAGCCAACAGTGTTGAAACGCTCTTCCATGATTGATTCTGCAATTGCCATGCCGACAGCATTTGCAACCCCTTGTCCCAAAGGTCCTGTCGAAACTTCAACCCCTTCGGTCACTCCATATTCTGGGTGTCCTGGTGTTTTTGATCCATATTGTCTAAACTCTTTCAAATCTTGCAAACTTACATCAAAGCCAAACATAGAAAGCAATGTGTAATAAAGTGGACTTGCATGACCTGCCGACAAAACCAATCTGTCTCTGTTTAAGAAATCCGGATCAGAGATGTCAAAGTTGTAGTGATCTTTAAACAACGCAAAAAGAATGGAAGATGCACCAAGTGTAACCCCCAAATGTCCCGATTTTGCATTTGTGATTGTTTCTGCAGAAATTGCTTTTAAATAGTTTTGTGTCTTTTGAACGATATTCATATTGTTCTCCCAATTGCGTCAAGCACCTTGTCGCAAACGAAATTTAAATCAGTTTTTCTCACTTCCACACAAATTGTGCAAAGTTGTTTAAGGTTGTTTGTGTGCTCTTGAAAGCAAATCACATTTGCAACTTGTGCATGTTTTGAAACAAATTCTTTGCCAAGTTTGACAAACACAATCAAACTGTGTTTTTTGAAAATGTCAAAATTGTGGACAAGTGTGTCATAGTCAATCGAAACAACCACATCTTCAAACGAAGCGATATGCTTTAGCGCTCGCTTTTCGCATTTGTCCAAATATTCTTTTGTGGAAAGTTCTTTAAGTCTGTCTTTGTCAATAAGTTCGTATTCTACCAATTCTTTGGCATCACAAAACATCATGTGTAAATTTTGCGAAAGCATCTTGCCCAAATCTTGAGAAAAGCTGTCGCAAAGCGAAACAATGACTATTTTGTTGAAAACTTGCTCATTCATATCTTTATTTTAGCATAAACTTGTTTTATTGTAAAAAGTTTTTTTATGCAATAAAAAAATAAAATGTCAAAAACACTTTATTTTTTTGCTAAAACTGAAAATTTTGATTGATTTTTCTTCGAATTTAATTCAACAAACATGCAAACAAGCAAAAATATTGCCACGCTAAAAAACTCAATTTCAAAATGATAAGCCAATGTTTTTATGTAAAAATTTCCGTTTTCTTGCACTGCAACAACAATCATTCCGACGGTTTTTGTGTTGAACAGTTTGCTTACTCCTGCTTCTTTCAATCTGTTTAAAACCTCTTCATGTGGATAACTTTTGTTTTGTGCACTCACAAAAGCATATGTTGGCGAAATTGCTTGCAAAAATTCTGCCGATGTGCTGGTGTTTGAACCATGATGCGCAACAAGCAAAAAGTCAACTTTCAAAGTTTTGTTTTCATCAGACAATCTTTCGAGCAATTCTCTTTCTCTGTTTGTTGTTGCATCACCCGTAAACAAAAATGTCTTTTCGGCATATGTGATTGAAACAAAAGGGCTGTAATCATTTGTCTGGCTATACTTGTCAAAATCTGGTGCATAAAAACAAATCTCGGTCAAGTCATCAATAAAGATTGTGTGATTTTTGACAAACTGCACAGTGCAATTTGGCTCGCTGCTAATGGCATTTGTCACCCTTTCATAAACCAAAGTGTCCACTCTGTTGAAATCATGTTCGCTTTCTTCGTTTTTGGCAAGTTGTTTTGGCCTATAAATATTGTCAACTTGATATTTGTCAAGAAGAGCCTCAGTCCCACCAATGTGATCTTCGTCACTGTGCGACAGCACCAAATATTTGATTTTTGAGATTTTGTTTTTGGACAATATGTAATCGACAGACGAAATAAAATCTTCTTCGCTTTCTCCACTGCCGGTGTCAATCAGCATAGCTGTTTTGTTTGGCAAAATCACCAAACTTGCATTTGCTTGTCCCACATCAAGATAATAAACTTGCAGTGGCTGCGTCCAAATTTTGCCAAAGCCATTTGCATAAAACTGAATATTTGCTTGATTTGCAAGCACAAACAAAAAGAAAACAACAAAAACAATGGCAACAAACACATTTGTTGTTGTCTTTTTGCTTGTAAAATGTTTTTCTTTTTGCAATTTTATCATTTTAAATAAACTCTATCTCTTCTTTGTCAATTTGTTTAAATTTTTTCTTTTTTGCCTTGCCTTCAAACAGTTTCACAATTTGAGGCATTGCATCAATGGCGTTTTTGTAACCTTCTTCAACCATTTCGTCAAGTCCTTCAAGTTGAGTCGGTTTGAAACGGCGATTGTCTGTGCCGATCATCACATCAGCACACTCATAACCTTTGACGGCATTGCTCTTCATAAGCACTCTGATTGTGCAACCAAGCACATCTAAAACCTTTTTGCTGTCTGTGCCATAAGTGCGTGTGCTGTTGCAATCGACAGCAACAACATAGTCGCAATCGAAATATCTTGGTATGTTTGCAGGGATTGTGTTTTGAAGTCCACCATCTGCCAACAATCTGTCGTCAAATTCAACTGGGTGAAAAAATCCGGGCACACAACAACTGCCTGCAACTGCTTTTGCAAGATTGCCGTGACTTATGCAAACTTGATTTGTGCTTTTAAGGTCAACTGCAATCGCTGAAAATGGAGTTTTGAGATCTTCGATGTTGATATCACCAAAAGCATCAATCAACAGTTTTTGAATCCCATCAGTTTTTGAAGTCATAAACGCAATTTTGCTTGTGCGAATGTCTTTCACTTTTACACTTTTTGCAAGATTGTAAATTTCATCAAATGACATGCCAGAAGCATAAGCAGCACCCATAATGCTGCCAACGCTTGTCCCACACACATAATCAAACTTGATGCCATATTGCTCAAATGCCTTTATTACGCCAATGTGCGACATTCCTCTTGCTGCACCACCACCAAAAGCAATGCCCACTTTTGGTTTTCTTTTCATCAAACTAAATATACTTTTCATGTGATGATTATATCAAATAAACGCAAAAAATAAAAATATTTTTTATCTCTGCAATCTGCGAATATCAAACCTGCTTTAAAAATATAATGTTGTATGAAAAAGTTTTCTATTTTAAGTTTGTTGATTTTTGTGCTTGGATTTGGAATTTGTCTGTCATGCAGTTGGTTTTTCTCTTCTGCAATTTTGTCTGCAAACTTTTCAACTGCCACCAACAAAGTCGCCGTTGAAAAACAAACGCTTTATGCCATTTGCATAAACAGATGCTCCAACCCCACTCAACTTGATGAAGAAATATCAACTTTGCAAAATCAAAATGGTGCAGGTTTTGTTTTTGAAAAAGATGGCCAGTTTTTGCTTTTGGCAAGTTTATATCAAAATCAATCAGATGCCGAAAAAGTAAAAAACAATCTTGTGGCAAGTGGAACAAATTGTTCGGTCGAAAAACTCACGGTTTCTGCAAAAAGCATTTCCGGAAACTTCACTTCACAGCAAAAAGACATCTTGTCGCAGTGTTTAAAAATCAACCTGCAAACCTTTAAAGATTTGTATGATGTGGCCATAAGTTTGGACACAAAAGTTTTTGACAAACCTAAAGCAAAACTCGAATGCAACAACATCTTTGCAAAATTGATTGCAGTCAAAACAAACTTTGAAACTTTTTTTGAAACAGACCTTTCAAAAACATCTTTCAAAGAAATAAAATCTGCACTAGAAAAGACCGAATCTTGTTTAAGCAAACTGATTGGTGAAAATTTTGAAAATGCAGGGCAAACATTTTCTTCATTAATTAAATTGACATATTTTAAAATATTATTTTAATAATTAAAAAATATTTAATAAATTGTTAAATTAATATTATTAAAAATGCCAAAAATGCCGATTTTTCGCACGAATAATTGTTTTTTTATATTATTTATTATTATTTTTTTATTATTATTTTTATTAAATAAATTGCAGAAAATTGTTTTTTTGTTTTTATCATTTTATTAATAATTATTTCAACAAAAAAGAGGTCAAACTGACCTCATTTTTATTGAACAACAATGTTTTCATTTCCAATAATGCCACTAAGTTCGTTGACAAGATAGTTGTTTATCTTGACTGTTTGTTGATAAACAAAAACCTTGTTTGAAGATGAACATTTGATCACAACTTGCGTTTCGCCCGGATATGAAGCGATCGAGTTTTTAACCTTGCTATATATGTCTGGGTTTTTTGTGTCAAATCTCAAACACAATCTTTCTTTTGTTGGTTGTGATTGAGTTGTTTTTGCATCATCTTCTCTCCACAAAAAGATTGATTCGCCAACTGCAGTTGGTGCCATACCGTCTCTGATTGAAATGCGTCCTCTGATTGTCACCAAATTGTCTTCTTCAAGCAAATCTCTGCATTTGATGTATGCATTTGAGAAGAATGTCACTTCCATTGTGCCCTTCAAATCTTCCAACTTGATATAGCACAAATCTTTGCCTGTTTTTGTGCGCTTTTTGTTTACTTCGGTGATAATTCCACCACAAACAAAAGTTTGCCCGTCAACAAGGTTTGTTTCGATTTCTTTTTCAATTTCGTCATTGTCAAAATCTTCTGCTGATTCCATTTCCTCTTCTTCTTGGATAAGCATGTCAGAAGAAAGGTTGAAATCTGCAAACTTTTGCACATAATCTTGAAGTGGGTGTCCTGACATATAAACACCAATAATGTCTCTTTCATGTTTGAGCAATGTTTTTTTGTTGAATTCCTTGATATCAGGATATTCAACAGAGTCATCAATCACTACATCAGCAAAAGCATCGTCAAAGAATGAAAATTGACCAAGTTGACTGTTCTTTTTGTCTTTTACTGCTCTTTCAACAAGTTTTTCATAAACTGCCATATATTGCGAGCGAGCCTTGCCAAAACAGTCAAATGCTCCACTCAAAATCAAACATTCGATTGCTTTTTTGTTTATGCCGATTGCAACAGCACGAGAAATAAAGTCTTCAAAACTCTTAAATTCGCCATTGTCCTTTCTTTCTTGAATAATGCTGTCAGTAAGTGCAATGCCGACATGTTTCAAACCACCAAGTCCAAAACGGATTGCGTTGTTTTCTGTCGCAAAATAAGACATACTCTTGTTGATATGTGGTGGCAAAACTTCAATTTCTTCAGTGCGAGCAAACGAAACATATTTTTTGATGTCGTCTGCGTTTGTGATACGATCGTTTAAAATCGCAGTAATAAATTCTGTTTCGTAATAACACTTCAAATACGCTGTTTGATATGTTACATGCGAATAAGCCGCAGCGTGTGATTTGTTGAAGGCATACTTGGCAAATTCTTTCATCTGGTTGAAAATCTTGTCAGCAACATCTTTGTCGTGACCAAGTTTTACGGCACCTGCAATACTCTTCTTGCCTGCAGGATCTTCCCAACCATTGATAAATTTTTCTCTTTCTTTGTCGATTTTGTCGACTTGTTTTTTACCCATGATACGGCGAATGTTGTCCGCCTGTCCCATGCTGTAACCACCCATAACTTGCACGATTTTCATAACTTGTTCTTGATAAACAATACAGCCATAGGTTACATCCAAAATCCCTTCGAGGCATGGATCATCATAAACAATGCCCTCTGGGTTGTGTTTGTTTTTAACGAAAGTTGGGATAAAGTCCATAGGACCTGGACGATAAAGCGAAACGCCCGCAATAATATCGTCAAGACAGGTTGGTTTAAGCTCTTTCATAAACTTCTTAAACCCAGCACTTTCAAGTTGGAAAACTGCATCGGTGCGACCTTGTGCAATCATTTCAAAAACTTTAGGATCATCATAAGTCATGTCTGGGCTGTAAAAATCAATCTTAACCCCATGATTTTCATAAATATAGTCACACGCCTTCTTAATGTCGGTCAAGGTTCTAAGTCCCAAGAAGTCCATTTTAAGAAGTCCCAAGTGCTCAAGCTCGATCATGTTGTATTGAGTCACTCTCTGTCCTTCGGAAATGGCAACCGGCACATAATTTGCAACGGCTTCTGGTGCAATCAAAACACCGCAAGCGTGAGTTGACATATTTCTTGGCACACCTTCAAGTTTGATGGCCATATCAGCAATACGCTTTACATCTTCGTTGTTGTCATAAAGTTCTCTAAGTTCTGGAATGATAAACTTGTCATTTTCTGGCTTGCCTGTTGTGCCGAAATAATATTTCAAAACAGGTGGCTTTTTGATGCCTTCTGGCAATTTCCCAGGAATAAGTTTTGTGATTTTGACAACATCTGAGTTTGGAATACGCAAAACTCTGCCTACATCTCGAATAGCATTTTTTGCTTGCATACAACCAAATGTCACAATGTTTGCAACATGGTCTTCACCGTATCTTCTTTTTGCATATTCGATAACCTCGCCTCTTCGATCCATACAGAAGTCGACATCGAAGTCAGGCATAGAAACTCTTTCTTTGTTGATAAATCTTTCAAAAAACAAACTATACTTGATTGGGTCAATTCTGGTGATGCCCGAGCAGTATGCTACCAAACTTCCGGCACCGCTTCCTCTTCCTGGACCAACAGGAATGCCCACTGACATTGCATAGTTGATATAATCCCACACAATCAAAAAGTATTCGACAAAGCCTTGCTCTTTGATGATGCCAAGTTCCATTTCAAGACGATCAATGTGCTCTTGTGTAACTTCTTTGTAGTTGCGATACAACCCTTCATAAGAAATTCTTCTCAAAAACTCATAAGTTTCTTCGCCTGTTGTTGGTCTGTAATCTGGAATGTGGTTTTTTGATGCCGGCAATTTGTATCTTTGATCAACTTCAAAAATTTCTGCCAACGATTTTGTTTGAATTGTTACATCACACTTGTCAGCAATTTCAAGTGTTGTTTCAAGCGCTTCTTCAAATCCAGGCAACGCTTCCAACATTTCTTCATAGGTTTTGAGATAAAACTCATCTGTTGAAAACTTCATTCTGTCTGGGTCGTCCAAAAACTTGCCCATTTGCACGCACATCAAAACATCTTGCATTTCGGCATCATCTTTGTTGAGATAATGCACATCGTTTGTGGCAACCATTTTGATGCCATGCTTTTTTGACATTTCTGCCAAATATTGATTGACCAACTTTTGTTCTGGGATTCCGTGATCTTGAATTTCAAGATAAAAGTCGCCCGGAGCAAACATTTGGTTGAGTTTAAGAATCAAATTTTCTGCTTCGTCAAATCTGCGTTGCAAAATAAATTGTGGGATATGCCCTGCCAAACAAGCAGAAAGACAAATCACCCCTTCGCTGTGTTCTTCCAAAACTTTATAGTCGATTCTTGGCTTATAATAATATCCTTCACAAAACGCAATTTCGTTGAGTTTGAGAAGATTGTGAAAACCTTCATCATTTTTTGCAAGCAAAACGAGGTGGGCCATATCGTCCTTGCCTTGTTTGCGATGCAAGTCGTTGCACACATAAAATTCGCAACCCAAAATAGGTTTGATCCCTGCCTTGATGCATTCTTCAAAAAACTGCAAAGTGCCATACATATTTCCGTGATCAGTGATGGCTACGGCACGAGTCCCACGCTCTTTTGTGATGTCAACGAGTTTTCCAATTCTTGCAATGCCGTCCAAAAGTGAGTATTCAGTGTGGACATGCAAGTGAACAAATTCTCCCATTATTCCTCCAAAGTGCTAGCAATTTTCATAATTTTTCTAAATCTGTGGTTGAGACCACTTCTTGTAAGTTTGATTGTGGAAAGTTTGAGAAGTTCGTCCAAACTTTCTTCTTGGTTTGCCAATCTCAAAACTGCAACTTCTTGCAAATCTTCTGACAAACTTTCAAGACCAATTGTCTTGATGATTGTGTTGATTGCAGCAACTTGCTTCAAACTTGCTTCAACCGTTTTGTTGATGTTTGCGTTGATGCAATTTACTTGTCTGTTGACTTTGTTTCTAAGTTCTCTAGTCACAATTTCGTTGCTCAAATCAAGCACAGCCTTGTTTGCGCCCAAAAGCGCCAACAAATCTTGAATTGTGTTTACATCTTTGACATAAAGCACAAACGCATTTTTTCTTTCAAAAATTTTGCCAATAATGTTGTATTCTGCCAAAATGCTAGAAAATTCAAGCAAAAATTGATGACTTTGCGAAACAAATTCCATATGATAACCAGAGCCACAACTTTGCACCGAGTCAGAAGAGAGTTTGATGCTTGAAGTGCTCGAACCAATGTAAACACCTCTGATAAACGCACGCTTTGCTTCATCTTCGTGCAAAATGTTTTTGTCGATGTCAAACTTGAAAGTCATGCCATCTTCGCCATAGTCAATAACCCCGGCGTCAAGCAAAAGTTGTCTAAATTTTTCAACTTCAAATGCAATTTCGTAGTAAGTGTTTTTGTTGATGCTGTAGTTTTCACCAATTTCGGCTTCAACATTGTCGCCATAAAGTTTTTTGATTATCTTTTGACAATAACCAAAAAGTTTTTCAACATCAGAAACAATTTTGATATAGATTTTGTTTCCACTTTTTGAAATTGCTCCACACGAATGAAAAAGACCTGCCAAAAAAGCTATGGCGCAAGCGTCATCTTCGATTTCGGCAGAAAGTATTTCTTCTTTAGATTCTCTTGAAAAACTCATTAGTTTCCTCTTTTCTTATGAAATTTTGGCAATTTGTCCACATTTGCCACTTGTGCAAGTGGAATGTTGTATTTGTAAATCAAATTGAGGCCATTGTTTACTTCACCAACATGCTCTGGTCTGTGTGCATCAGAGTCAACAATAAATTTGACCCCTTCGTCACGCATAATCTCAATTTCTTCTTCAGTGAAATTGATTCTCTTTCCATTGAGTTCGACATAAACCCCTTTTTGTTTTGCCATTTTTGCAACAGCAAGTGTATCTGTTTGCATGCCATAATTGAGATGTGTAATCACATCAATTGGATATTTGTCTAATGCCTTCAAAAAGGCAGCAGTGTTTCTGTTTATTCTTTCTTTGCTAGGCTTGAAAACCTTGTCAAAAGCATTTGCCCAATTAAGCAAAAATTTATCTTTCAAAGTTGGGTTTGAAATCACTTTGTGATAGCCCATAAGCAAAATGTCCAAATATTGAAAATCTTCTTCCTTGATGTCAACTTCGCCGTCCAAAGAAATAAGGTTGGATTCTACACCCAACAAAATGTCAACACCTGTGATTTCTTTTGCATTGAGAATGTCTTCTTGAAGTTGTGGAAGATTTTTTCTTTTGATGCCAAAAAGTTGATGATTAAAACCGTGATCTGTTATGGCAATTTGCTTCAACCCTTTGTCAGCAGCAACAGATGCGTTTTCCAACACTGTACCTTTGCCATGGTTGTTTCTAGAATATGTTGTATGTGTGTGATAATCTCCGTATAAAAGCATAAAAACTCCTTGATAACATTTTAACAAATCACAGTGTTTTTTACAAACAACTTTGCAACCATTTCAAAAAAATAACCTTTTGCAAGATTATTTTTCAACAATCACTGTAAAAGGTCCGTCGTTTGTTTGGGTGATTTTCATATCACCGCCAAAAACACCAAGTTTGATTGGCACATTTTCAACATTTTTTATCATTTCAGCACATTGAAGATACATTTTTTCGGCTCTTTCAGGAAGTTCTGCTCCACTAAAACTAGGACGATTTCCTTTTTCACAATCTCCTGCCAAAGTAAATTGCGAAACAAACAACACTTCTCCACCTACATCTTTGACTGAAAGATTTGTTTTTCCATTTTCATCTTCAAAAATACGCAAGTTTGCAACCTTTTTTGCAAAATAAGGCAATTTGCTTTCTTCATCATCTCTTTCAACGCAAAAAAAGACAACCAAACCCTTGCCAATGCTTGAAACAACTTGTCCATCTACTTTAAGTTCTGCCTGTGACACAACTTGAATCACTGCTTTCATATCTTTCTCCTATTCCACTACAATAATTTCTCTGCAAAGCGAAATGCCACATTTGGCACATTCAACCTCTGCAAGTTTGACCAAATCTAAAAAATCTTTGCTTGTTGCGTTGTCCACATTCACAACAAAACCAGCATGTTTTTTGGATATCTCTGCTCCACCTATTTTAACACCTTTCAGCCCCAAATTGTCAATCAATTTTGCAGGATAAACAATCTCTCCGTCTTTTTCACATCTCTTGAAAACACTTCCAAGTGATGGATAGTTGAGTGGTTGCGTTTTCTGTTTTTGGGTAAAGTTTTCAAAACAAACTTTTTCTACCAAATTTGGCAGTTCTTTTTTTAGTTGCAATTTTACCCACAAAATGGTTTTATTGTCAAAATTTGCCCATCTATAGCCAAATTTTAGTGCATTTTTGTCAATTTTTTGCAGTTTTCCATCTTCAAAACACACAACACTCTCAATCAACTCACTTATCTCATGCCCAAAACAACCTGCATTCATTTTTGTCAGGCCGCCTATTGTTGCAGGTATGCCATAAGACCACTCAAACCCACTCAAACCCCATTCGATCAGTTTTTTGTGAAGCACAAAAAGATTTGCACCTGCCCCACACCAAACACAATCTCCCACTTTTTTAATTTTGCAAAAGTGCTTAAGCGAAATCACCACCCCATCAAACCCATTGTCAGAAAACAAAACATTGCTCCCATTTCCAACAACAAAGGTTTTGAGATTGTTTGCACAAGCAATCTTAAACACCGTTTTTACTTCTGCAACATTTTTAGGAAACACAACAAATCTAGCATTGCCACCAATTTTGACAGTTGAAAAGTCCTTTAGCGAAGCATTTTCAATTGTTTCAATATCATCAAACATATTTTCTTTAAACATATTTGAAATTTATGCATACACAAACCATTTTGCCATTGTTTTTGCAAAAAAAAATCCCTTTTCGGGGATTTTTTTTATATATCAAATAATAGTCAGATTAGATCAATTCAACAATTGCCATTTCTGCTGCATCGCCACGACGCATGCCAAGTTTGATAACTCTTGTATAGCCACCACCTTGACCAACTTGTTTAGCTCTTTCAGCATATTTTGGTGCATAAACATTGAAGATCTTTTCAAGCAATGGGTGATTGATGCCTTCTACACGAGCTTGGAAAGCTGTGATAGATTCTTTAGGTTGTCTTTGTTCTTGCAAATCATAAACATAACCCATAATCTTTCTTCTAGCAGCAAGTTTCTTTGGACCGTCGTTAAGGAATTCTTTCTTAACTTTCTTTCCATCTTCACCTTTTACTTCTTTTACAACTTTTGTTGTATCTTCATAAGAGTTGATTGCCAAAGTAAGAATCTTTTCTGCTTGTCTAGCAGTAGATTTTGCTTTTGCCAATGTTGTTTCAATTTTTCCATTCCAGAGAAGTGTTGAAACTTGTCCACGAAGCAATGCATCTCTTTCTTTTGAAGGTCTGCCCAATTTATCGTTAGCCATATTTGTGCTCCTTTTTAATATTATTCTTCATCTTTACGGAGACTGAAACCGTAACTTTCGAGTTTTTGAATTACTTCTTCAACACTCTTTGCACCAAGGTTTCTTACCTTAAACATGTCACTCTTTGACTTTTTAAGGAGATCTTGGATTGTGTTGATACCTGCTCTCTTCAAGCAGTTGTAAGAACGAACAGAGAGATCCATTTCTTCAATAGGAAGTTCCATAAGCTTCACTTGTTTGTCTTCTTCCTTAGACACCAAAATTGACATGTCGCCAATTTGTGAGCAAAGTTCGATAAACAAATTTACATGTTCGTTGACAATTTTGCCTGCAAGTGAAACAATTTCTCTAGCTGAAGTTGTTCCATCTGTAGTAACTTCAAGAGTCAACTTGTCATAGTCAATGCTTTGTCCAACACGAGTTGCATCAACAGCAAAGTTTACTTTCTTTACTGGTGAGAAAATGCTGTCAACAGCGATAAAGTCGATGTTGTCATATTTGCTCTTGTTGTCTTCGCTTGTTACATAGCCACGACC
Source organism: Clostridia bacterium (assembly GCA_017452445.1). Taxonomy (GTDB): domain Bacteria; phylum Bacillota; class Clostridia; order Christensenellales; family UBA1242; genus Caccovivens. Next base: position 160,728 of record JAFTMH010000001.1, read on the forward strand.
ATTTCCGATCATAACATCAAGATCAAACACAGCACCATCATCAATTGTGCAAATGTGAAGGTCTGGATTCAAAATTTCTACTTGATCGTTTGGTTCGAAATCTCTTGCTGTAACTTCACCAGCAGTGTTTTTTCTCAATCTCAAGTATGTGACAAAGTTGTTGTCTTGGTTTGCACACTTAACTGCCAAACCTTTCAAGTTCAAAACGATGTCAACAACATCTTCAGTAACCCCACGGATTGTTGAAAATTCGTGAGCAACACCTGCAATTCTGAATGCGATAACAGCAGATCCTGGAAGTGATGAAAGAAGAGTTCTTCTCATGCAGTTTCCAAGAGTGATACCATATCCTTTTTCAAGTGGTTCTACAACAAATCTTGCAAAATATCCACCATCTGTTTCTTCACAAGTGATTCTTGGTTTTTCCATTTCAATCATATTAAATCCCCCTAATTATTATCTCGAATACAATTCGACAATAAGTTGTTCCTTAATATCTGTGTCAATATCTTCTCTTTCAGGAAGAGCAAGAATTTTTCCAGTCAAAGTTTCTGTGTTGAATTCCAACCATTTTGGCATAACAATCTTCATTCCCTTGAGATCTTTAAACATTTCAAGGTCTTGTTTGCTTTCTTTGATTGTAACAACATCGCCAACTTTAACTCTGTAAGATGCGATTGTAACTCTCTTTCCATTTACACAAATGTGTCCATGGTTTACGATTTGACGACATTCAGCTCTTGAAGCGCCAATTCCCATACGGTAAACAACATTGTCAAGTCTTCTTTCGATGAGAGACAACATATTTGCACCTGTAACGCCTTTTGCTTTTACAGCATCTTCATAATATTTTCTAAATTGCTTTTCCAAAATACCGTACATTCTCTTAACTTTTTGCTTTTCACGAAGTTGAAGTCCGTATTCTGTAACTCTCTTTCTTGATGCACCATGTTGTCCAGGGATAACTGGTCTTCTTTCCATAGCACACTTCTTAGATGTACATCTTTCACCTTTAAGGAAAAGTTTGCGTCCTTCTCTTCTACATTGACGGCAATCTGGTTCAATAGTTCTTGCCATTTTTCATTTCTCCTTTTATACTCTTCTTCTTTTTGGAGGTCTGCAACCGTTATGTGCGATTGGAGAAACATCCTTAATAAGTGTTACATTGAAACCAAGAGTTGAAAGGCAACGGATTGCGCTTTCTCTACCATTTCCTGGTCCTTTAACATAAACTTCAACAGATTTCATACCGTTGTCAAGTGCAACCTTTGCAGCTTCTTCAACACATGTTTGTGCAGCAAATGGTGTGCTCTTTTTTGAACCTTTAAGTCCAAGTTTTCCAGATGAGCATGAAGAAATAACATTACCTTCCATATCTGTGAAAACGATAATGTTGTTATTGAAAGAGGTTGTAATATGAACTTGACCTTTATCAATATTTCTACTTACTCTTTTTCTAGTCTTAACAGCTTTTTTCTTTGCAGATTTTACGTTTGCCATATTCTTACCTCTTACTTACCTTTTTTAGCGCTTCCGCTAACGATTTTCTTAGGACCTTTTCTTGTTCTAGCGTTGTTTTTTGTGCTTTGTCCACGAACTGGAAGTCCTTTTCTGTGACGAATACCACGGTAGCAACCGATTTCGTTGAGTTTCTTGATATTCATACTAACTTTAGATTTAAGTTCACCTTCTACCATGAGGTTGTGTTCGATATAGTTACGAAGTTTAGCAATATCATCTTCAGAAAGATCTTTTACTCTGATATCCATAGAGATACCTGTTTCTTTACAGATGTTTCTTGATGTTTCTACACCAATTCCGTAAATATAAGTCAAACCATATTCCAATCTCTTTTCTCTTGGAAGGTCAACACCAGCAATTCTTGCCATTTGATTGTTCTCCTTTTTTAACCTTGTGTTTGTTTATGTTTTGCACTCTTTGGGCAAATAACCATAACTTTTCCGTTTCTTTTGATAACTTTACATTGATCACACATTGGTTTAACCGATGCTCTGACTTTCATTTTATGCTCCTTTTTAACCCTTGTCTCTCCAAGTAATTCTTCCCTTGGAAAGGTCATACGGGCTCATTTCAATTTTTACTTTGTCGCCTTCAATAATTCTAATGAAGTTTTGTCTTAATTTTCCAGAAATGTATGCTGTGATGACATGTCCGTTTGAAAGTGTAACCAAAAATGTCATGCTTGGCAAAACTTCTGTTACGACTCCTTCAAATTCAATTACATCTTCTTTAGACATAAAGACTCCTTTTCTTTTAAAAAATTTCTTATTCCCGCATTAATGTTTTCCTGTCCAGTTGCGAGTTTTTCTACATCAAACCCACTTTTTGAAGCCTTCTGAACATGTTTAAGGCTTTTCTTTTTCGGTTTAGTCAATTTAAGTCGCTTTCCATCTACAAGCCAACAAAAGTTGTTTTCGATTTTAGCCACAACAAAAATCTGATTTTTTTCTTTTCCAGCAGTCGCTACAACCACATCACCTTGCATAATGTTCATCATCTAGCTCCAAGGTAAGGATTTCCAAGCCACTTCTTGTGAAAAGAACTGTGTTTTCATAATGTGCCGAAGGTCTTCTATCTCTAGTTACAATCCCCCAGCCATCACTCAACATACCAATTTCTTTCTTGCCCGCATTGATCATTGGTTCGATCGCAAGCACTGCATTTTCGGTAATGACAGGTCCATCTGTAGGTTTTCCAAAATTCAAAACCGATGGTGCTTCGTGCATTCTTCTTCCTATGCCATGTCCACAAAGTTCTCGAACAACCGAAAATCCGTTTGACTCTGCGTGAGTTTGAATTGCGTTTGAAAGTTTGCCAATTCGATCACCAACTCGCAAATTTTCAATACCCTTGAAAAAACACTCTTTGGTAACCTTCATCAACTTTTCTTTCTCGGCATCAATTTCACCGACAGCATAAGTTCTTGCAGCATCTCCGTGATAACCCTTGTATGCAACAACAATATCAATGCTGACAATATCGCCTTCTTGCAATATGATGTCTGGACTTGGGATCCCATGCACAACCATTTCATTGACTGAAATGCATGTTGCAGCAGGAAAACCTTCATATCCAAGACATGCAGGCGAACCACCACTATCTATTATAAACTTTTCTATAGATTTGTCAATATCAAAAGTAGAAACACCCGGTTTGATCAGTCCTTTTGCAAAGACCAATGCATTTCGAGTGATTTCACAAGCCTTTTTTATCAACACAATCTCATCAGGTCTCTTTTGAATCACTTCAATTTTCCTTTTAAAAAGTTTTTCACAGGTTCATAGGTCGCATCAGGATCATCTTGCCCTTTAACGACAAATAACCTATCAGCGTAGAAGTTTATGAGTGGTGTTGTTTCTCTTTCATAAACTTCCAGACGAGTCTTAATTGATTCCCAGTTATCGTCATCTCTTTGAATCAATGGTGTATTGCATTTTTCGCAATCAGGTTTAGAATAAGTAGTTGTGCTGTAAATTTCACCACAATTTGGGCACACTCTTCTACTTAAACAACGACGCTTGATTTCGTCAAGCGGAACGTCCAACAAAATTACATTGTCAATGTCAGAGATTTCCTGAAGAGCAAGTGCTTGCTCTTTGCTACGAGGAAATCCATCAAGAATAAATCCACCTGCACACTCTTCAGATTGAAGTTTGTTCTTGATGACTTCGACAGTAACTTCCAACGGAACGAGCACACCTTTGTCCATATAAGATTTTGCCAAAAGTCCAATTTCAGTTCCGTTTTTTATATTTTCACGGAAAAGGTCGCCAGGTGAGATATGTTTGAAACCGAAGTCTCTAGCGATCTTTTTTGCCAAGGTGCCTTTTCCAGAAAACTGAGCACCAATCAATATGATTTTCATAAATTCTCCTTGCAAGGTTCATATTGTTGGAAAGGGGAAACAAGTATCCTCGCCTCCCTTTTCAAATTTTTAATCCAAAAATCCCTTATAGTTTCTCATAAGCATTTGAGCATTAAGACCTTTGTCAAATTCCAACGCAACTGAAACCATGATCATAAGTCCTGTTGTGCTAAATGCGTTTACCAATGTGATGATTGTTGTGTCATTGATCGCCTTAAATGCCAATGATGGGATCAAAGCAATCAAAGCCAAGAACATCGCACTAAACAAAGTGATTCTGTTTGAAATTCTTTTCAAATGATCGGCAGTTGTTTTTCCAGGTCTGATACCAGGAATGAAACCACCTTGTTGTTGCAATCTTCTGCTGATATCTTCTGTGTCGAAGGTAATTTGTGCATAGAAGAATGCAAATGCAAAGATGAGCAAAGCCAAAAGCACGATATAAACCCAAGAGCTTGAACCCATGTAAGTTTGATACCAATAATATGCATTACTGTTTGGCCAGAAAATGCTCATAATAAGTTGTGGCAATGTCAAAAGTGTAGATGCAAAGATGATTGGCATAACGCCTGATGCATTCATCTTGATTGGGATAAATGAATCTTGACCACCATACATCTTTCTGCCTTTGATTTGTTTTGCGTATTTTACATTAACTCTTCTTTCTGATGAATCAACAAAAACGATAAGTCCAAAAATAGCAACCAAAGCCACGAGATAAATGATAATACCCCAAAGGTTTTCAATGTTTTCGCCAACTTGACCAATAGCCGCAGCAAGACCAGAACCTGCTGATGACAAGATACCTACAAAGATAAGCAAGCTCATGCCATTTCCGATTCCGATTTGTGTGATCTTTTCACCAAGCCAAACTGTAAACATTGCGCCAGCAGTCAAAATCAAAACGATTCCTGTGGCAATCAACCATGTTGGAAGTCCAAGCAAATCAGTTTGAATGTTGCTTCTATGAGACAACACAATACCAAGCGCTTGAGCAAGTGCAAGCACAAGTGCTGCGATGCGTGTATAGAAAGAAATCTTTCTTCTTCCATCTTCACCTTGTCTTGACAAATTTTGCAATGAAGGGACTGCAACTGTCAACAATTGAATAACAATTGATGCGGTAATGTATGGAGAAACACCCAACGCCAGGATAGATCCGTTTGACAATGCGTCACCGCTGAGCATATTCATAAGTGAGAAGAATGTTGTTCCTTTCGATTCTTCGCCTACAGCTTGTGACAAGTCAAAACCAGGACACACCAAAGCACAGCCTACTCTGTACAACACGAGCAAACCCAATGTGATGAGAATTTTCTTTCTAAGGTCTTTTACCTTGAAAGCATTTATGAGAGTCTTAAACATAAATTACTCCTCGATTTCGATTTTTCCGCCTGCTTTTTCAATTTTTTCGATTGCAGATTTAGTTGCTTTTGCAGCTTTGATTGTAAGTGGCTTTGTAATTTCGCCATTACCCAAAACTTTGAGTCCGTAAGGAGCTCTCTTTCCAACTACTCTGTATTCGTACAAAAGCTCTTCTGTAACTACAGTGTTTGCTTCAAAAATTTCAAGATCACCAACATTTACTGTTGCGTAAACTTTACGGTTGTTGTAGTTGTTGAAACCACGGATAGGAAGCTTTCTGATAAGAGGAATGTTTCCACCTTCAAATCCAGCTTTTACACCGCCGCCACTTCTAGCCCATTGACCTTTGTGACCTTTACCAGATGTTTTGCCAATACCAGAACCGATACCACGACCAACTCTTACTTTTTTGGTTGTTGCGCCTTCAGCAGGTTTAAGATTTTCCAATTTCATATTCTCTCTCCTTACTCTTCAACCACTTCAACGAGGTGCTTAACATGGAAAAGGCTTCCACGAATGCTTTCGTTGTCTGGTAAAATTCTAGTTTGATTAAGTTTCTTAAATCCAAGTGCTTCCAAAACCTTTGATTGGTTTTTGTTGTAACCGATAGCACTCTTAACCCAAGTAACTTTCAATGTTTTGTTTTCTTTCATGTCGCCCTCCGATTAAATTTCCTCAGGCTTTTTGCCACGACGAGCGGCAATTTCTTCTCTTGTCTTAAGAGAAAGAAGCCCATTCAATGTTGCTCTAACAACATTGATTCTGTTTGTTGAACCATGAATCTTTGTCACAATGTTCTTTACGCCAGCTGTTTCCAAAACTGCTCTCGCAGCACCACCGGCAATAACTCCGTGACCTTCTTCAGCTGGGATCATAAGAATTTTTGTTGTGCTGAATTGTCCTACAGTTTCGTGTGGGATAGTTCCGTCAACAAGTGAAATCTTCTTCATGTTTTTCTTTGCAACAACTGTTGCTTTGTCGATTGCGTTTGGAACTTCGTTAGCTTTGCCAATTCCCATTCCAACATTTCCCTTGCCGTCACCGATAACAACAAGAGCAGAGAATCTCATGGTTCTTCCACCTTTAACAACCTTTGTTACACGACGAACATGAACAAGTCTTTTGTCCATTCCATCGTCTTCTTTCTTAACAGGTCTTTCACGACGGTTGTTTTGAGGCTTATCTGTCTTATTTTTCTTAATTTCTTCTGCCATGACTTCCTCCTAAAATTTGAGTCCTGCGGCTCTTGCACCGTCAGCGACTGCTTGAACTCGTCCTGTGTAAAGGTATCCACCTCTATCAAAAACGACTTCTTCAATTTTCTTTGCTTGTGCTCTTTTAGCAACAACTTCACCTACAATTCTTGCAGCTTCAGTTTTTGTTTTATCTTTGATAAGTTCTGCAACTTCTTTGTCAAGAGTTGAAGCAGAAGCGATTGTAACGCCCTTAGAGTCATCAATGATTTGAGCATAGATATTGTTAAGACTTCTGTAAACATTAAGTCTTGGTCTTTCAGTTGTTCCTACAATAGTTTTTCTAACTCTTGCGTGACGAACAAGTCTGTCTTGGTTTTTATCTTTAACAGTAATCATTTCCTAATCTCCTCTTACTTCTTGCCCTTACCAGCAGCCTTACCAACTTTTCTAACCAATTTTTCGCCATCAACATGAATGCCGTAGCCGTGATATGGTTCATAAGGTCTTTTTGTTCTAACATTTGCGCAGAATTGACCAACTTTTTGCTTGTCAATACCAGAAACAACGATTTCTGTTACTGATGGGCAAGCCACTTTCAAGTCTGCAGGGATTTCAATTTCAACTTGGTGAGAAAGTCCAAGGTTCATAACAAGCTTGTTTCCTGAAACTTGAGCTTTGTAACCTACACCGGCAATAACAAGTTTCTTTTCCCAGCCCTTTGTTACGCCAACAACCATGTTGTTTGCGAGAGCTCTTGCAAGACCTTGCTTTGCATTGTATTCTGCTTTGTCGTATGTGAAGTGGATTTCGTTGTCTTTAACTTCAGTCTTGATATTTCTATCAATTTCTTGAGACAATGTTCCTTTTGGTCCTGTAACTGTGATTACATCTCCGTTACGAGCAAAAGTAACTCCGTTTTCAAGTTTGATTGGTTTATTTCCTATTCTTGACATTTCGGCCTCCTCTTACCATACATAAGCGATAACTTCGCCACCAACATTCAAAGAACGAGCAACTTTGTCAGTTACGATACCTTTGTTTGTTGAAATGATAGCGATGCCAAGTCCGCTTATAACTTTTGGAAGGTTTTCTTTTGTTGAATAAATTCTAAGACCAGGTTTTGAAATTCTCTTCAATCCTTGGATAACGCTTTGTCCTTCAGCATCGTACTTGATAGCAATTTCGATGTTTTTGAATGAACCAGCATCTACGAGTTTATATTCAGCAATGTATCCTTCTTCCAAAAGGATTTTTGTAATTTCCAATTTTTCTTTTGATGCAGGAATTTCAACAGTCTTGTGTTTTGCGCTAATGGCATTACGAAGACGAGTCAACATATCTGCGATTGGGTCTGTAACAAACATATTTCCCTCCTTACCAACTTGACTTTTTCACGCCAGGAATTTCCCCGCGGTTAGCCATTTCTCTAAAACAGATTCTGCAAATTCCATATTTGCGAAGAACAGCGTGTGGTCTTCCACAGATAGAGCAACGAGTATATTCTCTTGATGCATACTTTGGTGTTCTTTTTTGTTTTGCAACCAATGATTTCTTAGCCATTTGAATTCCTCCTATCTAGCGAAAGGCATACCAAGTGCCTTCAACAATGCTTTTGCTTCTTCATTTGTCTTTGCTGTTGTGATGAAAGTAATGTCAAGTCCTCTGATCTTTTCTACTTTGTCGTATGAAATTTCAGGGAAAATGAGTTGTTCTTTAACGCCCATAGAATAGTTTCCTCTTCCGTCAAATGACTTGTCAGAAACGCCTCTGAAGTCTCTAACTCTTGGAAGAGCAATTGCTACAAGTCTGTCGAAGAATTCGTACATTCTTGTTCCACGAAGTGTAACCTTTGCACCAATCTTCATTCCTGCTCTAACTTTAAAGTTTGAAATAGCTTTCTTAGCTTTTGTAGCAACAGGCTTTTGTCCAGCAATCAAAGTCAATTCTTCAACAGCTGTGTTGAAGCTCTTTGAATTGTCTTTAACATCACCAAGTCCCATGTTGAGAACAATCTTAACAAGTTTTGGAACTTCGTTTACATTTTTGTATCCAAATTCTTTTACAAGAGCTGGAACAATTTCTTCTTTGTAAAGTTTTGCTGTTTGGTTTTGTTCTTTCATTCTACACCACCTTAGGCTTCTGCTTTAGCAGTTGTTTTTTTTGTCGACTTTTGTTCTGCAGTTTTTTCTTCTGCTTTTGCAATGTTTTTCTTTGCTTCTTTCTTTGTTGCTTTTACAAATTCTTTGTCAAGAGAAGCAGCACACTTTTTGCAAGTTCTTACTTTCTTTCCATCAATTTCGTTGTGAGCAACTCTTGTAGCCTTTCCACAAACTGGACAAACTACCATAACATTTGAAGCTTCGATTGGAGCACTTTTCTTTACGATTGCACTCTTTTCATCTTGCTTTCTTGCTTTTTGGTGTTTTGTCACAATGTTGAGTCCGTCTACCAATACTCTGTTATCTTTTGGGAAAACTTCAACAACTTTGCCAGTTTTTCCTTTTTCTTTTCCAGCGATAACAACAACATTATCACCTTTCTTAACTGTCATACTCATCGTCATTTTCTCCTTTTAAATAACTTCTGGTGCGAGAGAAATAATTTTCATGTAACCTTTGTCACGAAGTTCTCTTGCAATAGGTCCAAACACACGAGTACCCTTAGGTTGTTTTTGGTTGTCGATAATAACTGCTGCATTATCGTCAAAACGGATGTGTGAACCGTCAGCTCTGTTCAAACCTTTTGTTGTTCTTACAACAACGGCTTTAACAACATCACCTTTCTTTACACTGCCACCAGGGATAGCTTTCTTAACAGAAGCTACGATAACATCACCGATGTTTCCGTTTCTTCTAAAAGATCCACCAAGAACTCTGATACACATAAGTTCTTTAGCGCCTGTATTGTCAGCAACTTTAAGTCTTGTTTGAGGTTGTACCATAATTCACACCTTCCTTACTTAGCTTTTTCTACGATCTTAACAACTCTGTGGTATTTGTCTTTTGAAAGTGGACGAGTTTCCATAATCAAAACTGTATCGCCAATTCCACATTGATTGTTTTCGTCGTGTGCTTTGAATTTTTTTGTTTTCTTTACGACTTTTCCAATTTTTGGAGCTTTTACCATATAAGTAACAGCAACAACGACTGTTTTATCCATTGTGCCTGCGTTTACAACAAGACCTTGTCTTGCGTTTCTCAAGTTTCTATCTTCCATTGTTGCTTCCTCCGTTTGCTATTTCTTTTTCTCTAATAGCTGTTTGAACTCTAGCAATTTCCTTTCTTACATTTCTGATTGCAAGTGGATTTGCCAAATTTCTAGTAGCATTTGAAAAACGAAGATTAAAGAGTTCGTTTTTAAGTTCTTTAAGTCTTGCGTTCAATTGTTCAAGAGAAAGAGTTCTAATTTCTTCATTCTTCATTCTTCTCACCGCCTTCTACTACAGCAGTTTCTTTTTTGATAAACTTAGTTTTGCAAGGAAGTTTGTTTCCAGCAAGTCTCAATGCTTCTCTAGCAACTTCTTCACTTACACCTTCGATTTCAAAAAGAACTCTGTTTGGTTTTACAACAGCAACCCAGAATTCTGGATTTCCTTTACCTGAACCCATACGAGTTTCTGCAGGTTTCTTTGTTACAGGTTTGTCTGGGAAAATCTTGATCCAAACTTTTCCGCCTCTCTTGATGTATCTTGTAAGTGCGATACGAGCAGCTTCGATTTGGTTAGATTTGATCCAGCAAGGTTCTGTAGCGATCATACCGTAAGTACCATAAGCAAGTGTATTGCCTCTAGTTGCCTTACCAGTCATTCTGCCACGCATAACCTTTCTTCTTTTTACTCTTTTAGGCATTAACATTGTTCTTGTCCTCCTTTACGGTTTGTTTAGACAAAATTTCGCCTTTATAAATCCAGCATTTGATTCCAAGTTTGCCATAGTTTGTGTATGCAGCTGATGTAGCATAGTCAATGTCAGCACGAAGAGTATGAAGTGGAAGAGATCCTTCCATATACTTTTCAGTTCTTCCCATTGTGTTAGCACCATCGATAACACCACTAATTTGAACCTTGCAACCTTTTGCTCCAGCTTTCATTACTCTTTGAATACCTTGTTTCAAAGCTCTTCTCCAAGCAACACGCTTTTCAAGTTGTTGAGCAATTGAGTCAGCAACAAGTTTTGCGTCAAGGTCTGGTTTTTTGATTTCTTTAACATTCAATACAAGTGCTTTAACTGGACGAACAAGTTTGTTGAGATCTTTCTTAATTGCTTCGATTCCAGCACCCTTTGTTCCGATAATCATACCAGGTTTGCCTGTATAAATGTTGATTTCAAGTCTGTTTTCTGTTCTTTTAATTTCAACTTGTGAAATTCCAGAAGCAGCATGTTTTTTCTTGAAGTATTCTCTTACTTCGTGATCTTCTTTAAGATTTGCGGCAAAATCTTGTTTGTTGGCATACCAAGTTGATTGCCAATCTTTGTTGACACCAATTCTAAGTCCAATTGGATTAACTTTTTGTCCCATTATTTTGCCTCCTTCAACTCGTCAAGAATCACTGTGATATGACAAGTTCTTTTCAAAATTCTATCTGCTCTTCCTCTAGCTCTAAAAGAAATTCTCTTCATGATTGGGCCAGGTGTTGAATAACATTCTGCAACATAGAGGTTGTCTGCTGAAAGACCTTTGTTGTTTTCAGCGTTTGCAATTGCACTCTTCAAAACTTTCAATGCTTCAGCAGCGCCTGCTTGTGGCATATATGTCAAGATTGCAACAGCTTCATTTGCTTTCTTTCCTCTTACATTGTCAAGAACAATTCTAACCTTTGATGAACTCATGCGAATATCTTTTGCAGTTGCGAAAGGACGATTGTCTTTGTTTGCGGCTCTTTTTTCAGCCTTTTGTCTAATTCTTGTAGCCATACTTCACCTCTTAACCTCTTTTTGCAGTTTGTTTTTGACCTGCATGTCCTTTAAAGGTTCTTGTCAAAGAGAATTCGCCAAGTTTGTGTCCAACCATGTCAGCTGTAACATAAACTGGGATGTGCTTTTTGCCGTTATGAACTGCAAATGTAAATCCTACAAATTCTGGGTAGATTGTTGAAGTTCTAGACCAAGTCTTAATAGGTTTTTTAACACCGCTTTCAGCCATTTCATTAACTTTCTTCAAAAGTTTTGGGCTTACATAAGGCTTCTTCAATTCTTTACTCATCTCTTCGCCTCCTAATTAACTCTCTTAACCATCAAACGGTTAGATTTGTTTTTCTTCTTTCTTGTCTTCAAACCAAGAGCAGGTTTACCCCATGGAGTAACTGGTGATTTCATACCAACAGGGCTCTTACCTTCACCACCACCGTGTGGGTGATCGTTAGGGTTCATAACAACACCACGAACTGTTGGACGAACGCCCATATGTCTTGTTCTACCAGCTTTGCCGATAGAAACGAGTTCGTGATCAAGATTTCCTACTGTACCGATTGTTGCACGGCAAGCAAGAAGAACTTTTCTCATTTCGCCTGAAGGAAGTCTCAATGTTGCATACTTGCCTTCTTTAGCCATAAGTTGAACTTCAGCACCAGCAGAACGAGCCATTTGGCCACCTTTCTTTGGTTCAAGTTCGATGTTGTGGATAAGTGAACCTACAGGAATGTCTGAAATTGGAAGGTTGTTTCCAACTCTGATTTCAACACCAGAACCACTCATGAGGATATCCCCAACTTTAAGTCCTACAGGAGCAATAATGTATCTCTTTTCACCATCTTTGTATGAAAGGAGTGCAATGTATGCTGTTCTGTTTGGATCATATTCGATTGCAACAACCTTTGCAGGAATGTTGTCTTTGTTTCTCTTGAAGTCGATAATACGATACTTCTTTCTGTTTCCACCGCCTTGGTGACGAACAGTAATTCTACCTTGTGCGTTTCTTCCAGCATGTTTTTTCTTAACTGCAAGGAGAGACTTTTCAGGTTCTTTCTTTGTCAATTCTTCAGTAGAAAGTTTAGAATAAAATCTTCTTCCGGCTGAAGTTGGATTACTTTTTACGATAGCCATTTTCTCCTCCTAATTAAGACAAGCTTTCAAAGAATGCGATTGGCTTAGATGCTTCTGTAAGAGTAACAACTGCTTTCTTGTAGTCGCTAGTCTTGCCAACTGTTCTTCCTTGCTTTGTGTTTTGTGATTTTTTGTGGCCCTTAACATTGATTGTGTTAACTTTTGCCACTTCAACATTAAACATTGTTTCAACTGCTTGAGCAATTTCAACTTTGTTTGCTTTCTTGTTTACTACAAAACTGTAAATTTTGTTTTGAATTCCACTGTAGCTCTTTTCTGTGAGAAGTGGTCTAATGATTACTTCGTTAGCTTCCATTATGCGTTAGCCTCCTCTAAGTATTTGATTGCAGATTCTGTCAAAACAACATTTTTGTTTGAAACAACTTCATAAACATTGAGAAGTTCTACGCTAACTGTATCCAAGTTTGGAATGTTGTTTACTGCTTTAAGTTCGTTTTCAGAGTTTTGAGCTGAAACAACCAAAACTGATCCGTCAAACTTAAATGCATTCAAGAAGCTTTGAGCATCTTTTGTCTTTGCAGAAGCAATTTCAAACTTGTCAAGAACTGTGATTTCGTTTTGTGCAAGTTTTTGGCTAAGCGCTGACAAGAGAGCTGTTCTCTTTGCTTGCTTGTTGACTTTCTTTGAAAAATCTCTTGGCTTTGGAGCAAATACAACTCCACCACCTGTAAAATGTGGTCCCTTTGTAGAACCTTGTCTAGCACGGCCTGTTCCTTTTTGTCTGAAAGGCTTTGCTGCGTGTCCTCTTACTTCACTTCTTGTAAGTGTGCTTTTGTTGCCTTGTCTTTGGTTTGCATTGTAAGCAACTACAACTTCGTGAATGAGAGATTCGTTATATTCAACGCCGAACACTTCTTGGTTCAATTCAACTGATCCAACTTCTTCGGCCTTCATATTAAATACTTTAACTTGTGCCATTTCCTCTCTCCTTATTTAGCCTTTACAGATTCTCTGATTGTAAGGATTGATCCTTTTGCACCAGGAACATTGCCCTTAATCAAAAGCAAGTTTCTTTCTGCATCGACTTTAACGATTTCCAAGTTTTGAATGGTAACTCTTTCGTTTCCGTATTGTCCAGGCATATGTCTGTTTTTGAATACTCTAGATGGTGATGAGTTTGCACCCAAAGAACCAACTTCTCTGTGAACAGGGCCTGTACCGTGAGTCATTTTAAGTCTGTGTTGATTCCATCTTTTGATAACACCTGAGAAACCATGTCCCTTTGTGATACCGATTACATCAACTTTGTCTTTTTCTGTGAAGATGTCAGCCTTAACAACTGATCCAACTTCCAAACCATCAATGTTGAATTCTCTCAAAACTTTGTGTGGAGCAACTCCAGCCTTGTCGAAAATTCCTTTTTCAGGTTTTGTTACATTTTTCTTCTTTTGGTCAAATGCACAAACAAGTGCTTCATAACCATCAACTTCTGTTGTCTTCTTTTGAACTACTGTCATAGGACCAGCTTCAACAACAGTTACAGGTACAACCAAGCCGTCATCAGTAAAGACTTGTGTCATTCCGAGTTTTTTACCTAATATCGCTTTCACTTCGCTTTACCTCCTCTTACAACTTGATGTTAATCTCAACACCTGCAGGCAATTCGAGTTTCATAAGAGCGTCAATAGCCTTGTTTGTTGGATTATAAATATCAATCAATCTTTTGTGGGTTTTGCTTTCAAATTGTTCTCTACTATCTTTATACTTGTGAGGAGAACGGATCACAGTTACCACTTCTCTATCTGTTGGAAGTGGAATTGGGCCTGAAACCTTTGCACCATTTTTGCCAGCTGTGTCAATAATTCTCTTGCAAGCTTCATCAATGAGTGTGTGTTCATAGGCTCTAAGTTTAATTCTCATTTTTTGTGTTGCCATTTTTTAATCTTACCTCCTGTAATAGCAAATCCGTAATGTTGCATTTTTCTAAACTGACTTTTATGTATTCTTAAGCTTTCAACTTGTTCCCACAACAAATTTGCCACCGTCGAACACTAGTCCGTGTGTGTCGTGCTGACCGACTTAAAAAAATGTCATTCCGGGCGCCCTGGCTCGTTGACCAGAACTAGGTCCTCGCAAATTCTCCAATCACTGCTAGATGTAAGTGTTGGTAACCTTGCGAATCGCCCCATAAATAACAGCATTTGTATTATACCAGCAAAAGCAACCTTTGTCAATAGATTTTTGAAAGAAAAAACACCAATTTCAAAAAACTTTTTTTAGGGCAATTTTATCCCTCGATTTTGCCCTTATAAATATATATAAAATATAAGCTAAAACGAAGAGATAATTTTCATATATATAAGCCTCCCACAAACACCCATTTGCAAACCTTGCAACATAAACAGCCAACCTTCTTTACAACCATCTAAAACAGCCACATCAATTTCAAACAACAACCTATTTAGTCGTAAAGAAATAAATAAAGTTGAATATCGCATAAATGGCAAAAACAAGCAAAAACAACCCCTTTTAATGCAAAAACAAGCAAAATAAGGGCATTTTTGCATATTTTGATAGTTTTTTCTTAATATTGGGCAAATTCGCAAATGTTGCAAAATTGCTGATATTTTGCACATTTCCAACAATATATACATATTTGACAGACACTTACAATTGCAAAAACACAAATATTTTTCAAAACTAAAAACACGCAAAAACACCGATTTTTTGCACCTATTTTTTATAACAAAATTTTATCAATTTTTGAAGACAAATTTTATGCAAATTCCACCCCTTAAAACCCTTTCATTTTTGCCCCCGTTTTTGCTCTAAATTTTGCTCATATTACACCTTCAATTTTCATAGAAAAACAACCTGTTTTTTATGCAACATTTTACATATTTTTTTGATCACTATTGCAATCAAATTGTAAAAATGTTATACTTGTTTTATAAGGAGAAAAAGTATGACACATGCAGAAATATTTAGCCAATTGCAAGCTAACTTTCAAGATTTTTTTGATCTTTCTGCTCCCTGCAAGCGAGATAGTTATTATTTAGACATTTGCTATGACGACCTTTGCAAATTTATATGTATTGGATACAAAAATTTTACTTCAAAAAAATTAGAAAAAGACGACCCATTTACAAAATCATTGGCAAGCCGAATGTTGTTGTTTTTAACTTCTGATGCATCAGAATTGGAAAGCAAATCAAAAATTAGAGACAGAATAAATCTTTTAAGCAACCAAAATAACGATGAAATTTTTAGAATTTCTTCATGTTCAGAAGACAAAGAATCTGTTCTCGTTTTGCGCGATGGAATAAAAAAATCGTATACATTTTTTATTGACTGGGAAACAGGAAGATTGTTTGTAAAAGTCAAAGGCAGAGAAACCGACTTCAACAACAGACAAAATGATGGTTACAGCATGCAGACATATTGTCTTGCAGAATCTATAGATCTTGAACATTTGTCATACGACAGAAAATCAAAATCTTGGGGAACCCCACAAGAAACCGAAGAAGATTCTTTGGACAACCTTATTGTTTGCGACAGATTTGACACAAAACATATGGACAATAATAACATACACCCAAACAATTTGGACAAACTAAAAACTTCATCACCTGCAGAATTGCAATTGTTTGAAAAATATTTTTCACAACAAGTCTACGGCAACAGTCCACATTTCCATTTTTATTCTGAAATGTTGAGTTTAAGCCTGAAAAGCAACAATGCTTCACTAGCAATGGAGCCATACAAACTTGCAATATATTTGCAAGATTTAGCAAGGGCCGCAGAAAGACCAGACCTAGCCACCTCTGATATTTTGAAATATCCTTTGTGCATGCCATATCTTGATATTGCTCTTGGAAGACTTCTTTATGAAAACGAAAACTTCCTTGATACTGCAAAAGCCCTTGTCTCTGCATACAGCAGAAGCAGCAACAACACCAAAATCACCGAATTGTTTGCCCACTTAGACAAACTTGTGCCAACAAGCAACTCTCCTATCAGCAAAGTAGCAGGTCATATGGCTGTTGTTTCAGAAGTTTTAACCCACTTGCCTCCAAAAGGACAAGTTGAATTGATCGAAGCTTTTGAAGATGGTTACAAAAAAACCAACCAAAAAGAAAAAGGCAAGTCAAATTCAATGTAACAAAAAAGCATACAAAACCTGTATGCTTTTTTTATTTCAATCTCATTGAGCATCGTTTATGACTTTGTCAATTCTTGAAATGTCTTTTTCTGGATCTAAAAATCTCAAAGTTTTTATGCCATACTTTTCTGCTTCCTGCAAGTTTCTAACAGTGTCGTCTACAAACAAGGTTTCTTCTGCAACAAGACCAAAAGTTTTCAGCAAATAATCAAAAACTTTGCCTTCTTTTTTCACCATACCCACTCGACAAGAATACACAATGCCATCAAACATATCTTCCCAATTGTCAACAGCCTGCTTCATATAAGTTATTGTATCTTCAACAATGTCGGACAAAAGAAAAACTTTGTAACCCCTATCTCGCAAACTGTCAATATAGTCCAATGTTTGTTGATACGGTGGAATAAGATACTTCAAATTTTCCACATCCAAAATAGCCTTAACTTCTTTCTCATATTGTGGAAAAACTGACACGGCATATTCTTCAAACTCTTTGGAAGTTATTTCACCCTTTGACAACTGCACCCATTGCGAAGACTTAAACAACTCATTAAATTTCTGCTGCAAAGGTTTGTCAAAATTAAACCAATCTAAATAAGTTTCAAAAGAATATTTAACAATTACACCGCCATTGTCAAAAACAATATTTTTAATCATACATTCTCCATATTTTTGCAAAAAATCGTCATTTTATATCTTTTTCAAGGTTGCAACTACCCAATCTTTATATTCTTTTGAATGGTTGCAAAACTCATCAGCATAAATCAATTTTTCAAAAACTTCAAAATCAAGCCATTTAACTTGTTCAACTTCCTCTTCCTGCAATGTTATTTGATTTTCTTCTACATCAATTTTAAGCAAATAAACTTGCGACAACTCCCAACTTCGTTGGTTGACAATTTCTTTCAAAAACACAAAATCACTTTCTTCGACTTCAATCCCCAACTCTTCTTTAACCTCTCTGACACAAGTTGAAAGTTGACTTTCACCCGCATCCACATGCCCACCTGCAGACATATCCCATTTAAGTGGACCATGTTTTTTAAGTCGTGATCTTTGTTGCACAAGCACCTGACCTTTGCTGTTTTTCAACCAAATCCATACTGCCTTGTGATACACTCCCGGATTTTCACTGTGACAAAACTGTCTGCTTTCAACTCCCAGCAAATTTCCATTTATATCAAAAACATCAAGCATTTCCATAAAACACCCCTATATTTTTATTATAACATATATAGTCGTATTTTCAAAAAAAATAAAAAGTGTGCAAAAATACACACTTTTTGTTGTTAATTAAGTGGCCATACAACGAAAACCCTGTTAAGCCCACTTGTCACTCCAGCAAAATCACCTATCACGACTTCATTATCTGTAGTGAAATATCCATCTACTTCCACCATCAAGTTTTTGTCAACTGCCTTAAATCTCACTTGATTGAAGGTTTTGTTGTAAATCAAATCCTTAAATCTTAAATCTGAATCGGCAACTTTAATTTCTTTTGTGTCAATGTTGTAAACTACGATATCTTCATCATCTGCGACAAACACTTTGTTATTGCATTTGACAACTTTATAATATTTCTCAATCCCATCACCAACACCGGTTTCCAAAATAATATTTTTCTCTGCAATTGTATACAACCAAGGTTGTTGCTCGTCATAAACAATCTTGGCTAGAGTCGTTCTCAACAAACTTTCGTCTGTGTCAGGATCCATCCAATAGTCATTTGTTGTAAAATAACTTACATTGCCTTTTTTGCCTAAATGATATTCGCCAGAATAGATTCGAGTCGCTACAAAGTCATTATCTTCAAGTTCAATTTCAACAAACTCTTCGTTTTCATTTAGATAATAAGTTTTGTCGTTGTCTACCTTATACAAAATCTGATTTTGTCCAAGATTGTATGATTTCATATATCCAGATGACAAATATTTAATTTCTCCGGAAGTGTTTATATACTTCGAGCAATCACTATTATACACATTTCCATATATGTCCATACCACCCAAACTTCCGAGAGATTCAAGTTCGGTTGGATTTAGTTTAATTTCAACTTCTCCACTTTCAAAATCAAATTCAAACACATATTCTTTTGAATACATATCATTAGTCCTAGCCACAAACCAACATGGCTTGGTTGTTTTTCTGATTGCATATGTGTTTAAGTTGTTGTCCATCAACTCGTTGATTTGTCTTGAAATTTGCTCAAAACTAAACATTTTGCCTGTTTTGTTGTCCATAATAAAACAAGATACTTGCTTGTAAGTGATCCCCATATGCTTATATTTTTCAGAATATGCCATACAGTTTTTTTCAAACACATATCGGAATTCATCTGCATTTATATATTCAAAATCGGGATCTGTTGTGTAACCCAAAATCGAAATGTTGTCATAAACATCAAGATGAACCAAACGAGCATCTTGTTGTTTTTCGGCACCATGCTTATCCTTAAATGAAATCTTTTCAATTTCGCCTTCTTCTGTTACACCTGCAAGTTTTGTATCATGTTTGGCAGAATTTGCAACAACCATTCCACCTGCACCCATTTGTGCAAAAGCAACAGAACCAAGTCCAACATATTCGTTAAGGTCTTCAATTTGATACCCGTCCCATGCCAAACCTTGCAAGTTGTCACTTTTGCAACCAGTTGCACACAAAGGAAGCATACAAACAAAAACAAACATCATACAAATTGACATTGCAATCTTTTTCATTGTTCACCTCCTTGCAAGTTTTCCAAATCCAAAACAGTATAAACTTTGTCAAGTCCAACAACATGCCCTACATATTCTCCAACAATGGCAGTTGTTTGATTGAAATACCCGTTCACTTTTTGACCTGCAGCATCTTCTGCAACAAATTTAACAATGTTGTATGTTTTGTTGTAAGACAAAGTTTTGAAAGTAAGTTCGCTTTCCACCGTTTGCAAATGTTCGGTTTCAATGTTGTAAGCAAACACTTCGCCTTTTTCTACCAAATAAACAAATGACTTCGTTCCAGAGATTGTTGCATTTGAGTCAGAATGTCCATTTTCGTAAACAACTTTTGTTTCGGTTGTATATTTCCAAGGTTGGCCTTCTTCCAAAGTTGCAGTCAAAATAGAAGTTGTATACAAGACTTCTCCCTCTTCTTGGTCATATCTTGAAGATTGCTTTGCGAAGAGCATTTTGTTTCCCACATTTGCAAGCCATTCAGCACCTCTCACACCCACACTGGTATATTTTACTGAAGTTGGCAACAAGTCGCCAGTTAACTCAATTTCAACAAATTCTCCAAGACGATTGAGATAGTATGTTTTATCATCTTTTTGCTTATAAAAAACATCATTTGCACACAATTGGTATGTAGCACCTGCCTCCAATTGAACAAACTTTCCATCAACTTTTTGATAATATGTCCAAGTGCTGTTGAAAAGGTTTCCAAAACGATCACCCTTTACCACTTGTTCTCTGCCATGACCAGAAAAATTAAGCATTTGTTCGCCATTCATTCTATAAACAATTTCAAGGTTTTTATCTTTGAAATTTATTTGAAAAACATTATACTCACATTTCCCAGATTCTGCTCCATATACATCTGCACCAACCATCAAAAACTCTTCATCAACAGGACACTTGTCATCAACCAAAGTGTGTGAATTCAAAAAAGTTATCGTGCCCAACATACCTAAACTTTCTGCAGCAATTGCTTTATAAATCTCTCTTGTGTCGTAGATTTTCCCGGTTTTATTGTCAAGAATAAACAAATATGTCTCTGATTCATCTTCCCAATAAGTTCTTTCATAGCCATAATGAAAAATACCTTCTTCGCTTGCCACTGCATATTTATATTTGTTTTGTGCAACAAATTCGCAGGATTGGTCAGTAGTAAACGACAAAAACGAAAATCTTGTATATGCATCAAAGTGGCGAAGTTTTGCTTTTTGTTTAGTTACATCACCATCTTCATCTTCAAATTTAACTTCCTCAAACTTGCCGTCTTTCTTCTTTCCTCCAAGTTTGACATTGTCGTGCTTTTTATTTGCAGAAACAACACTGCCCGAGCCATCTTCTGCAAAAGAAACAGCTCCTATGCTTTCATAATTTTTGTAACCTACGATTGTAAGCCCGTCCCAGTTTAACTTGCTCTTTCCACCACATCCGGTCATAAGAAGTGGAGACAAAGCAACAAACACAAAAAGCATACACAAAGCAAAACTTGTTGCAAACTTTTTCATATAAACTCCTTTATCTGGTTTTATTGTCCCCCACCGAAAATTTTTGTCAATAACAATCCTTTATTATGGGTGAAATGGAATTATTTTTTACAATTTATATCCATTTTTTTCAAGCAATGCTTGTGCTGTTGCGACCGAATCTGCACCTTCTTTGTTTTTGATTGGAGCAAACTCTTTTTCTCTTTCTACGACAAAAGGCAAACAATCTTTTGCATACTCAAACAAATCAAGCGAAAAGAGTTCAAACTTGTGAGCATTTGGTTGTTCTGGATTTAGCAAATTGCCATTTTCGTCAATGTAAGGAACTTTCTTTGTAACTATATGCACAGGCAACTTTTGATCCTTAAATTTATAAAGCAAATCAATGTCGTATAAATAATTGAGCACATTGCCGTATTTGTAAACCAAATCACCTGTTTCATCTCTTTGTTTTGTCATTTCTTCGGTCATATCACCATAGTCAATCATAGATGGTCTGCCGTTCTTTTTGCAGAACAATCCCACCTTTTCAGTGTCAACAGTTTTCTTCACAACCTTGGCACCAATTTCGTAACCACCATCAATCACAGCACCAAGAAAAACTGGGTCAGCAATGCCTTGCAAAACATTGTCTACCCCAAACATATTTATCCACTTTATGTCGTATTTTTCGAGCATTTCTCTGGCTTGATTATCCTTCAAAAGCGAACTAAACCAGCCACCATTTCCGTTTGGAGAAGTAGCAACTTTCCCCTTTTCTTCAAGCAAAATTTTGCCATCAAAATCTACACAAGGAGCCATCTCTTGCACATAAAAACAAACATAATCTTTGTTATATCCAAAGTAGTCGTGCTCTTTCAAAAAGTCGACTGTAATCTCGTGATTTTTCTCACTTGTCATAATGAAAAATGGTATCCATTTTCCACATTTTTCAACAACTTTAAGCAATGTTTCAAAGTGTGTTTGAAAGATAAAAACATCTTTTGTTTTGCCTATATTGAACACTCCTTTTGGTTTGTCAGAACCAAGTCTTGTGCCCATTCCACCTGCCAAAAGCACGGCTGCTAATTGCTGATTTTCAAGCACTTCTAAACCAATTTTTTCAAATTTTTCTCTATTTTTTTCAATCTCTGCAATCTCCATTCCTTTGATTGGAGACACTGTTTTCGGATCACTTTTCGCCTCGGTTTCTTCTACCTGCAAATAAGAAAAATCAAGGTTTTCTATCTGCTTGTAAAGGGCATCTTTTTCCTCTTTTGTAAGTTCGTTTTCAAATCTCAACAATTGTTGTTGACCATATTTTTCCAACTTATTTTTCATAACAAAACTCTCCTTTTTGTCTATTATAAGTTTACCCCTGACACGACAAATAGTCAACAAAATAACATAAATATCTCGCTTATTTCTTGTCGTAGTTTGCAACAAAAAAACATATTCAACCAAATATGTTTCTGTGAAAAAATATTTTCTTTTCTAAAAATTGTGGATAAGTGGACAATCTAAATAAAATAAAAAAATAAAGCACACTCTTTTGAGTGTGCCTTGTGGCTCCGGAAATAGGATTCGAACCTACGACCTTGCGGTTAACAGCCGCCTGCTCCACCGCTGAGCTATTCCGGAATATCAACGGTTACTGTCATATTATACTCTAAAACACATTATATGTCAATAAATTTAGTCAAAAAAATTAAACTTTTTCAATTTTTTGCAACAAAAAAGACACGGAAATCCGTGTCTTTTTCTATTTGCATTTTCTTAGATGTTTTCTGCCAAGAACATAAGTCTAAATTGTTCGTTTCTATCAAACAATTCTTCAAATGTGCCTTCGTCTACAATTTTTCCTTCACTTAAGAAGAAGATTTTGTCGACATTTTTGATGGTAGAAAGTCTGTGGGCAACAATAACAATTGTGCTTTTTCCTTTCATCATATCGATGCTTTTCTTAACTTCTTCTTGTGCAAAGTTGTCAAGCGAACTTGTGCTTTCGTCAAAGATGATAATGTTTGATTTTCTAAGCATTGCTCTTGCAATAGCAAGTCTTTGCTTTTGTCCACCAGAAAGTTTGATACCACTTTCGCCAACCTTTGTTTCGATACCTTTTGGCAACGAACTTACAAACTCTTCAAGTGATGCTTTTTTGATTGAATCCAAAATTTCTTCATCAGTCGCATCTGCTTTTGCAAGCAACAAGTTTTCTTTGATTGTCATATCAAATATGTAAGGAAATTGGTTTACAAGTGAGATTGTTCTTCTAAGTGTTTCTTTGTCAAAATCATTGATGTCAACACCGTCAATAAGCACTTCGCCGGCATCAGCAACATACATTTTTGACATCAAATTAAGGATTGTTGACTTTCCACTTCCAGACTTTCCAACGAAAGCAACGGTTGTGTTTGGTTCGACCTTAAATGACAAGTTGTCGAAGATTTTGTTCTCTGAAATAAGGGTTTTTGAAGCCTTTTTTCTTGATTTTTTCTTCTTTTTTCGCTTCTTTTGATCTTCTTCTTGTTCTTGTGGAGTCTTGTATTCATACTCCTTAAATGTGTAAGAAACTCCCTTAAATTCGATGTTTCCAACAACATTTTCTCTGTTTATTTTACCAAATTTTTCTGTTACAAATTCATCTTCATCAAACAAAGCAAACATTCTTTCGTGGCTTACTTTGATGTCCACAATCCAGTTTGAGATTGCCCCAAAGTTCCAAATAAGTCTTGAAAGTGATCCCCTGTTTGAGTAGATAACCATAAATGCACCAAGTGTTAAAGTTCCTTTGTCCATAAGGGTAATACCCAAAATGCAAACCAAAACACCCACGATTTCGCTGATAAAGTTTCTTGTTGAATAGAAAGTCATATCGGCAATTTCGTATTTTGTTCTCGCATTTCTATAATCTTCATAGTTTTTACGAGACACTTGACTCAATTTTTCTTCCAAGCCAAGTGATTTGATGTCCTTTTCACTTCTGACAATTTCAGTTGTGAGAGAGTGAATTTTGTCGTTCTTGATTCGCAAGTTTCGCTTGTTTTTTCTTCTGAATTTTACTCTATACAATTCGAGTATAACTCCAACAGCCATCGCTCCCAAGAAGACAAGTGTAACCCAGAAGTTGAGTGTCGCAATGTAAACCAACATAATTACATTTGTGATAATATCTGTCACAACATCAACCATATCAGCCAAACATTCGACGATTCTCTCTGGATCGTTTACAATTCTTTGCACAAATGTGCCTGTTTCGTGGTCATTGAATGTCTTAGAATTCAACTTAAACGACTGTTTTGCCAAATCCAAGTTGAGTTCTGCCATAATCTTTGCTGCAGTTTTTGAATAAATCCAACCAGAAGCATACCAGCAACCCCTTTGCACAGCCATAAGAGCCAAGCAATACAAGCAATATCGTATACCTAGCGAGTAGTTTGCAACGGAGTCGGAGATAACTTCAATCGCATTTGCAGCAGTGATTGTCATCAAAATGCTACAAGCACTGGCCACCAAATAGACAAAAATGTACAGCGAAATGCCAAGTTTGTGTCTGGACAAATAAGACAACAAATTCAGCTTTTTCTGCTTTTTTGCCTTGTTTTTTGTGTTCTTTTTCATAATCCTCCTTTTTTAGAACGCTACCATAGTAGCATATACATTTGAGTTTGTCAACAACTATTTTTAATAAAAAATAAAACCCAATTATTTTTGGGTTTTATTTTTTGTCAAATCCTAGTGCTGAAACAATGCCTCTAAAATCCTCTTTGCCTTTCAAAATCTGAAATCTTCTTGTCTTTCCATCAACAGTTTTGAACACAAATGAATTTACTTGCACCTTTGCAGAAGCGATGTTTTCTTTTTTTATAGACGATCCATCTTGGTAAAACAATGTCTTTTGTTTGTAAGGAACAACAATCAAACTGTCGCCCATCACAGAAAATGCATAGTCACAATCGCTTCGATTTTGCATAGTAAAACCCAAAAACACTGTCAAAAAAGACCACTTGCTGACATTGTTGATTGTGCCCACACCAACCAAACCACCATCAGCGATGCCTTTTTCGATAATTTCTTGTTTAATTTTTTCGTAAACTTTTTTGTTCATTAAAACAAACTCCTTATATTGTGGATAACTCTCCACTCGCTGTCATTATAGCACTGCAATAAATCGATGTCAAGACAAAAACCTTGACAATTTCAAAATTCTGCAAAATAAAAAAACAGCATAACTGCTGTTTTCATAAAAATTGTTGTTATTTGTTTAATTGTTTCATAACAGTTTCGTGAAAATGTGGCATAGAAAATTGATCTACACACCCATAATTAAGATGTATTCCTGTTTCAATTTCTCGTTCGCAAGCATAAAATTGTGATTGTCCTGTTGTGGCAGAAACACCCAATTCATAAATAAAAATTCTCACTGGACAATCTTCTGGTTTTTCAGTTTCTTTGAAAGCAATTGCAATCGCACAAGCATCAAGAGTCCTTGACACAAATGCTGATGGAAAGTGCACAAATATAACATTCCATTCACTGCTTTTTTTAATATCTCCGGTGATCCTCACTGGTGGAAACTCCCACTCTTTGAAACCACCCTCATATTTTTCACCAGTTTCCATATAATGAGTGTCTGCAACAGCCCAATTGTATGCTTCCTTTTCAATAAATATTTGCACATTGTTTGGATTTGGTGCAATTGTCTTAATAAAAAACTTTTTATTTTCAGGATTTTTGAAAAAACCTTCCAACAGTTGCTGTGTAAGATAATAATTTAATGTCATACTTCCTCCTTACTTACAAAATACCACACTGCATAGATTATGTCAATCAAATAATAATTTTTACAAAAGGGTTGCATTTACTTTGTTTGTTTTGCTATAATGCAACCATGAAAATAAACAGAATCAAAAACATAGACGACATCAAAATTAATTTTGAAGATTTTCCAAGCAAATCAAACATTGTTCTTGTTATGGGATTGTCTGGAAGTGGAAAAAGTTATCTTTCAAATCAATTAGCAGAGAAGCATAATGCAACTTGTTTTCAACTAGAATGGCTTATCCATGCAAAACACACCAGCGAAGAATGTAAATATATCCTTGACACTTTTTTGCAACAGCACCCAGAGATTATTGAAAATGTGGACAACAAGTGGAATAACTGCAAAAGCGAAGACCAAAACGACCTTCTCAAAGAATACATAAACAAATTTTTCTTACACTTTCTTGAAATGCGAGATCCAAACAAACTTTATGTTGTGGAAAGTTTGCAACTTTTTACTTTGATTGACTTTGAACTCATCAAAGATTATCCAATAATCGTGAAAGGCACATCAAGTTTCAAATCCTTGAAACAAAGATTAAAGAGAGACTTGGCAAAACCAAAAAACAAAAAAATATCTGCAAAGATCAAATACTTCTTCAAAGCACTCAACCAGAGCAGATTATATCAATTTAAACATCGCAAAGTGTTAAACAAATTCTTAAAAAGACACAACGAATACACAAAAAATAAAACAGTGGCATAACAACCACTGTTTTTTATTGTCGCAACAATATAATTTTTCAAAAATAAAATCTTTATATAAAACAAAAAAGCACCCTCATGCGGATGCTTTGATGATAAATGTCTAAAGCGAACTTGCTTGCAAGGGTGAGCGATGACATTTATGTAAAACTTAAATAAAAAGAAAAAACTGACCTCATGCAGTCAGTTTTAACATTAACCAGCAGTGTTCTATTTTTCCGGACCGTCTCCAGCCAAGTATTTTCGACGATGAGAAGCTTAACTTCTGTGTTCGGGATGAGAACAGGTGGACCTTCTCTCTATCGCCACTGGTTATGGTATAATAACACTTTTTATCTTGCGATGTCAAGTGGTATTAACAAATAATTTTGAATATTGCCATTTTTGAAAAAAGGAGGATAGGAATTGGCAATATTCAAACAGAGATATAAAGTTCTCTGACAACTACATATTCAGAAGAGAGTTATTAAAATAGTCTAATAAATCCGTGATTAAGCCCTCGACCTATTAGTATCACTCAGCTACACACATTGCTGTGCTTCCACATGTGACCTATCAACCTTGTGGTCTGCAAGGGGTCTTACTAACTTATGTTATGGGATATCTAATCTTGAGGCAAGTTTCACGCTTAGATGCTTTCAGCGTTTATCTCAACCGCACATAGCTACCCAGCTGTGCCACTGGCGTGACAACTGGTGCACCATCGGTGCGTTCACTCCGGTCCTCTCGTACTAGGAGCAAGCCCTCTCAAATATCCTACGCCCACGATAGATAGGGACCGAACTGTCTCACGACGTTCTGAACCCAGCTCGCGTGCCACTTTAATCGGCGAACAGCCGAACCCTTGGGAAGTTCTCCAAGCCCAAGTTTGTGATGAGCCGACATCGAGGTGCAAACCTTCCCCGTCGATGTGAACTCTTGGGGGAGATCAGCCTGTTATCCCCGAGGTAACTTTTATCCGTTAAGCGACGGCAATTCCATACTCAACCGCCGGATCACTAAGTCCTAGTTTCCTATCTGCTCCACTTGTAGGTGTCGCAGTTAAGCTCCCTTCTGCCTTTGCACTCTATACAGATGGTTTCCAACCATCCTGAGGGAACCTTTGAACGCCTCCGTTACATTTTAGGAGGCGACCGCCCCAGTCAAACTGTCCATCAGACACTGTCCACAGCCCGGATAACGGCACTATGTTAGAATTCCAAATCACAAAGAGTGGTATCCCAAGGATGGCTCTGCGAATCCTAACGAACTCGCTTCATCGCCTCCCACTTATCCTGTACATCATAATTCAAAACTCAATGTCAAATTACAGTAAAGCTCTACGGGGTCTTTCCGTCTAGTCGCGGGTAATACGCATCTTCACGCATACTTCAATTTCGCCGGATCTCCTGTTGAGACAGCTCCCAACTCGTTACGCCATTCATGCGGGTCAGAACTTACCTGACAAGGAATGTCTCTACCTTAGGA